>JAZONW010000018.1:0-22863 GCA_045654745.1 Victivallaceae bacterium | reverse complement strand
GGAGGTGGATTTTGCCGCAAGGTCAGCAACCATATCCAGAATACAACGGCTGCAGTTGAATTGCACGACCATTTTTTACTCCAATGCTCCGACCATATCGGCAACAGTGGCAAAACCGTGCCTGTCCATATAGTCGTTGATGAATTCCACCACTTTCAGCGGGGCAAAAGGATCGACAAAGTTTGCCGTACCCACCGCGACCGCCGTTGCACCCGCCAGCATAAATTCCACGGCATCTCTGCCGTCGACGATCCCGCCCATGCCGATGATGGGCAGTTTGACCGCCTGATGACACTGATACACCATCCGGATCGCCACCGGTTTCACTGCCGGACCGGAAAGGCCGCCCGTTTTGTTGGCAAGCACCGGACGGCGTTTTTCGATATCGATCGCCATAGCAGAAAGCGTATTGATCAAACTTATGGCATCTGCACCGCAGGATTCTGCGACCCGGGCAAACTCGGTGATATCGGTCACATTGGGACTCAATTTGATGATTATCGGCAAAGTGGTGGCTTTGCGGACAGCGGAAATGACTTCCTCCGCCAGTTTCACATCAGTCCCGAATGCCGCACCGCCGGCTTTGACATTGGGGCAGGAAATGTTGACTTCCAGTGCTGAAATACCTGCTTTTTCGGCATCCAGACGGGAAGCGACTTCGGCGTATTCATCCACGCTGGTGCCCCAGATGTTGACAATAACAGCGGCTCCGGTTTTACGCAGACCCGGCAGATAATGCTCATCGTGCAGAAACTTATCCACGCCCGGCCCCTGCAAGCCGATGGCATTGAGCATACCGCCGGTGGTTTCGTGCACCCGCGGGGTGGGATTGCCGTGTGAAGGGGCCATTTTGATACCCTTGACCACGACAGCACCTAATTTTTTCAAATCGTAAAAGTCCGCATATTCCATACCGTAGCCGAAAGTACCGGAAGCGGTCATTACCGGATTTGCCAGCGTAAGTGACGCGATTTTTGTTGTCAGATCTGCCATGATTTACTGCTCCATATAGAATTTTTCCAACGGGAAAACCGGTCCATCCACGCAACTGCGGGCATAACTCCATTTGTCCGGACTGTTTTCATCCGCCACTTTTACCACACAACCGAAACAGGCTCCCACGCCGCAGCACATCACCTGATCCACACTCAATTCGCCGTCGAGGTTGTTTTCCCGGAGTACAGCGGCAAGGCTTTTGAGCATAGGCAGCGGGCCGCAGCCGTAGAAAAAGAATTTTCTGCCGGGATTTTCCGCCAGCAGCTGCGGGATCAATTCAGTAACTCTGCCGCGGTATCCGGCAGAACCGTCATCGGTGGAAATTTTCACTCCCCAGCCCAGATCTCCGTAAGCGTTTTCGAGGATGAGTTCATTGCTGTTTCTGGCGCCGATGAGCAACACCCCCGGTTTGGCACAAGTGCGGTGCAAAAGATACATCGCCGCCGAACCGTAACCTCCGGCGACCGCCACCGGGATGATATCATCACTGCAAGGTGTGAAGCCTTTGCCGATCGGTCCTAAAATATCGCAGATATCTCCGGCTTTTTTGCGGCTCAATTCCGCAGTACCGAATCCGACTTTTTTGTAAACTAAAGTCAGCGTGCCTTTGACCGGGTCGGTATCGTGGATGCTGAATGGTCTCCGGAGCATTTTATCCTGTCTTTCATCTATCCGGACGTGGACAAACTGCCCGGCGACTGCCGCAGAGGCGATTTCCGGTGCCGCAAAAATGATGCAGAAATAATCACCGTGCAGGCAACTGTTGCTTAAAACTTCGCATTGGGACATATCGATCCCTCCCTTTGGTTATTTAAAATATGGATTGTATCTTATTTCATCCGCCACAGTAGTGGCTTCGCCGTGTCCGGGGTAAAGCACCGTATCCCCGGGCAGAGTCACAATATTTTTGCGTATGGATGCCAGCAGAGTGCCGTGATCCCCGCCCGGCAGATCGGTCCTGCCGATGGAACGGGCAAAAACACTATCGCCGCAGAAAACGGCTTTGCCGCCGGTATCATTTTCAAACACAAACGCACTGCCGCCGGGAGAATGTCCGGGCATGGCCAGCACGGTAAAGTCAGGATTTTCCTCAAAATCCGCCGTTTCCGGCAAATCTTTGACCGCACCGAACCAGGGCGGCATCGAATTGAGGGGACTGCGGTAAAGTTCCCGGTCGCCGGGGGCAAGGTAAATATGCGGCAATGCCAGTTGGCGGCAGATTTCCCCGGCGGCACCGATATGGTCAAAATGGGCGTGGGTCAGCAGTACGGCGACTTGCTGATATCCCATTTGTCTTGCGGCATCGAGGATGGCCTGCGGCTCATCGCCGGGATCGATGATATAAAGATTTCCGCCTTTTTTGACCAGATAGCAGTTGGTGCCGAGCTGACCGACGGCGAGAGTTGTTATAAGCATATTATTTTTCTCCTTTTTTCAGCGGTGCAAAGAGCATCAGCCGGTATTCCGGACTTTTCAGATAATCGGATATTTCCTGCAATTGTCTGACTCTGCCGGGGGTGATGATTTCCGGCAGGCGGGTGATCCGGCTTTTGACAACGACTCTGTCGCGTTCATAATCTATATCGCTGTAAAAATTAAAATTGCCGATCTGCTCCTGCCGCTGTTTGCGGCGCCGGTCCACGGGGAAATATCCGGCAGGGAAATATATTTCATAACTGCCGGAAACAGTCAGCGAAACATCGCATCCCACCGGAGTTTTTCTGCCGGGTACGATCCCGGCAAAAACCGCACCTGTTTCTGCCGGCGGCAGTTTGAGAGCGAGCAGTCCGCCCGCATCAGAAGCAAATCCCGGCACTTCGATCTCAACCCGGATTTTTCCCGGATGAGAGGAGAAATCCACCTGCGGGCTGCCCTTTATCACTGCCCCGGGGAAATATCCGGAAACCTTTTTTTCGATCAGCTGCCGCAATTCGGATCCGGTCAGGGTTGAAATTTTTCTGCCGGCGACAGCGGCAGGATTCCCGTAATAGACTTTTGTCAGTACGATTGCCGCATCGCCCGCCGGAGTCAGGCGTATGGATACTTTTCGTTCGATCCGGTCTTCAAATTTGTAAGCGGCATTGATCGCGAAAAGTTTTGCCGTTTCAAGATCGAGCCCGATACAGCCGTGGTGGGCAACCGAGCCGATCGGTGCTTTGAAATCACTGCGGTTGTTGAGGTAGATGTTTTCTCCGGAAATTTTGACCAGCAGAGCGGTGAAAATATTTTGCGGCAGACGGTTGAGGCGGCGGACTGTTTCCAGCGAATAACCGACATCCGAAGCCGCCACAAACTTATACGGTATCCCCGCCCGGTCGAGCAATGCGGCAATCACCACCGCCCGATCCACACTGTTGCCGTAACCGTCACGCAAAATGTCGTCGATTTCTGAAACAGCCCCCGCCGCGGTTTCCTGCATTGACGGCCCGGCAAAACGGATGCCGGAATCGACGAAATCCCGGATTTTTGCCAGTTTTTCAGCCAGCGGATCGGCAGTTTTGATTTTGAGTGCGGCAAAAACCGCATCAAGCTGCAAAGAAGCAGTACGGCTCTTGACCGAAAGAGCATTGAGCCACTTGCGGGCATAAGTTTCGTAACTGCCGAAAGATACGGTCACATTTTCATCCGACATCCACGCCGAGATGGTGTTGCTTTCGTGCTTGCGGTATTTGGAACTCCAATGGCTGAAACAACTGGTTCTGTTTCCGGCGGCGGAAGTTTCTTTTACTGCCACATCAGTCGGAATGGCGGAAACCCGGCTGCGGGAATTTTCCGGAACTGTAACTGCAAACTCTTTTTTGCCGATACCGTAATTGGTGAAATCAGCAGAAAATCCGGCAAGCCCGTCAAATTTGCGGCGGAGAGTGATCTCTATCTCCACTGCCGCCCCCGGAGCCACTGCCGGCAGATTGGCGATCAGAAGTTTTTTGCCGGGATAACGCGGAGTATCGGCGGCAGACGGAGCATCGATGATATTTATCTCCCGGTCAGAGAGGATATGCGGTTTGCCATCCGGCGGGATGACGACTGCACTGACGGAAACTTTTTCCCGGTCAGGATAAAAGGGTATGGTGATTTCAGAATTGCTTTTCACTCCGCTGTAATTGAGGATGTCTTTGCGTATCCGGCGGGTGATGAGCATTTCATCTGCCGCAACAAAAGAGATGTCTGTAACATCCCGGCGGGTGATTTCACCGGCGGCGGGGAAAAGACGGCGGAAATCCACTTTTTCATCTTCAAAGGAATAACCGCTTATCACCGGCAGAAATGCGGCTTCACGGCTGAATTCTGCCAGCAGTTGACGGTATTCGGGATATTTTTCCGGCGGCACGCTCACTGCCCGTACCGCCAGTTCGGCAGTGCGTTTAAGCACGCCGCCGTCAAAGGAAAAAGTGCATTCAAAACCGGCGATATCTTTTTGCTGACGCTTTTTATTTTTGGGCAGTACCGGTATCCGCACTCCGGCGGGCAGTTTGATGGTTATCGTTTCCGCAACGGTAAACGGCAGGGCGTTGCGCAAGGTATATTTTCTGTCGCCGAGTGAAACATCTCCGGCGATATTGCGGTAAAGCGAAACGCTTCCGGCGATCTCCGGCATATTGAGCAAAGCTTTGCCGGGATGGTCGGGGAGATGATCTTTTAGAGAAAAGGTGAAGCTTATTTTCAATGGTTCAGCAGTATTCCGGATATTGACGGGACGGACGGTAAAATCATCCAGTTCCGCCCCGGGCAGGGCGGCACTCAATGCCCGGCGGAAAAAACTTTCCCTTTCGGCGGGAGTTGTCCGCGAAAGATAATCCCGGTAGATATTGTCGTAATCCCCGGTGAAAGAAACTGTTGAACTGCCCCGCAGATCACCGGTGTCGCTGACTTCGGCGGAAGTTTCCACTTTGCAGAGGGATTTTCCGGCATCCGGCAGCGGAGTGGCGGCAAGTTCCGCCCCGTTTTCCTGTGCCACCAGATAACTGCATTCCGCACCGTAGGCAGGCAGATAAGAGACCGATGATTCGTCGGTCGGATCCATCAAAACGCAACGGCCATCCGGTTTCAGCCAGGCGGCAACGGCGTGATTGAAATAATTATCCGGCACTTCGCTGTCTTTGACCGAACCTGCCATAAACAGTACCGGACGGCTTTTTAATCCGGCAATTTCCAGCATTGCCGCCAGCAGTGCCGCCTTGTCGCGGCAGACGCCGTAACGTTTGGCAAAAGTCATTGCCGCATCGTGCGGCTCATATCCCGGAGCAACGGATTCCGCCGTCAATCCCATATAACGGATCTCTTTGGAAACAAAATCAAATATTGCCCGGGCTTTTTCATCATCTCCGTCAGAAGTTGCGGTCAACTCCTTTACCTTTGCCCGCATTTCAGGCGAAACCGCATTGATATGACTGCGGCACACTTCCCAGTACCAGCGGGAAATTTCCTGCCAGTTTTCTGCGGTGCTGACACACAATCTCTGGCACGACAGATAAGCCGGAGGCATATCCGGTTCAGGGATGAGCCGCGGGACATTTTCCGCTTCAAAGCGGTAGATCATCCGGTCGCCGGATCTGGTTTCCGGCAGGATGCGTACTGTGCCGGGGAGAGCGTTGCGGATGAGATTTTTTTTGAGCGGCAGTTCTGCCGGTGCGGAAATTTCCAGATCGTGGGAAACTATCGGGAAGTCGTTTTGCAGCAGAAATATACCGCACCAGATGCCCTTCATACGGGGGCGGATCTCCCGGCGCGAAACGGCGACAGAAACAATATCGCCGGTCTGCACATCGGGCATAACAACGACCAGTTTGCGGTCGGCAGGATCAACGATATTGGATCTCAAAGATGATGTATCGCTTTTGTCTGTCACGCATTTGGCGGTATCCACCGGTAAAGTCTGCCATTTGCCGTCAGCACCGCGGCGGCGGACTGAAACCGACTTGATTTCAACAGCAGAATAAAACCGGTTGTATCGGAATTCAAAAGTTTGCAGTTCCCGCCTGCCTTTTTCGTTGAGGACAAAATAGTGGTAACTTTCTTCTGCCGCCGAAGTGGCGTCTTTTTCAAAGCGGATCTTTTCACTGCCGCTGATCTGCACGATGGCAGCATCGGCATATTGGCGGAACCACTTGTCAGTGGTCACGGCATCCGGCGGCACAAAACCATACGCCGGCAAAAAAATCCCGGCCAGGCTCAAAAGCAAGATGAAAAAACGCAACGCCATATCAAATCCCTGTTTATCATTTCATTCCGCTTTTCCGACAGAAAAAGGGCGGCACTGCTATAAGATAACTGCTCTTTGCAGAAAAATAAACTCCTTTTGCAAAGAAAAATTTGATTTTTAGCCAAATGTGGGATATATTTTAAGCAAGTAACAAATTTTTTTATAAAAATGAGGTTTTATACTATGGGTCAGCAGATCAACAAAATCGAAAAGCGTCAGCGCCGCAAAGCTTATCTCAGCCGCCTTAAAGAACGCGTTGCCGCCGCGATCGCCAACAAAAAGAAATAAGTGATCGTCAGAAAACCCGCTGTTTGCAAGCGGGTTTTTTTATTTGAAAAAAAAGAGAGGTTCTATCTATGGATTTGCGTATAGGTCAGGGATTTGATGTCCACGCTTTTGCCGACGGCAGGAAACTTATCCTCTGCGGAGAGGAGATCCCGTCAGACCGGGGGCTTGCCGGGCACAGCGATGCCGACGTGGCGATCCACGCCCTGATGGATGCCCTGCTCGGTGCCGCCGCACTGGGAGATATCGGGATGTGGTTCCCCGACAGCGACAGCAAATTCAAAAACATCGACAGCGGCATACTGCTCAAAAATATCCTTGCCAGCGACCGGTTTGCCCCTTATGAGATCTGCAACTGCGACCTCACTCTGATCGCCCAGAAACCGAAACTTGCCCCGTGGCGGGAAAAAATGCGTGACAATCTCGCCGGAATGCTGGGAATGGCAAAAGAAAAAGTTTCAGTGAAATTCACCACCACCGAAAAACTCGGCTTTACCGGCAGAGAGGAAGGCATCGCCGCCGGAGCAGTGGTCTTACTCTGCCGGAAAGACTGATTCCGGAGTGAGATTTTCTGCGGCAAGTTTCCGCAAGAGCTGCAATTCTTTGCGGCGCATCGTCCGGCGGAAAACCGGATCAAGATCATCAAAACCCGCACTGTGCAGCAATCCATGCACCAGATAGCGTGCCATTTCCACCGGATATGAGGAATTTTTGCGTTTCGCCCCTTCCCTTGCCGCCGCATCGGGATTGATTATCAATTCGATACCGGTCTCGCCCGGCATCACCGGAAACTCCCCGTCAAAATAAGAGAGAGTTATCACATCTGTCGTACCGGTATGACCGACGATATCGGCGTTGAATACCGCCATATCCCGGTCATTGGTAAAGAGGATCTCCAGATCCCAGTCGCCGTCGGGGAGTTTCGCCAGTTCAGCCGCTCTGACGGCAAATGCGGTAAGTTTATTTTTTGCGGGTCTGGGCAGGATCCGGTTCTGCCATGAAAAGATCAGGTGTTTCATTTTTTTCCTTTTCGTCGTAGGAGATCCTGCCGTGGTGGATACCGAGCAGGGTTTCAACAAAAGAATTTCTGACTGCATCAAGTTCCTGCAGAGAAAGTTTGCTGTTATTCAGCAGACCGCCGCGGAGACGGGAAATAAAGATGTCTTCCACCAGTTTGCGGATGCGGCTTTCCGAAGGATCGTGCAGACTGCGGGATGCAGCTTCACAGGCGTCGGCAAGACAGAGTATGACCAGTTCTTTTTCGACGGGCGGAGTACCGGTGTAGCGGAAATCGGCTTCAAGTACGGATGTTTCCGGCTCTCCGGCTTCGGCACGCTCTTTTTTCGCCTGCTCGTAAAAGAATTTCACAATATCGTTGCCGTGATGAGTGGCGATCGCATCGCGGATGTAACGGTACAAGTGGTATTTCCTCGCCAGTTTCAAGCCGTTTTTAACGTGATCTCTGATTACGATACTGCTCAATTCCGGAGAAATACGCTCGTGCAACAAGGCACTGTCGGGATTGTTTTCGGTATAGTATTCCGGACGCTCCATTTTGCCGATGTCGTGAAACAGCGCTCCGGCTTTGGCACGCAGCGGGTTGGCATGGATGGCTTTGGCGGCATCTTCTGCCAGGGTTGCGACAGTGATGCTGTGGCTCATCGTGCCGGGGGCGCGGCGGCGGAGCTGCTCCAGAAGCGGATGGTTGAAATTACCCAGCACAGTGAGTGCCATATTGGTATCCAGATTGAAAATGATTTCAAAGACAAATATCAGCACCAGTGCCAGTACCGCACTGACAAAACTGCTGATCCCCATCACCTGAAAACCTTCGTTGATTTCCTGCCATTGAAATGGATAAGCATGGACCATCTGGTCAAAGTTTATCAGCAGATTTATCATCAGAGAGCAGAAAAACACCCGCAGGAAAAATGTCCGGTAACTGACGACTTTTGCCACACAGAGCGAACATATACCGCCGACGATCATCCAGCGGAAAAGCAGATGAAACTGGTTGTATGAATCCGGCATCACCATCAGCACCGTCACCGAAACAATGAGAAATCCCACCGCCATAGCACACCGGAAACCCAGCATCACCACCAGCAGTACCATCGGCAGTTCGACCGGGATGGCGATCGACAGCAGCTCGTGATTGGTCACAATGTTATTGCGGACCAGCAAGTCAAAAAGCCAGATCGCAGAGTAATTTACCAGCAATCCGACTGCGACCATAGTACCTGTAATAAGCACATTGCGGGAGTCCTGCAAAAGTTTGGGCCGCAGGGCAACGAGATAAAAAACCGTCACCAGCAGCATCACAAAACTGACCGCCAGATTGAAAATCCAATGGTTGATTTTGTAATCCCGCGGCAGGGATTTGTTTTCGGCATCCAGCATACTGCGTTTGGTGGGGGTGATGGTTTCGCCCATAGAAATGATCCGCGTATTCTGCCGGTGGTTGCGGACTACCGGAACAACTTTTGCCATAGCCGTTTCTGCTCCGGCGGCAGTCGAGGCGGGATCAAAAACCAGATTGCCTTTTTCGCCGATAAGAGCCGTCAGGAGTGAAGCGAATTCCTTTTGCAGTATCTCTTTATCCAGAAACATGGCAAGTTCTGCCCCCGCCTGTTCCGGATCGGGATATTCGCTGACATTTTTGGGATAGAGGTTGCTTCTTCCGGCGGTATCAAAAACTTTGAGCAGTTTACCTGCCTTGCGGCTGGCTTTGTCACTTTTGCGGATGATGCCTGAATCCAACATTTTTTCCATCTTGCGAAAAAATTCCAGCATTTTTTCGGAATTACGGAAATCCGCCAGAGCATCCAGCAGTGCCGGAGTGGCACGATTGACGATCCCGGCAACCGGAGTAGTTTCAGGGATGAGATCTTTGTTGCGTTGATTGCGTGCCGCCGCCCGCTGAAAAAATTCATCGGTGTTTTCTTTGATCCGGCGGGAAAGTTCCTCCCGGATGCGGAAATGATCCGGTGTACGCTCTTTTGCCTCCTGCCGGAGTTTTTCGGTGGCATCGATATCAGTGTACTTGAAATCCCGGCGGGCGTAAAAAGTCTGCGGAGCGCGCTGACCGATCTGCCAGTCGGAGAAATCCCGCTGGCGTTTGAGCGACAGAGTGAGCATCATCGAACACAATGCCCAGACGACCACGATCACTGTGACGGATGGTACCGCACTTTTGTTGGCGATCGCCACAAACTTGTCGATATCAAAGCGTCCAGTCTGGCTTTTGCGTTTTTTGAAAAAATCAAACATAAAAAAAGTCCCTCTCCTGCGCTCTAAAAAAACAGTATCGCTCTCATCGCATCAGAGTAAAAAAACCCCGCTGTTGCCAGACGGAGTTTTTTTATTCAGGAATTGCCGATCCCGTAAATCAAAGCTGGGGAATCGTCAATTTGGTGCCGATGCAGATCTTGCCGGCATCGGTGATACCGTTGGCTTTGATGATAATGGAATACTTTGACGCGGCGCCGTAATATTTTTTGGCGATACCGCTCAAAGTTTCTCCGGCTTTGACTTCGTGGATCACAGTCGAACCGACCGCAGGTGCGGGTGCGGGAGCCGGTGTATCGACAGCCGGAGCGGCAGTTTCCGCCGCCGGAGCAGTTTCAACGACCGCAGTTTCGGTTACGACGATATCGGCGGCAGGTGCGGGGGCAACATCATCAGCGGCCTTATCGACCGCTTCAGCCGCTTTGGCTTCTTCGGATTCGATCAAGCGGGGTGAAACATTGTCCACGATCGCCGGAGGAGCAATTTTCGGGCGTTTGTAACCGGGATAACTATCCAGGATATATTTTTCCCAGGTGGCCTCTTTTGCCCCGGGTTCACCGGGAGCCAGATTCGGGGTGCATCCTGCGGCAAAGAACAATACTCCGCAGACTAAACCGGCAAAAATCGCTGTTTTTCTCATGCTGTCTCCTTGAGATTGGCTGTTAGTTTTCATAACGCTTGAAAATCAGGACACCGTTGTGTCCGCCGAAACCGAGGTTGCAGTTCAATGCTGCCCGGATCTCGCGTTTCACCGCCACATTGGGGGTGATGTCGAGATCGCATTCGGGATCGGGAGTTTCGTAATTGATAGTCGGCGGCACGGTACCGGTCTGAATAGCCTTGATACAGGCGATGGATTCCAGACCGCCGGCGGCGCCGAGAGCGTGACCGGTAGTACCTTTGGTACTGCTGACCGCACACTGCGGTTTCTCGCCGAAAACACTCTTGATGGCAAGCGTTTCATATTTGTCATTGAGTCCGGTACTGGTGCCGTGAGCGTTGATATAATCGATTTCATCGGGCTGCATACCGGCATTGCGCAGGGCTTCTTTCATAGCACGCGCCGCACCGGAACCATCCGGAGCAGGACTGGTGATATGATAACCGTCGGCGGTGGCACCGTATCCGGCGACTTCAGCCAGGATGGTGGCGCCGCGGCGTTTGGCGTGTTCGAGTTCTTCGAGGATAAGCACACCGGCACCTTCGCTCATCACGAAACCGTCGCGGTTTTTGTCAAAAGGCCGGCTGGCGTGTTTCGGATCATCGTTGCGGGTACTCATTGCTTTCATCGAGCAGAAACCGGCGACACCGATCGGCACGACAGGAGCTTCGGCTCCGCCGCAGATCATAATGTCGGCATCGTTGCGTTTGATCGCCCAAAACGATTCGCCGATAGAGTGGGTGGCAGTTGCACAGGCGGTGCAAATGCTGAAATTGGGACCGCCAGCACCGGTACGGATGGAAATATTTCCGGAAGAAATGTCGCAAATCATCATCGGGATAAGCAGCGGAGAAACTCTGCCGGGTCCCTGCTCCAGCAATTTCTGATGCTGTTCGCACAGGGTGCTGAGTCCGCCGATACCGCTGGAAACGATCACGCCGACCCGGGCGGGATCGACATCGGGACACTCCCGCAGATCGCGGGGCAGTCCGGCAGAATCCAGAGCTTCGTCAGTGGCTATGATCGCATAATGGCAAAAAGGATCCAGGCGTTTGATTTCTTTGGCCGGGATATGTTCCTCTAAATTCAAATCCTAGATTTCACCGGCGATGGTGGTTTTATAGCCGGTGGCATCGAAGCGGGTGATGGGACCGAGGCCGCAACGGCCGTTTACGAGTGCATCCCAGAAATCCGCGACATTGTTTCCGACGCAGGAAAGCACCCCGCATCCTGTCACAACAACTCTTCTTTCACTCATCGATTAAACCTGATAAAAACTGTATATAAAGCAAACGAACCACCAGAAGAAGTCTTGCACGAATGTCTGCAAAAACTGCTCCGGCGGTTCGCCATCGCACTGCGGGAACCCCTCTGCAGTCGAGGCAGGGAGTTCCGCAACAATGATCCATATCCCCGATACGGGGCAGGCTGATTATTCGCCTTTGGATTCGATATATTTGATCGCGTCGCCGACGGTGGTCAGCTTTTCGGCATCGTCATCAGCGATATCAGCGCCGAATTCTTCTTCCAGTGCCATGACCAGTTCGACCTGATCCAGAGAATCAGCGCCGAGATCTTCGACGAATTTGGCATCTTCGGTAACCTGTTCAGCAGAAACCTGGAGCTGTTCGACAACGATGTTTTTCACTCTTTCAGCAATTGTGGACATTTCAAACCTCTTTTTTTATTAATTTGGTTGACTATGTTCTTTTTTCAAGATCATTGCGGAAGTAAACCTTTCCGCACGTTACAGTGTATAATTTACTATATGATTTCTCAAAAGTCAAGTTTTTTTGTTTTTTTCTTGATTTTTTTTGCATTAATCATTGCCGCAAGCACATTGCCCTCCGGTACAGGTGTCGCATTGCTCTGCCGCAAACATTGCTTTTTCGGCGTGAAACACTGTAAAGGCGACAGCCAGACCGAAAATCAGATAGCAGACATATCCCGCAACCGCAGAAAAGAAACGCTTTCTGACAGTGAAAGATCTCCTTTTCGGCGGCAGGACAGCGGACGATTCCTCATTTTCCTCCGGCAGAAGTTCAAGGTAAAATCTGGAAATGACAGTGCTGAAATATGTTGCGAGAAACAACACCGCCACCAGAAACCCCGGTACCAAAAGCAGCAGAAAAAGCAGTTGTACCAGCGGACTCAAAACGGCAAGCAGCATTATCCCGACAGTGATCAGAGCAAAAGCGAGTATGACCAGAAATCCCAGACAAGCCAGACGCAAAACCAGACAAAAAGCCTGCCAGCGGTGTCCGTACACCAATGCCCGACTGCGGCGTAATGCGTCGCGCGCACCGAGTTCAGGATCATCCGCAAGGCACCAGTAACCGAACATATAATCGTACCCCGCCAATATTCCCGGCACGATCAGCAGCAGGGTTTTGCCAAAAATGATCAACCCTGCCAGGATTCCGGTGAAACACCAGCTGCCGATGCGGACAAATGCGTGCTTTATGCAATCGCCGCGGGAAAGTTCAATACCGCGGTTGAGGGCGATAAAATAACGCGGCACTGACAGTGCATACAGCGGTGAAAACACTATCATCGTAAGCGTAAGCAGTGCAGTTGTGATCACCAGCACCCCAAGGATGTCGATCCCCGCACCCAAAAACCAGTTGATGCTGTATTCCAAACCTTTGTCGAGGATTTTTTCCACTACCGGAATAAGGGTGAAAATAAACAGTGTCAATGCGGCTTTGCCCCATTTGCCTGCCAGATTTACCTTGGCGGATGCAATGATTTCCTTGTTGGAAGCAATGTCTTTGAGTTTGGTATATTTCATTTTCTTTATTCCGGTTTGGATGGTTATGTTACAGCTCGCCTCTGCCCAGGGCAAACATTTCCAGATTGCCGGCGTGGACTTTTTCCGGCAGAGCATTTTTGATGGCTTCGCCCCAGTGGTCTTCCGGAATATCCATATAGCGGGAAATCGCCCCCAGCATCATAATATTGAGTGCTTTGGGGTTGAAAAGTTTATCGACCGGGATGTCATCCGGAGTGATGAGGACGCCGCCGGATTTCAATTTGCCCAGCACGACTTCCACCTGATCCTGCTGCAGCACCGCGAGGATGTCACATTCGCCGTAAGGCACCATCGGACTGGCGACTTTGCAGCCGAAACGGACTTCGCTGGAAACCGATCCGCCCCGCTGGCTCATACCGTGGACTTCGCTTTTTTTGATGTCATAGCCGTTGCGGAAAAGCACATCGGCGATAATATCAGTGACCTTGAGGACACCCTGTCCGCCCAGGCCGGAAACGATGATGTTGGTGATTTTATTGCAATTGCAAGCCATTTTTTGACCTCGTGCTCAATTTTTCTTGCTGCGGACAGCCGCCAGTACGCAGGGACGGCGGACGACTATGACACTTGTCCGGTTGCTGGCACAGCACTCGGATACCAGTGCTTTGAATTTTTCAGTTTCCGCAGTGGAATCCACCACTGCCACGAAATCCACGCCGATACCTTTGACGATGTCTTCGGGAATAAGTTGTTTTGCCGGAGTGACGTGGTCAAGTTTATGTCCGGTACCGGGATTTTCCTGCATACCGGTCATAGCGGTGATGCGGTTGTCAAGGATGATGACCACGTGGCCGGTTTCCGGCGGATTGTAAACCATTTCCACGATGCCGTTGATACCGGTGTGAAAAAAGGTACTGTCGCCGATGACACTGACGACTTTGCGGGCTTCGGATTCCGGCAGCATTTTACGCAGACCGATACCGACGGTGACGCTTGCCCCCATACAGACGCAGCTGTGGATGGCATTGAATGGCGGCATCACGCCCAGAGTATAACAGCCGATGTCTCCGGAAACGATACAGCCGAGATCCCGCAGGACTTCAAAAGTTTTGCGGTGGGGACAGCCGGGGCAGAGTTGCGGCGGCTTGCCCGCGACCGGCGGCACCGGATCGGGTGAAACATCGTGGGCAATCATTTTGCGGACTCTCTCCACATTGAGTTCGCCGAAACGGAAAACTTCTTCACAGCGGTCAACGGCGATACCCATAGCGAGCAGGGCTTCGGTCAGAACCGGATCGCCTTCCTCGACCACCACGAGGCGTTTGACTTTGGCGGCGAAATTTTTCAGGGCCTTTTCCGGCAGGGGATAGGTGAAACCCAGCTTGAAAAAGGATGCTTCGGGGGCGGCTTCCAGAGCGTGCTGATAAGCCACGCCGGAAGTTACGATACCGAGATCAGCGGAATTTTCAGTGATGATGGAATAATCACCATTTTCGTTGATTTCCTGCATAGCTTTGAGGTCTGCCCGCAGTCTGCGGTGGGCGAGTTTGGCAAACGCCGGCACCATAACGTTGGATCTGGTGTCGATGGTATAAGAACCGGTACGCAGGGCATCGGGAGATGCTTTGCGGCGTTCGACGATACATTTGGAATGGCACACTCTGGTAGTCATACGGAAAAGCACCGGACTGCGGAACTTGTCCGCCAGTTCAAATGCGGCACAGAGCAGATCGTAGCACTCCTGACTGTCGGCAGGTTCAAACATCGGCACCCCGGCGGCGACAGCATAGCGGCGGTTGTCCTGCTCATTCTGGCTGGAAGCCATACCGGGGTCGTCGGCACTGATCACCACCAGTCCGCCCGGAGTACCGCTGTAAGCGATGGTAAAAAAGGGATCGGCGGCGACATTGAGACCGACGTGTTTCATCGTGGTTACGGCTCTGCCGCCGGCAAGGGCGACACCGATGGCGGTTTCCAGAGCACATTTTTCGTTGGGTTCCCATTCGGCATTGCCGCCGAGTTTGCAGAATTCGTCAAGGATCTCCGACGAAGGAGTGCCGGGATAACCGCAGCCGAGATTCACGCCGCAGTCAAATGCGGCGAGGGCGACAGCTTCGTTGCCGCTCAAAAGTTGTTTTGTCATATCCATACCTTTTATTTATTGACATTATTGCCTAAAATTTCCAATATTTCCTCCATCCGGTCGAGTTCGGTATCCACCGCACTGCCGAGGGCATCTGTTTCGGCTCTGGCGGGGGTGTACGCCGGATCGTTGAGCATCTGCAAAGTGCGGTCGAGCCGCAGGGAAAGTGCGGCACACTCCCGCAGTAATTCGCCGTCGAGTTTTTCCGGATCGCCTCCGGAAGCGGCGATGCCGTCAAAAAATTCCTGACGGTTTTCGATCATTTCCAGAATATCTGCCCGTACTGGGGCTTTGATTTCATCATCATTGCGGTTGTAATTTTCCTGCAGAGTTTCAAATTTCTCTGCCAGCAGGTTGTAAAAGACTGCTTCCTGGGCGTCGTCGGCAAAAACGGCGGCACCGAAAAAGCGTTTGAAAAAACCATCGAAATCTGCCAGATAACTGTAACAGGCATCGAGCATAAAAGATTCCATTTCCACCTCGGTATAGGTACTGCCGATCGCCCGCAAAATGGCGGCGGCACTGCCGGTTTCGCCGCCGGAAATGGAAATCATATCCTTTATCCCGCCGTCGGTATTGGCCGGATCAACGGGGATTTCCACAAAAACAGCGTGATCGCCGTCACTGTCGATGGCAACGCGGGTGGTGTTGTGCAGAAATTCATCGAGCGAAAACGCTGTCGTATCACATTCCTGTGCAAAATAAACCGCCCAGGCGATCTGCTCGGGGATATCGGGATATTTTTCAAAGCGGGTGCAGACATTGACCATGGCTTTATCCAGTGCCGCCACTGCGGTTTTGAGTTGGCGGCTGGAACGGTTGTTTCCGGCAAGGCAGGTACATTCGATCTTGCCGGAAGCAAAATCTCTGACCTGACAGAGCAGGGCATCGCCGAAAGCAAAATCATTTATCCGGTAAAAATCTGCCATATCAAATACCGCAAGGGTGACATTTTCGGCACTGTTTTTGACCTTTGCCAGATAAGCATTGGCGGGGTTTTCGGCGATGAAAAAGTCAAAAATCTGCTCCGACCCCAGCAGCAGATGGTAATGAAAAGCCTGTCCCAGCGGCAGGGAAATATCTTTTTTGGCAGCGGTAACACCGTCAACACTCAAGGTTATTTCAGAGGGAAAAACTTCCGGGTCGGTAAAGGGAATAAAGCGGTGACCGGGGAAAAGCACCCCCTGTGAAATTTCCCACTCGTCCGGAGTGATGATGAATTTCATACCGTTAAAAAACTTCTCTCTGGTGATATACTGATTTCCGGAGTTGAAAAACCTCTCATCGCCATCCAGCAGGCGGACAAGACGCGACTGCAAAGCGGCGGATCTGTTGCCCAGTTTTTTCATCACTTCCGCCAGAGTGAATTCATTTCCGGCGGACTGGATGGCGTTTTCGATATCGTTGATGGAAATATTTTCTTTTTTCATATTTTTTCCCCTGCCAGAGCAAGCAATTGTCCGGCGACGACTCCGGAAAATTCTGTCTGATCCATATTTTTAAGAGTTTCCAGTGCGATGGCATTTTTCAGCTCAAATCTGCCGCTTTGCAGCCGGCGCAGAGAGGTCAGCACCCCGCCGCAGCCGAGTTTTCTGCCGATATCTGAAGCCAGTGTGCGGATGTAAGTACCCTTGGAACATTTGACTTCAAATTCGCAATCCGGCACTTCGCAGGAATTGATTTTTATATCGTGGATCGTTATCGGCCGCGGTTCACGTTCAACTTCCACGCCTTTGCGGGCGAGTTCGTAAAGTTTTTTGCCGCCGACTTTCACCGCCGAAACCATCGGCGGCAGCTGCATACTCTCACCCAGAAAACTCAATACCGCTTCGCGGCAGGCGGCATTGGTGATACCGGCAGTGCTTTTTTCGGCGATTATTTTGCCCTGCATATCCCCGGAATCAGTTTCCACTCCCAGGCGTACCGACGCGAGATAAGTTTTGTCTTCGCCGCTGAAACGGCTGCTGTAAGCGGTGAATTTGCCCAGTACCAGCACCAGAAGTCCGGTCGCCGCCGGATCGAGCGTGCCGCAGTGTCCCACTTTGGGTACATTGAAACGGCTTCTGACAAAATTGACCACGTCAAAACTTGTCCACTCCGCCGGTTTGTCAACCAGCAATATACCATCGACTCTGCATACCGGCAGGCGGTGTTTTTCCGGATTGTATCGCATAGGTTATTTCAATTCCTTTTTCATCACCAGTTTATGAATGAATATATATGCTCCGCAGAAAACTGCCAGCAGAATCAATATCCAGATGTAATTTTCGGAAATGACGATCTTGCCTTTTTCCACCAGTTCGACATAAGAAAGATTTGCTGATCTCACCCCCAGTGCCGCCCCGATCGCGGTCAGGATGATGATCCACAGACCGGCTCCGAGTCCGGTAAAAAAGGAAAATCTCCGGAAATCCATTTTTGCCAATCCTGCCGGAATGGAGATCAACTGCCGTATGGCGGGCAGCAGACGGCAGACAAATGTCGCCATATCACCGTATTTGCGGAAAATTTCCTCTGATCTCTGCAAAGTTTCCGGAGAGAGGAAAAAGTATTTGCCGTAGGCGTAGAGAAACTTCCTGCCGGCAGAAACCGCCAGAAAATAATTGACATACGCTCCCGCCAGACTGCCCAGCAGTCCGGCGATGACCGCCAGCAGACAATCGACATACATATTGCCGGTGAGCATTTCTCCTCTGGCGGCGAGAAATCCCGCCGGGATCATCACCACTTCGCTGGGAAAAGGGATGAAAGAACTCTCAATGGCCATAAAAATAAAAATCAGCAGCAAGCCCCAGTATTTGGCATAAGCTGCAAAATCAGCGATATGCGAGGCGATTTCCTCTGTCATAACATTCCCCCCTGATGATTTATATACCGGCAGACGTTTGTACTGCGTACTGCCTGTTTTGTACTGTTTACACCCTTTTATATAATGTAATTCCGGAAACGGCAAGTTGCAAGTAATAGTTATTTGCCGGTTTTACTGCGGAACATCGTCGCCCGGAATGCTTTTGCCTCATCCAGATCCAATTCTTTCTGGGCAAGTTTCTGCAAATGCCCCGGCATAGACGAAATAAAAAGCGTATTCACCGCATCGACATCCAGTTCCCGGAAAAGCTGCAGTTCCGCCCCAAGCATCAGCCCGGAAAGATTCTGCATCGCTTCGACGTAGGACAATTTGTAGGAATATTTCAAAACTCCGTAAGCCTTGCCGGCGAAATCGAGTATTCTGTTGCGGTCGGATGCAAGGATCTCCTCTCTGGCATTTTTTTCAAAGCCGGCGGTATCCGCCACTGCGGCACAGAGCTGGTCGATGATCTGTCCTTCGCTCTCGCCGAGAGTGATGCGGTTGCTGATGGTATAAATATTGCCCGGATCGTACCGGTCATTGCTGTAAGTACTCTGGAAATCAAAACCGAGTTCATACAATCCGGATCTGGTGGCATCCAGTTTATCCGTCATCACCAGCCCCGGCAGATGTACGATCACCGATGCCCGCATACCGGTACCGGAAATTTCCGGACGGGCGGTGAGAAATCCCCTTTTATGGTCAAAAACATAATCCAGTTTTTTGCCCATAAGATCGTCAAAACTGTTGGCGTTGTGCCACAATTCCCGCAGTTTCATCCCGGGAGCGTTGAGAGTGATGTGCAAATGATCTTCACCGTTGACCAGCACGCTCAATTTTTCATCATCGCTGACAGCGACTCCGGCACAGCTGCCGGCAAGGGATGAGGCGGCAACGCTGTCGGCAAGGCGGCGTTCGCAAAGCATTTGTCTCTCGGAAGGCAGCAGCGGATCAATGTCAAAGCGGCTGAAATCCCCGCACTCCTCTGCCGCGGCAAAGACCTTTCGGGCGATCTCCTCTCTGGCCTGCACCGGAGCCGCCTGCGGAAAGGGATACCCGGTGATATTTCTGGCAAGTATCATATTGCAGGAAAGCACCGTCCCGTCGCTTTCGCCACCGGCGGGCAGGATATTTGACCGGCGGAGAAAAAGTTTGTCTGTCGAACCGGATCTCATTGGCCATTATCCTCTTTCAGCTTGTTTTCCAGTTCGGCGATACGGTCGCGGTATTCGGCGGCTTTTTCGTAATTTTCTTCACGCACACACCGGGCAAGGGCAGTTTTGAGTTCGGCAAGTTTGATCGCTTCTGCCTCGGTGTTGACTCCGGCATGGGCGGAACGCTTGCCGACGTGTATGCTGCCGGTGCAGTTGTCTTTGAGCAGAGAGATCATACCGGCAAAGGCGTTGTAACACTCCGGACAGCCCAGCATACCGCGGGTGCGCTGCAGATCGCTGATTTTCCAGCCGCACGCCGGACAGACTGCCACCTGATCGCCCCGGTCTCTGACTCCGAGCTGATTGACCAGAAATCCCAGCAGATGCTCGGAAAGGTCACTGGTGATGATTTCCGCGGCATCATCTTTGATCGCACATTCCGAGCAGAGATTTATCGTAACTTTTTTGCCTTCGCGAATGGAATTGATATGCATATTTGCTTCATTTCTGCCGCATCTGTCACATAACATAGCAAGTACCTCTCTCTTTAAAATCCGGGCAGGTGATCGCACTCGACCCTGCCGAATGAATGTAATATATTTGCTCTGACATCCGGGATTTTTTCAGCCAGAGTGTCAGTCAGCCGCCGGAAATATTCCCGGTCGCCGGAGCGGAGCAGCTGCTCTTTGTAGGGGCAATCTCCGCCGGGAGTGATACCGCATTCTGCGGCGGCACTTTTGACCAGTTTTTCCGGAGCGTAGATCATCGGCCGGATGATCCGCACGGCTCTGTCGCTTTTGGCTTCCACAACGGGAGCCATGGAACTTATCCCCTGCCCGCGGCAGAGGCTCATAAAAAATGATGCCAATGCATCATCCAGATGATGACCGAGAGCAAGTGAATTGCATCCGAGTTCACCGGCGAGGCCGTACAGTTTGCCCCGGCGCAGTCTTGAACAGAGTACACAGGGAGATTTTTCCCATTTTTTCTCTGCTATCAGCGATGCCATATCCATTTTGACGCTGGCGAAATCTCCGCCGCAGCTGCGGCAGAATTTTTCCACCGCGGCAGTATCAAAACCGGGATAGCCGGGGTCAAAAACCGCCCCGGTCAGAGTAAATTTGACCGGAGCAGTTTTACGCAGTTCCGACAACGCCAGAAACATCACCATACTGTCCAGCCCGCCGGAAATACCGCACAGGATGCGGTCTCCATCACGGATCATACCGCACCGGGTGACCGCTTCTGCCACTTTGATATACAGATGTCTGAAATCACTGCTCATATACAAAGTTTATTTGTTTCTGATCATCCGGATCTGCAATTTACGCAAAGCCTGATTCTGGATCTGCCGGACTCTTTCATTGGTACAGCCGATGATTTTGCCGACTTCTTCCAGCGTGTGGATAGGTTCGCCATCCAGTCCGAAACGGAGATTGAGTATCATCTGCTCTCTTTCCGGCAGACGGTTGAGCAGTTCGGTCAACTGCTGGATATCTTCCTCCCGGAGCTGCTGCTGATCCGGCGGCGGGGTTTTTTCATCCGCCAGCAGATCCATAAATTCCGCACTTTCGCTCTCTTCGTCCGAAACTGCAGCATTGAGGCTCTGAATGTCTATTTTGCGGCGGTTGCGCAACCGTTTGACAGTTGCCAGCGGCAGATTGCAGGCGGCGGCGATTTCGGCATCCTCCGGCTCTCTGCCGAGGGATTCCCGGAGTTCTTTTTCCCGGCGTTTGATCCGCCGCCAGTGCAGTTGGGTGCCGATGGGCACTCTGATGGTGCCGACCTGCTCCGCCAGCGCCTGACGGATGGTCTGCTTGATCCACCACGAACTGTAAGTACTGAATTTCGCCCCGCGCGCCGGGTTGAAACGGTTTGCCGCAGTGATAAGTCCCCTGTTCCCCTCTGAAACAAGGTCGTCCCACGGCAAGCCGCGGCCCAGAAAATCGTTGGCGATTTTCAACACCAGCCTCATGTTTTTTTCCACCAGGGCACTGGCATCCCCGTTGGTTTTTCCGACGAAATCCTCCATAGTCAATCCTCCTCCATGATTTGACTTGTGATGGATCGGGCGTCAGATCTGATCGAGAGTTCCTTTGTAACTGTCGAGCAGATCGCTCAATCCGATTTCCAAACCGGCTCCTCTACCGGTTATTTTCAGAGTGTCGCCTGCGGTGACTTTGCCGATGCAGGCGAAATCGGTACCTGCCAGAGCTGCTTCAAATTCCGCCCGGTCTGCCGGAGAAACCGTCGCCACAAAGCGGGCGTTGGATTCAGAAAACAGCACTTCGGCGGCATTGGAGATATCCTGTGACGGCACAGCATCGAGATCGATCTCAGCGCCGAGTCTGCCCGCCATTGCCATTTTGGCAAAGACGATCCCGAGACCGCCCAGGGAAGGAGTTGCCAGAGCGTTGGGGATCTGTTTGCGGGTGGCATCGATCACCTTGTCATAAAGTTTCAAAGCATAATCGGCATCGACTTTCGGCACATTGTTGCCTACGGCACCGAGCATATTGAAATATTCCGAACCGCCCAGTTCGGGTTTGGTGACACCGAGGACGTAGATCAGGTCGCCCGGATTTTTGAAATCCATAGTCTGGGCAAGGCGGATGTCATCCATTTTGGCGATCACGCTGAAAAGCAGTGAGGGCGGGATGGAGATCTTGCGTCCGCCGCGGGTACTGTCGTTTTTCATCGAATCCTTGCCGGAAACACAGGGCACTTTGTATTTTTTGGTGAAATCGTAAAGTGCCTGATTTGCCCGCACCAGCTGGGCAAGTTTGTATTCACCGTCGGGAGTTTTTTCACTCTGCACCGGATCCGGCCAGCAGAAGTTATCCAGACCGGCGATACGGCTCATCGAACCGCCCACGGAAATAACTTTACGCACCGCAAGGTCGATGCTGGAAGCAGTCATCCAGTAGGTGTCGATATCACCGTGACGGGGCAGGATCGCCGAAGAAAGCACGATGCCTTCGGTGCTGAGAGGTTCAATCATAGTCACAGTGGCATCGGCGGCCACATCCCGGCATTTGCCGATATAAGGTTTGGTGACCGAAAGGCCTTTGACTTCGTGGTCGTACTGACGGGCTTTGTATTCGCAGCTGGCGATATTGAGCTGGCCCGCCATAGCGATGAGGTCTTTGCCGTAATCTCTGCCGGCGAAATCCGGTTCGTCAAAATGCGGAGCCTGCCAGACGGCTTTGAGGTGCATTTTGGGCAGGCCGTCGTGCATGAATTCCATACTGATACAGCCGACGGTGGTATCGCCGTACATAACGTGAAACATACCGCTGTCGGTAAATTCACCCATTACGGAAACTTCCACGTCTCTTTCGGCGGCAAGTTTTTTGAATTCTTCGATTTTTTCTGGCGGCACTGCGAAACTCATTCTCTCCTGGGCTTCGGAAACCAGTATCTCCCAGGGCTGCAGGCCGTCGTATTTCAGCGGAGCTTTGGCAAGATCGATGCGGCATCCGCCGGAAACTTCCGCCATTTCACCCACGCTGGAAGAAAGTCCGCCGGCACCG
>JAZONW010000017.1:0-3957 GCA_045654745.1 Victivallaceae bacterium | reverse complement strand
TCTTAAACGGATCAGGTTGCTCTGGTTCCATAAATGATTTTATGGAGCGGCAGACAGAGGCTGTAATCCGCGATGAAAGATCGACGTTATATTGCTTGCCGAACTCTCGAGTTGATGCCGCAATCAAATTATTCATTTGAGCATCTGCAACTTGCCGCCAAAGCCCGGTAGCTGGATCATATTTCCAGAAGGATCCATCCGAATACATAAGTTGCTGTTTCTGTTGGGTATATGCTGCAAAGAAGTTCTGATTTAACTCTGCAATTCCTCCTGACTTTGTTATACTGAATGGATAACCATAGTTGCTGATAAGCGATTCCTCTTTTATTATCGGCATTGACTTTTGGGGAGACTCCGCTGAATTTGTTCGCGCTGACAGCTCAACTTTTTCAAAAGACTGCCAATCAGGATAACCCCAACTGCCAGACACCAGATATTGCATATCTCCTTCGCGACGTACCCCGGGCAGCCGAGTAAGACGGCTGGGTTTTTTATTGGCTCGGTCGGCAGGAAACCCTTTCTGCTCCAGAAACGCATACAGTTTAGCGATGCGTTCACGATACAACTTAACGTCATTTCCAGCATCAATTTTTACGATGATATGCAAGCTTTTTCCGCCAGACCACACGACTGCGAGAACCGGCAGATTCAGCTCTCGGAGCTGCTGCCACTGCTCATCTTGTGAAAGATCATCAGCCTCGACAAGAGCGTGGCGGTAGTCCGTTACTTCAGAGTCAGTGGGGGCTTTCTTCTTTATCTGCTGACTGACAGGATTCAGCGAGATCCACGCTCCTTTACGGTAGGATTGAACTACCCGAAGACACTCGTCGATATTTGCGAAATCGCTCAAGGTGAGAATCTGATCGGCGGATCGGCATGGGACGGCTCGCCCCTTATCGTTGACCCCAACCTTGGTTACAAGCTCGAAGGATTCTCCTGAACGAAACATTGTTGTCCAAAATTCAGCGATCTGCGTAGCCTGTTCTTCCTCCGTTTCCGGAGGAGGAAGCATCTCTTGCGGAGCAGGGACAATTGTACCATTGTACTGCGCTGCAATGAAACGGAGCGTACCGAGAGTAATTTCCGGTTTGCCGTATGCGGCAGCATCATCCCATACTTGTTCTGCGGTGGTGCCGTCGTATTTATCGGGCGCAGTTTGACACCAGCTGTCAAATTCTTCAAATTCAACGTCAGAGTTCTTCAGTGCTGCCGCCACCCTGAACCAATCCGGGTATGGCAGATCTGCGGGGATACTTTTCAGCAATCTGATGGCGGCATCTCTGTTGGACAGGTTACTGAAACGTGATGATAATACAGTGTTTTTCATCGCAGACCTCCTTCCGGAGAAATGCGATTTGAAAAATTCATTTCACGCACTATATTATGTACAGTAGTACGGACTACGGTTATCGCCGATTTCACAGTTGACGCTGTGAGTCGGCATTCTTTTTTTGTTTTCATGCCCGCGCCCTCCGGTTGGATTTTGATGCCCGCAGGAAACGCTCGACTGATGATGCTTCCACTAACACCTTGCCTGCTCTCGCCGCAGATGTTTTGGCTGCCGAAATCTTCCCAGCTTTGATCAACCGGTGAAGAGTCCAACGTTTCAGTCCGTACTTTGCTTCGACATCGGCGACCGACAGGTACCGAACCTCTGCTTGCTCGTTTTGGGATTCAGCTGCCAGGATCTTTTCCAGATCCACGCCGAAGGGAGCAAGCATCCCTGCAGCTGCAGCCCGGACCGCGTCCGGAATTTGTTTTTTTGACATATATTATGTCCTTTCTTTTTTTGAGTAGATTTTTTATCTGCTCATTTGGTTTTATGGTAGATTTTTCTTCCATGCACATAATATATGTCATGTTTAAATGTTTTTAAAGTGTTTATTTACAAATATTTACAATATTTTCAATATAAAATTGACGCTTTTCTACTCAAATAAACAAAAACGGGGAGGAACACCTAAAAACATTACAATTACTGGAATAGTTCAGCAGTGTTAAGCCGTTGTCTGATTTGACGAAGCATTTTTTGTTTAAAACCTTTCAATGACGGGTAAGGAGTAAAAAATGAACTTGCATCAGATGTTTTCGAATTTTCGAGAGTTTGTTTCAAATCATGAAATGTTTGCAATAATTTTTTATCTTTATCGGAAGAAGCACACTGTAAAGAAGAAATTTCCATTTCTACAGATTTTGCAATGATTCCAGTTTTTAAGCAAAATTCAAGCAATGCCGCATGTTTAGTCTTTTTGGGGTGCCCTTTGTATTCTTCTTCCTCTTTTATTCTGTTATAGATGGAGAGCAACTCATTTTTTTCCTGTTCTGCACGTTTTGCAACTTTTTCATGCAATGTTTTTCCACTTTTCAGGTGACTTAGATGACGTTTGAGAATTTTTTCAAGCTGCAAAGTTCCTTTATTGCCCAAAAACATTTCTGGGGTTACGTTCATTTCCAGCATTTTATATATGAACGGCAATATCAAGGTAAGATATACTTTGCTGGCATAGGCAAATTCATGTTCAAGTGCAATCGCTTTATTTTTGTAATAAATAAATTTTTCTCTACATACCAAGTCATCTACTGATATAGTTGGAGCTTCAGGTAATTCATCGTATATTTTCGTTTTTTCCAAAGCTTCAATTATTTTATTTAATTGTTTTCTAATATATCTTGAGTCCTTCTGAAGTTCTTTTCTACAGTCATTGAATTCTTTTGATGGTGCATCTTTTAAGGTGTGGTATGCAAAAAAAGATTCAAACATCGATAAGCATTCACAATAGGCAGATAGAAAAACGTCTTCCTTTGCCCGAGCCATGATTTCAAAATTACTATAAAGGTGATATTTACAAAATTTTTTCATGCTTTACCTCCGGTCTGCAGATTTTCTTTAGCTAATTCTTGAAGCAGAGCTTCAATGACTTCCAGCTGTTTTTGATCCATGCGGTCAAGAGCTGTTTTGAGTTTCCTGCGCAAGGTTGAAGTTTCATCATTTGCGGCGGGTAATCTCTTTGATGGACGCAGAGCCATAAAAGCCGGAAGCTGCTTCATCTTTTCACGTTTTACTTCCAAACTGGCGTGTGCAGAGTAATGCTTCGTCATTTCCGGAGTCATATGTCCGACGATACTTTGCACCACATTCAGCGGAATGCCGTACACTCCTGCATAGTAACAGAATGTATGGCGGCAGCTGTGCAGATCTTTTATTGATACCGAGCGGCTGCGGCCTTCCGGGGATTTTGTAGTCTTTATGCCGCACTTCTGCTCCAGAAAATGCTTAATGCGGTATGAAATGCCGGAGCTGTTCTGCTGGTACATCCGGGCGTGTTCCGGAAGAACATATTCAGAATGATCTTCGGCCTCTTCCATTTTCTCCTGCAGCTCAAGCAAGTATTCTTTTAAAGGCGGTATCATCGGAATTTCCACGTACTTGCCGGTCTTGTGCATTTTTCTGATAATCAGTTCTTTTTCGAAATCAATATCTGACCATTTCAAAGTGCAGATATCGCCCTCCCGTAAAGCGGTCGCAATCGCAATGACAAACAGCGGCAGAATAAAATCATCAGCATTATCACGTATCAGATTCAATTCTTTTTCAGAGAAAGCCTCGCGGGTTTCTGCATTCTTTTCCAACTTGGGGATAGCATCAAAGGGATTAAACACGATACCGGCATCTCTGGCGAGAAGTTTGAACACCTCGGACAATGTCTGCTGATAAGTGTTGATGGTTTTGGGCGACAGCAATTCCTTTAATTTATATTCTCTGGTCTTTTTTATAACAGATCCGGAATAAGAGACCGTTTTGTTAAAACGCCCATTGGTCCGCAGTTGCTGTATGTAGGCTTCGGCATGAGTGGTGGTTACGGAATCCAGAGCAATGATATCCGGATATACCGCAGCCATGAAATCCACAAAATCCTGCCAATATGAACGCTTGGCTCTGATCAAATTCGGAGACGG
>JAZONW010000016.1:0-68829 GCA_045654745.1 Victivallaceae bacterium | reverse complement strand
GGAGTATATCCTGCAAAGATTCAGGGACCTGGTTGTTGAAAATCACCACACCGCCGTTTTTCACATATTTTTTCAAAGCATCTATGCGTTCCGGAGTGAACATCTTTGCCTGATTTTCTGTCGGGATGGAGGTGATAAAGAGAACTTTATATTTGTTGAGAGTTTTAAAAGCTGTGGTAATACCATCTTTGGCTTTTGGCTCTACTTTGTCTGTCATAAAGGCTTTAATCGAAGCACCGCCAAGACCATTGAGGTAAACACTGTCGAGGGTGGTAACTCTTGCACCTGCTTTGACAAAAGGACCTTTGACATGGCCAGCTGTCCAGGGACGTCCGCCGTGGAAAACCAACACCTGAGGGGCATTTGCAGGGCCGGAAACCGGCAGGGTGATGATTTCTTCACCGACAACTTTAAGTTCCGGAATTTGTTTGATTGCTTCCAGATCGTTGCCGGGACGGAATTTCTTGTCGGTGGTAAAAATAATACTGTCGATGCGGGTGTAACCGGAGTTTGCCACCAGCTTAATGGTGTTTTTACCGGCTTTGATTGCCGCAGTTTTACCTTTGCGTTTCCAGATGCTGGTGGGTTTTTCATAGTTCGCCATCATAGCGTCGCCAAATTCGCCGATTCTGACATCGTTGACAGACAATGTCGCGGTACGATAATTTTCATTATTGGTACCGGCACGTACCCAAACGATGTAATTTCCCTCTTCCGGACAAATGAATTCGGTTTTTGCAACAGCGCCATTATTCAGATTGGAATAGAGCTGTTTCAGCTCAACCAGACCACCGCCGGGGGCGACTTTCCAGTTGCCGAGATCGTTGAACTTCTCCGGCTCAATACGGAAAGTCGCTGCTCCGGCAACGAAGCAGCATACCACACTCAAAACGGATATGGCACGGATGAAAAAAGAATGTTGCATTGTTTTTCCTCTCTTTTTTGCTTTTAAAGGCTGTTTAGCTTTGTAATAAAGACACCTATTATACACTAGCACGCCGTTACACGATTTTCAAGGGCAAAGGTGTGTTTTAAAGCAAAAAAAAGGGCGCATTTTATTGCGCCCTTTGTGATACTTGACTGTACTTGATTATCAGTATTCGCAATCAAGTTCAGGAATTTCCTGTACCGCGGCTTTGTCGCCGGGTTTGAAGTTCTGGTCGGTGGTGAAAATCAAACTGTCGATGCGGCTGTATTTGGACAAGGCTTTGAATTCGATTTTCAGTTCACCTGCGGCAAGCTGGGTTGCACCGAGAGTACGTTTCCAGGTCATTTCGGGAGTGGAACGTTTGGAACCTTCGTCACCGAATTTGCCGATAACTTTGCCGTTGAGTTTGACTTCGGTTTTGCGGTATTTTTCGCCGACAGTAAAAGTGCGTACCCACACATAGTAGCGGCCATCTTCCGGGCAGTTGTAAACACCGACAGCAGGGGCGTTTACAGCAGCTTTGTGATCTGCTGAAAGCTGTTTGTCAGCGATGTTGGCACTGCCGACACCGATGCGCCAACTGCCTTTGTCGCCGATAGACTCTGCTTCAATGCGGAAATCAACGGCACTTGCCGCAATCGCACTTGTGGCAATGATAGCAAAAAAAAGTTTTTTCATTTTTTATTTTTCCTGCTTTTATAAACTGAATTTGTCGTTGAGATCAATATTCGCAATCAAGTTCAGTGATTTCTTCGACCGCGTCTTTTTCACCGGGTTTGAAATTCTGATCGGTGGTGAAAATCAGGCTGTCCACACGGCTGGCGGTGGAAAGCGGAATCAATTCAACTTTCAATTCGCCTGCCGGGATCAGAGTGGCGCCGAGAGTGCGTTTCCAGGCGAGAACTGATTTGCCTTTGACGCCGCCGGGCTGCTTTTCGTCGCCGAATTTGCCAACGACTTTGCCGTTGATTTTGACCTGGGTTTTGCGCCATCCTTCATTCATGCTCAAGGTGCGGACCCACACATAGTAACGGCCTTCTTCCGGGCAGCTGTAAACGCCGACAGCGGTATTTTCCGGTCCTTTTTTGTTGTTGGACCAAATCAGTTTGCCGCCGATGTTTGCGTTTCCGACGCCCTGGCCCCAAGAGGCACGTTCGCCGATGGATTCGGCTTCAATACGGAATTCTGCGGCACCGGCGATGATTGCACAGGCAGCAACGGCTGTGATGAGAAGTTTTTTCATTTTTCTTGTCCTTTATTGTAGATTGTTATTATTTTATTGATCCTCTGATCAATATTCGCAATCAAGTTCAGGGATTTCTTCTACCGCGGCCTTGTCGCCGGGTTTGAAATTCTGATCGGTGGTGAAAATCAAGCTGTCAACACGACTGGCAGCAGAAAGCGGAATCAACTCGAGTTTGAGTTCGCCTGCCGGTAACTGAGTGGCACCCAGAGTGCGTTTCCAAATCATTTTTTGAGGACATTTTGGCCCCTCGTCGCCAAATTTGCCAATAGTTTTACCGTTGAGTTTAACTTCTGATTTACGGTACTTTTCACCAAAAGTGAGGGTGCGCACCCAGACATAGTAGCGACCGGATTCGGGGCAATTGTAAACGCCGACTGCGGTGTTTTCCGGTCCTTTTTTGTTGTTGGACCAAATCATTTTGTTGCCAATCAAGTCGGTTCCGACACCCTGGCCCCAGGAGGCACGTTCACCGATGGATTCGGCTTCAATACGGAATTCTGCTGCTCCGGCGATGATTGCGCAAGCGGCAACGGTTGCGATAAAAAGTTTTTTCATTTTTTCATCCTTTTATGTTTTTTTTATAACCCGAAATGGAGGCGGATGCTTTACAATAGCACGCAAAAATACGAATTTCAAGTAAAAGCGG
This sequence comes from Victivallaceae bacterium, assembly GCA_045654745.1. Classification (GTDB taxonomy): domain Bacteria; phylum Verrucomicrobiota; class Lentisphaeria; order Victivallales; family Victivallaceae; genus UBA1784. Next base: position 66,009 of record JAZONW010000016.1, on the reverse strand, counting down.
TGCTATTTTTTTGAGTATTATTTTGCTGATCGGAAAATTTTTTATTACTCAATTCGTTGAAAAAATGAAAATTTTTTTGAAAAATACTTGAAATGTGGAAAAATATGGAATATATTGCAATTAATTGGAATTTTTTGGAAAAACAAAGAAGTGCGAAATGATTTCTTTTTGCGGAGTTGATAATTGCAAAGTTGACGGAGCCGGGCGGGTGCGTTTTGCCCAGCGGGTCGTCGATGACTTTCTCTGCCGTTGTCAGGGGGAAGTTGTGCTTTTCGGTTTGCCGGAAGGTGCGGTTGCTGTTTACCCGCAGGAAGTGTACCGCGAAATGCGGCGGCGTGAAGTCGGTGATCTTGATGCCGCCGGGACAAGTTATCTTGTCCGCAGAAATCTCCGCCGTTTCGGAGCAATGGCTCATCCTGCGGTCGTCAGCGCGCAGGGCAGGGTGACTCTGCCGGAATTTTTGCAGAAACACGCCGGGATCAGTGCCGGATGTGAAGTTAAAATAGTCGGGGTCGAAATCGGGGTGGAAATCTGGAATACATCCCGCTTTGATACTGAAATGCAGGATATTGAGCAGCAGAATCATGCCGAAAGGCAGAATGAAATAAGTTTCTGTGTAAAAGGAGACGAGAAATGAAAAAGAACAACAATCTTTTCAAAGTGATGCTTTTCCTTTTATCCTGCTCCGTTTTTTTGCTGCTTTCCGGGGCAAGACGGCAGGTCGAAACAACTCCTGAAATCACAGATGCACAGCAGGTGGCAGTGGAAATCACTTCCTCGTTTCCTGTTTCCGGCGGCAGTCAGAATTGGCACGACTTTGCCATGGAAAACCCCATCGTTCTTATCAATATCTGTGCCGAAAAGTGACATTTGCCGCAAAAATCATATTTTTTATGCGGAAAAATGCCACGATTGCCTTTGCCTGATTTGAAATTTACAAATATTGGTGATATTTTAATAAGATGTAAATTGATTATTCTAAAAAACCATATAAAATGTAAGGAAAATAAACTATGGCTCACATGAAATCGGCTATCAAGCGTATCCGTACCAGCGCTCAGGCCAACTTGCGCAATCGTTCCCGGATCAGCAAACTCAACACTCTGGAAAAGAAACTCCGTGCTGCTGTTGCCGCCAATGATGCTGTCGCGGTCGAATATGCCAAAGATTTTGTCAGTGCCCTGGATAAAGCTGCCAAAGTCGGCACCATCCATGCCAACCGCGCTGCCAACAAAAAATCTCAGGCTGACAAACTTGTCAGCAGCATGGCAAAATAATCAGATTTAAACTGATTGAGACAAAAATAAAGACCTGCAAAAGTTTGCAGGTCTTTTTTTTATACCTTTTTTGTGGAGTGTGGAAATTATTCGAGCATAATGCTTTTGAGTTTTTCGATTTCCTGATCGGTGATACCGATTTCTTTAAGGTAAAGAGTTGCCATTTCTGCAATGGGACGATCGCCGTAGATCGCTTTCATTCCGGCGATGAATTTATCAAACACCTGGCGTTTCAAATCTGTAAAAAAGAGCGCACTTGCCTGCCAGTCGCGTTCAATGGTGTCGTCATCGGCATTTAATGCACCGAGAACCAGCAAACAGATGGTTCCGGTACGGTCACGCCCACCGTCGCAATGGACATAGACCGGATAATTTTTTTCATCCAGAAACACCCGGAATATTTCAGCAAAGCATTTTTTCAGAGCGTTGCTTTTTAAAATATGTTCATAACTGTGGGAATTCAGTCTGCACCATCTGGTGTCAGCACCAAAGGGGGATGCAGTCATTCCGGCGGTTTCCCCCCGGCTGCGTATATCGAGGTCGGTTTTGATTCCAAGGCGTTTGATTTCAGTTTTACCGCGGGCATTGACGCGGCTTTTGCCGGGGGTGGTTTGCCGGTCAGGGCTGACGTTATTCAATGCTCTGCCGCGGTAAATCATTCCCTGACGGATTTTTCTGCCGTCTTTGGTGGTATAATTGCCGAGGTCGCGGATGTTTCCGACTTTGGGGATGCTGATGAGACGCGGGTGATTGGAAGCTGTAACAAATTTACCGGTGGCAGATCGGATTTCCTTGCCATTGGCATCGGTTGCCGCAACATACCAGTGATATTGACAGTCGGCAAAAAGATTGGCAACTGTAATAAAGTTTCCTTTGACCTCGAATTTTTCTGTGCCGTATTTGCCGGTCAGAACCAATTCCTGTTTTGCCGTGTTTTTGAGATCGGATTTCCAGCGGAAAGCGACTCGAACCGGTTCACTGCCGATTTTTTTCCAACGGGAACGGATTTCTTTATTGATATATTGCTCCCGGCGCTCTTGCATCGGCATATCAAAAAATGCCTGTTGTGCCGGTTTTATGAGAGAAACAGTGGTGTCAAGCGGTGAAAGCAATGTTATTTCAGCCGCAAAAATCGACGAGAGCATCAATGCTGAAACTGAAAAAAGAATTTTTTTCATTTTGTTTTTATCCTTGTTTTTACATAGTAAATTACTTTTGTCAAGACCCTAAATATAACACAATCGTGATATAAATGCAAGTTTTTTGCGGCGGATGCCGTGCCGTACTTTACTAAACCCGGTTGCGGCGTTATATTATAAATATCATTGAAAAAAGCACAGTTCGGAGTTGGATATGGTAGATTTGCATACTCACAGTACTGCATCAGATGGTACAGTTTCTCCTGACAGGATACCTGCTATTGCTGTCAGCGAGGGAGTTTCTGCAGTTGCTCTGACCGATCACGATACTGTTGCCGGTATTCCGGCATTTTTGAATGCCGCGACGGGATTTCCGCAATTGCAGGCGATCCCCGGGGTCGAATTATCGGCAGATTATTCCGGCAAGGAAGTCCACATCGTCGGACTTTTTGTCGATCACGAAAATCCGGAATTGCTGGCTTTTTTGCAGCGCCAGCGGGAAAGCCGCTTGCGTCGCAATGATGAAATGAAACGCAAACTGACTTCTCTCGGTTATCCCGTGTCGTGGGATGAACCGGAATTCACCGCTTTTTCTGATTCATCAAGCATCGGCAGACCGCATTTTGCCAGAGTTCTCTGCCGCAAGTACGGTTTTGCCGATACCCGCGAAGTTTTTGCCCGGTTGCTCGGCAAAAACAAACCGGCTTATGTCAGACGCATAGCACCTGATCCCGTCAGTGCTGTCGCCGCTATTCGTGCCGCCGGGGGGATTTCGGTGTGGGCGCATCCGGTTTACCGTCAGAAAAACGAATGGAGTTTTGCCCGGCGTTTCTGTAAAAAATTCAAACCTCTGGGGCTGGATGCGATTGAGTGTTATTACAGCCTTTTCGGTCCGCCGGAAACAGCGATGCTCTCTGAAATAGCCGCAAACTGCGGTCTGTTCCGCAGTGGCGGCAGTGATTTTCACGGCGAAAATACTCCGGATATCCGTATCGGAGCAGGAATGGGAAAAATGGATATCCCTGATGAGGTGGCTTCTGAATTGACTGCACTGTATCATTCCAGAATTTCTGAAAATCATTTATAACCCTGTCATAAACGGTTGGACGGTCTTGCAAGAATTACTTTTATAAGGTATATTATATAAATCATATTTTTCACATAAAATTATCAAACAGGAGGCTTTTTATGGCTCATGGTACAGTTGTTCAGAAAATAATCGATGCCCATTATGTTTCCGGCAGTAAAGTTCCGGGCGAACCTGTGGCAATCAAGATAGATCAGACCCTTACCCAGGATGCCACCGGCACAATGGCGTACCTCGAATTGGAGGCGATCGGGACAGAAAAAGTTGCGACAGAGATATCTCTCTCTTATGTGGATCACAATATGATGCAGAATGGCCCTGAAAACCGCAACGACCATCTTTATCTGCAGAGCGTAGCCGCCAGCAAAGGTGTGATCTTTTCACCTCCCGGCAACGGTATTTGTCACCAGTTGCATATTGAGCGTTTCGGTTTGCCCGGCAAAACGCTTATCGGTTCGGATTCGCACACGCCTACCGGCGGCGGTATCGGTATGATGGCGATCGGAGCCGGCGGCCTCGATGTGGCTCTTGCTATGGCGGGGAAACCTTTCCGTATCCCTTATCCCAAAGTTATCGGCGTTAAACTTACCGGCTCTCTGCAGCCGTGGTGTGCCGCCAAAGATATTATTTTGAAACTTCTCTCCATTTTGACCACCAAAGGCAATGTGGGATGCATTGTTGAATATTTCGGCGAAGGAGTCAAAACGCTTACTGTGCCCCAGCGTGCAACCATCACCAACATGGGCGCCGAACTCGGCGTGACCACCAGCGTTTTCCCCTCGGATGAAACCACCCTTTTCTGGCTGAAACAGCAGAAGCGCGAGGAGGGATTTGTCGCTCTTGCCGCCGACAGCGATGCCGAATACGACAGAGTCATTGAAATCGATTTGAATGAACTTGTGCCTCTGGCAGCTTGTCCGTCCAGCCCGGATAACATAAAAACGGTGGCGGAACTTGCCGGTAAACCGGTGGATCAGGTGCTTATCGGCAGCTGCACCAACGGCGGATACCGTGACCTTGCTACTGTGGCAATGGCTCTCAAAGGCAAAAAGATTTCTCCCAATGTTACTCTCGGCATTGCTCCGGGCAGCCGTCCGGTACTGGAAATGCTTGCTTCCAACGGTATGCTGGCGGATCTGGTTTCAGCCGGAGCCCGCATCCTTGAAGTCGGTTGCGGAGCCTGCATCGGGCAGGGCCAGAGTCCCGCTGACGGCACGATAACTGTGCGTACATTCAACCGCAATTTCGCCGGCAGATCCGGTACCAAAGGCGATCAGTCTTATCTGGTCAGCCCCGAAACGGCTGTGGCAACTGCTCTGACCGGTGTTTTTACCGATCCCAGAACTCTCGGATTTGACGCTCCCGTACCGGTCGAACCGGAAACTTTTGTCATTGAGGATTCTCTGCTGCAGATGCCATGCGCCGGTACGGAGATCATCCGCAAGCCCACTATCGGGGAACCGCCGCTCAATCAGCCGATGAAAAATGATATTGACGGCAAAGTCGTGATTAAAGTCGGTGATAAAATCACTACCGACCACATTATGCCTGCCGGGGTGCATCTCAAACTGCGGAGCAATATCCCCGCTTATTCCAAAGTTGTCTTTGAGTGCTTTACCGAAAATGGCAAGCCCTCTTTTGCTGAACGTGCCGCCGCTGTGCGCGATGCCGGTTTCGCCGGTGTGATCGTCGGACGGGACAGTTACGGTCAGGGATCAAGCAGAGAACACGCGGCGATCTGCCCGATGTATCTCGGCATCAAAGTTGTTGCAGCTCTTGCTATTGAGCGTATCCATCGTGCCAATCTGGTCAATTTCGGTATTCTGCCGCTGCTTTTTGACAGCGTGGCAGATTACGATGCCATTGCCGAAAACGACAGCATTGTGATCAAAGATGTCCACAGTCAACTCGGTGTAGGCAAGGATATCGTCGGTAAACTTGTCAAAGCAGACGGCAGTGAGAAAGAATTGAAATTCCATCATACTCTTTCGGCGGAAGATATAGAAATCATTCTCGCCGGAGGCATGCTCAACTGCAAATGAGGCTTCAAAAAAGACAGTGTGTCAATGATGCACTGTCTTTTTGGTGAAAATAACCATTTTTTTACCAAATTGCCTTGCGGAGCTTGAAAAACTGTGGAACGATGCTATCTTATGAGAAATTTCTGTCATTTTTTATAATCTAAAATTATCATATGAAAGGGTGAAAAATGAATCTTAATTTACTGGACTGGACAATTGTTGCAGTGGTGATCCTGTTTCTGATAGGACTCACATTGTATTCGAAACGGTATTGCCGCAGTATTTCTGACTTTCTTGCTGCCAACCGTCTTGCCGGACGTTATCTTCTGACAGTGACTTACGGTTTCGGCGGAGCGATTTCACTGGTGGCGGCATGGCAGATCACTTACAACAATGGTCTGCCTTCATCCTGGTGGACGACTCTGGGTTATCCCACTGCCTTGTTTATTGCCCTTTCCGGTTTTGTGATCTACCGTTACCGGGAAACCCGAGCATTGACTATGGCGCAATTTTTTGAAATGCGTTACAGCCGTAAATTCCGTCTCTTTTCCGGATTCCTCTGCTGGCTTTCCGGGCTTTTGAACTACGGTATTTTCCCGATGATCACTGCCCGTTTTATCGTTTACTTTTTCGGTATTCCGGAATATGTGGATATTTGCGGATTCAGTGTCGCCTCTTATCCTTTGGTAATGGCGTCATACCTTTTGATCGCGGTATTTATCGCCTGCGTCGGCGGTCAGATTTCGATTATGCTGACAGACTTTTTCCAGGGCATATTGCTGCTTTTCATTTTCCTTGTTATGATGTTTTATCTGATGTACCGTCTCGGCGGATTTGAATTCTGGGACAACATTACCAGCGGACTTTTGCACAATGCCCAGCCCGGCAATTCAATGATCAATCCTTTTGATACTGCCAAGGCAAAAGATTTCAATATTTGGTTTTATCTTATCAATATGTTCGGCAGCATCTATACTGTGCGTGCGTGGCAGGGACACTCAGCTTATAATGCTGCTGCCAGAACTCCCCACGATGCCGTTATGGGCGGTATCATTGCCCAGTGGCGTTTGATGGCATATACCTTGACCCTCACCCTGCTGCCGCTGGCTGCTTATGCTGTGTTGAAATCCCCCCTCTATCCCGAATTGACTGATGTTGTCAATGCCAAAATCAACAGCATCGCCGATCCGCAGATCCGTAACGAAATGACTGTGCCGATGTTTATTCTGGCGATTATGCCGCACGGACTTCTGGGATTGTTTGCTGTTATCGTTGTGGCCTGTGCCATCTCCTGCGATGATACTTATATGCACGCCTGGGGTTCGATTTTCGTACAGGATGTGCTGATGAGCTTCCGCAAAAAGCCCTTTACTCCCAAAATGCACATGATCCTTTTGCGTTGTGCCATTGTCGGTGTCGCACTTTTCGGTTTCCTGTGGAGCTGTTTTTTCCAGCTTAAAGATTTCATCCAGATGTATTTTGCCATCACTGCCGCTATTTATATGGGCGGTGCCGGTTCGGTCATCATCGGTGGTCTTTACTGGAAACGCGGCAGTACTCCCGCTGCCTGGACTGCTATGATCAGCGGTACAGTGCTGGGTATGGCCGGTATTGTCCTGCAGTCTTACTGGAAAGTCATTCAGCCTATGCTGACGCAAGTACTGCCCCATTGCCAGTGGCTGATCGACAATCCGGATAAATTCCCCATCAACGGTCAGTATGTGTATTTGATCACGATGCTTTCATCCATTGCTCTGTACATACTGGTTTCATTGCTCGGACCCAAGCATGTTCATAACCTCGATAAAATGCTCTATCGCGGTGAATATGCCGATGAAAAGAGTTCCTGCAATTTGAAAAAGGAAAAGCTGACCTTTTCCAGTTTTATCGGTATCAACTCCAACTTTTCCAAGTTTGACCGCTTCCTGGCGTGGGCATCCACCTGCTGGTCTATGGGATGGTTTTTCCTGTTTGTGATTATTTGCATCATTGCTTTAACCGTCAAATTGAGTGACAGATTCTGGGTCGAATTCTGGTGGTGGAAAATGGTGCCGTTCTCAGTGGTGCTGGGTGTTATCTGCACTATCTGGCTGGGATACGGCGGTATCCGTGACGTATTCGCAATGTTAAAAGAATTGCGTACCCGCAAAGTCGATGACAGCGACAATGGATTTGTTGTCAAAGACAATGAGGAGAATGAATAAAATAAAAATTCCGCCGCATTGCAAATATGCGGCGGTTTTGTTTTTGACCGTGTTAGAGGAGGCACGCAGTTATGAAAGTAATTACCCGTCAACGCAACAGCCGTATGTGCATAATGTGCGGTTTGGACAACCCTATGGGGGTGAATGCACCGTTTTATTCGATGGCAGACGGCAGTGTGATCACACTTTTTAAGTACCGTTTTGAGCATCAGAGTTATCCCGGCAGGGTGCATGGAGGACTGATCACTTCCATGCTGGATGAATTGGGGATGCGTGCGCTCTGGGCAAAAAATCTGAATGAAAGTGTTTTCGGAGTAACTGTTTCACTTGAAACCAATTACCGCAAGCCGGTGCCTTATCAGGAACTTTTGCTGGCACGTGGGGAAGTAGTGCGTGAAACATCGCGTTTCTTTACTGTTGACGCCAAACTTTATGCGATGACCGGTGAATTGCTTGCCGGCGGTCTGGTCAAGTATATAAAACTTGACGTTGATAAAATCGTGTCTGCGACATCTGAGCACGATGAAATGCCTTATCTGATACAGGATAATGTCAAAGAAATAGATTTCAATGCCTGAATTTTCTCAAAAAGTTGTTCTTATCACCGGAGTTTCCAGCGGACTTGGCAGAGCTATGGCAAAGTGCTTTGCCGCCAAAGGTTTTGCGGTCGCCGGCATCAGCCGCCGTCAACCGGATTTTCCGATCGATTTGTGGATAGAGTGTGATGTTACAGATCCGGCGGCAAGGCAGACGGCATTTGACCGGATCATCTCCGGTTTCGGTAAATTGGATATTCTGGTCAACAATGCCGGTATGGGAGCATACGCCACCTGGGAAGAACTTCCGGAAAATGAGTTGCGTACCCTGTTTGAATTAGACTTTTTTGCTCTCGTCGAAATGACGAAACTTTTTTTGCCGCTGTTGAAAAAAAACGGTGGCTCCGTCATCAATATATCTTCTGCCGCCGGCAGACTTTATGTACCGTGTATGGGGGCTTACTGTGCTGCAAAAGCGGCGGTGGCGATGTTTTCCAACTCACTGGGGATCGAATTGAAAAACAGTGGAGTTCACGTGCTGGATGTCGCTCCGGGACAGGTGAATACCGGTTTTTCCAGCAGATCATTCGGCAGACGGCGGCCGCCGGAATCGCCCGGCGCCTCCTCAACTTCACCGGAAAAAATGGCAGCATGTGTTTTCAATGCGTGGCAGAAAAAGAAAAAACGCATCACTTATCCCCGGCCGCTTGCATTTGCACTTTTTCTGGTTCGGGCTGTCATCCCCGGGATTTATGAAAAAATCAGCTTGAAATTGTGGAAACTTCAGTCAGATAAAACGCTTCCTGACACTTGAAACTTGAAAAAAGTTGCTTTTATTGCTATGTTATACGCCGTGCTATTCAGGTAAATAAACAGCAAAAACCAAGGATGTTTTTTATGAACCCTATCTATGTTACTTTCGGATTGTATTTGTTGATGATGGTGCTGGTTGGAATGTACTTTTTCAAACGTTCCAGCGGTGAAGTGTCAGAATATCTTTTGGGCGGCAGGGGGATCGGTAAATTTGTGACCGCAATGTCTGCCCAGGCCAGCGATATGAGCGGCTGGCTCCTGATGGGGATGCCGGCGGCGATATACCTGATGGGATACGGTTCCGGAGCAGCTGATTTCTGGTGTGCTATCGGACTTGCCGTCGGGACGCTTGCCAACTGGGTGATCGTTGCCCCGCGGTTGCGGATCTATTCGGAAAAAGTTCGGGCATTGACCATTGTCACATATATTTCCAACCGTTTCCATGCCAAAAGTCACTGGATTTCAATTTTCGGTTCGCTGGTGACGATATTTTTCTTTACCATCTATGCTGCAAGTGGTCTTGTGGCAGCTGGAAAACTTTTTGAATCAATGTTCGGTATGCCTTACAATGTGGCGGTACTGATCGGTACTGTCGTAATAATGCTCTATACTTTCCTCGGCGGTTATCTGGCAGTCTGCTGGACAGATCTCGTGCAGGGATGGCTGATGTTTATCGCTCTGGTTTGTGTCCCGATGGCAGTCGTTATGGCAAACCCCGGTATTGATTTCGCTGCTGAAATCTCTGCCCGCAATGTAAGGGTATTCCCTGATGATTGGAGTACAATGGCTCTGTTGGGAATAATCTCTTCTTTTGTCTGGGGCATCGGTTATTTCGGCCAACCTCACATCTTGAGTCGCTTTATGAGTATCACCGATCACAAGGAACTGAAACCTGCCACGTGGATCGCTATGATATGGGTGGTGATTTCGCTTTTTGCGGCGGTGGTGATCGGACTTATCGCCATACCGATTTATAATAATCTCGATCCCAAAGAAGCAGAGAAAATCTTCATCAAATTCATTGAAGCATACTGCAATCCGTGGTTAGGCGGAATTTTCCTTGCCGCTATTCTGGCGGCGATCATGTCTACGATTGATTCCCAATTGCTGGTCTGCTCTGCCACTTTGACAGAGGATTGTTATAAACGGGTAACGCACAAAGATGTTTCTGAAAAACAACTGGTGAATCTCAGCCGGATTTTTGTGCTTGTGGTAACGGTAGTGGCTTGCGTGCTTGCCCTGATGGATATGCAGACTATTTTTGCACTTGTGAAATTCGCCTGGGGCGGATTCGGTGCTGCTTTCGGACCGGTGATACTGCTTTCACTTTATAAACGCCGTATGAGCAGGTATTCGGCATTCTGGGGGATGATTGCCGGATTTGCGGTGATGCTGATCTGGTATTGTGCCGGATTGAATAAGTATATGTATGAAATCCTGCCGGGATTTATTGCCAATATGATCGTGATTTTTGTCGTTGATTTCCTGGCTCCGGAAAAATCACCCGAAATACTTGACGAATTTGACAGCGTTGTCAGCACGCTGAAAGAAAAATGATACAGTAAAAATTGATTTATCCCGGCGGAAAAATTTCCGTCGGGATTTTTTTACTGTAAAAACAGGATTATTGTGCTATATTATATCCCGGTAAAACGGAAAACTCTTATGAACGATTCAAAAATAGTCAAAAATCTTACAACCGGCAGTGTCACTAAAACAATGATTGTTTTTGCGGCACCGCTTTTCTTTTCCAGTTTGCTCCAGACTGTATATGCACTTACTGATATGGTGGTTGTCGGGCATTATGTCGGACAGGATGGTTTAAGTGCCGTTTCCATCGGGGCAGATATGCTGCATACGCTCTCTTTTGTCGCTATCGGTATCGCCAATGCCGGGCAGGTGATCATTTCCCAACTGGTCGGGGCAGGGGAGGCAAAACGATTGAGTAAAACTATCGGCACTTTGCTGACATTGCTTTTTATTGCGGCATTGCTTTTCGGCACAGTCACGCTGATTTTCCGCCGGGAAATCTTGACACTCATAAATACTCCCGTCGAAGCGTGGGACCATGCAATGTCTTATCTCTGCTGTTGTGCATCGGGATTGATATTTATTTTCGGATACAATGCGATCAGTGCCATTTTACGCGGTATGGGCGATTCCCGCCATCCTTTTTATTTTGTGGCGATCGCCGCGGCGATAAACATCATACTGGATTTGTGGCTGGTGGTCTGTTGCGGTATGGGAGTGCTGGGCGCGGCACTTGCGACAGTTGTAAGTCAGGCAGTAAGTTTTATTTTTTCGGTGATATTTCTCTACTGTCACCGTAAAGATTTTTATTTTGATTTCAGACTTAAAAGTTTTGCCGTAGATCGTCAGAGTCTGGAGCCGGTTGTCAAACTCGGTATCCCGATGATAATCCAGAGTGCCGCCATCAGTTTTTCCATGCTTTTTATCAATTCCATGGTAAATAAATACGGAGTCACCGCCAGTGCATTAAACGGCGTCGGCAACAAACTCTGTATGGTGGTAAATGTAGTCAATTTTTCGCTTTCCACCGCCGGAAGTTCTATGATCGGTCAGTGTGTCGGCGCCGGAAAATTCAACCGGGTACCCAAAATTCTCAAAGTTTCTTTGATTATAAACAGTGCTGTTTCTGCAATAATGGGAATCGCCGTAGTGATGTGGCCGCGCGGTGTTTTCGGCTTGTTTACACAGGATAAGGCAGTGCTGGATCTGGCTGTTACATATATTCCGGTGGCGATAGTGCTTTTTGTCGGCAGTGCGCTGCGGCCGCCGATGTTTTCTCTCATCAACGGAGTCGGAAACTTCAAGCTTAATCTTTTAGTCGCTCTGTTGGATGGTTTGATCGTCCGCGTCGGATTGGCTTTTGTCCTCGGTGCTGTCTGCGGTTTCGGAGTGTATGGTTTCTGGCACGGCAATGCTCTCGCCGGTATAGTACCATTTTTCATCGGCGGCATTTATTTCCTCACCGGCCGCTGGAGGACTCAGAAATATCTCCTGGGCAGAGCATAATACGATTTTTGCAATTTGCAAAAAGCAATAACAGTGCTATATTAATAACCAAGATGTTATAATATAGTGTGGTTAAAAAGGTTGTATTGATGAAAATTTCCAAAAAAATTGTTGTTGCAGCCGGGGCGATCCTGGTACTTTTACTGTTGATCATCATCCTGGTGTGCGTGTCGGGCGGCAAAGAAAAAGAGGTCGTTGTCAAGCCGGAATTTGTATATGGACGCGGTTTTGTCCGCGGCAACTGGATGATCACTCTCAAAAACAAATATCCTGCCTTTGTGAAAAAAGTCCATCATTATTCTTACACCCGGGTGAAAGCCGGTGATGTGATTCTGGAATATGATGATTTTGATATCCGTCAGAAAATCACAGCCAAAGAAAACCAGATACTTGAACAGCAGAAAAAAATTGAACTCTGCGAAGAAAAATTGATGCTTAAACAGCTTGATCCTCTGCCGTCTGATTTCCGTAATGTCAGCAATAAGCAGATGGCGGCGCGGGCCAAACTTAAAAGGATACGCCACGAACTGTCTGTTTATACCAAACTGCACGGCAATAAAATTATTTCAGATATAGCGTTGAGAGAAAAAGAGCAGGAGTGCAAAGATGCCGAAGCCGATGTCGAAAGCTATGCTCACGATATTTCTCTGGTTAACCAGGGGTTGGCAAAAAAATATATTGATATCGCACAAAAAGAACTTGATTCTGCCAGGACAGAATTGAAAAGTTTGCAGAGTGAACTTGATTTACTCAAAGAAGAAGCATCATACTACAAAATAGTTGCCCCTTGGGATGGCACAGTTATCACCAATTCCGATACAGTGGGCGGCTGGGACGCCGCCGCAACTGCGGCAGCTGAAATGCACTTTGTCCCCGCAGGCAAGAAAAAACGGGTTTACTGCTATTTTGACGAGCGTGATATCAAATATGTCGTCGAAGGGAAAACTTATCGTTTCCGGAGCAGTCAGTATGATTGCGATAAAAAAGGATTTGCCAAAGTTACTCCTTATTTTGTGAAAAAAACACATTCCACCTATGGTGACAGATCGCTCTATCTTGTCCAGTGCTGGCTGGAAGATGCTCCGGAAGATTTGCGTGTTAATTCCACCGGGACTCTGGAAGTTGAAATCCCGGTTGGGGAGTGATTTTAAAGTCCGAAAAATTTTACGGCATTGGCGGTGGTTTGTGCCGCCAGATCTGCCGTACTTTTGCCGAGGACTTCTGCCGCAGTACGGGCGATCAGAGTAATATTGCCGGGATTATTGGTGCTGCCTCTGAAAGGGACAGGTGCAAGATAAGGTGAGTCAGTTTCCAACAGCAGGCGGTCTGCCGGTATCAATGGCAGTTGAGTGCGGATATTTTCGGCTTTCTTGAATGTTACCATCCCGTTTACGCCAAAATAAGCTCCGAGTTTAGCAAATTCCGGCAGATAACTCACCCCTCCGGTATAACTGTGTATAACAAATCTGCCGCCGGAAGCGGCAAAACCGGCAAGCAGGGCAATGGCATCATCGTAAGCATCAAAACGCTCATCTTTATCCCGCAGGTGTACCACTGCCGGTTTCTGCCATTTCAAGGCATTATCAAGAAATTCAGCAAATACCTGTTTTTGAATATCGTGCCCGGCAAAATCATAAAAATAGTCCAGACCGATCTCGCCGACGGCTGCAAAATCGGGCAAATTCTTGAAAACAGAAAAATCTTTCCTGTTCGCGGCATATTTTTCTGCTTCGTGGGGATGTACTCCGGCGGCAAAACAGCAGGCGTGAACTGCGGCGGCAAATTCTGCCGCGGCATGCGAAGATCCAAAGTCGCAGCCCATTGCCGCCATACGAATGTCGGCTGTCTGATCAGAGGCTTTTTGCTGTTGGGCATGGATTTCCCGGACAGCAGATGCGGGAGAGATGCTTTCATCCCGGTGAAAATGAGTATCAAATAGCTCCATGGCTTTTTCTCCTGTAGTGGTTATTGGTATAAAATACCACCGCCAATACCATAAAGCAAGGGTCAGAAAAAGCGGTTGAAGAACGTTTTGATGATTTTTTTATCCGGATATTTTGCGGACAATTTTTTGAAACTTGCGGCAAGCTCTCCGACTGATAAGAAACTTTCTCCTCCGGTACAGCACTTCAACGCGATAAGATTCAATTCCCGGAACCGCCTGTCCGGCAGAATACGGGGCAGATCAGGAAACGACTCTGGCGGTAAGCCGGTGTACATACTGTAGAGAATTTTCCTCAGCGAAAAAATATCAAAACTTATACCGTTGACAAAATTGTCCGGACGGTATCCGGGAGTACCGTTTTCATTGACATCATCTATATCGCAACATAAATCAGGATCGGCTATTTTTGGGATGTTGTTTACAAAGATGATGTTTTCTGTTTTCAGGTCGTGATGCGATACGCCGTGAGAATGCAGTTCGGCTACACCCAGCAAGAGAGCAGAAAATGTATCAGAGATTTCCTGATATGTCATACCCAGGCGTATTTTTGTTTTCAGTGTCACAGGTTCGTAGCGGAACTGGACAGGATATGCGGAATCAGCCAGCGGCATTACATAGTAGAGGTATTTGGCTGTTTCCCCGATAGCAAGTATTTCAATCAGATGCGGATCATTATTTGCCGCATTGCGGAAAAGTTTTATACTCTGCAGAGTGCTTTCCCTGTCGGAATCACCGGATATGATTTTGACCGCACGGCGGAAGCCGCCGTGATCGATCGCCCACCATACCGAAGAATTTTTACCGGTGCCGATTTTTTCCACCAGATTGAATCCGGGGATTTCTGGTTTTGATTCTGTCATTTTATCTTTTGCAATTAAAATCTTTCAAGCGCAAAGATAATATAGCATTAGATTAACAAAATACAAATAAAAAAATGAACCGATTTGTTAATTATTGTTGAGCTTGATGGCAAACCCGGAAGAAAACGCCCATTGCAGATTGTATCCGCCGCAAGGTCCATCCACATCAAGGATTTCTCCGGCAAAGAAAAGTCCGGAAACTATTTTGCTCTGCATACTTTTGGCGTCAACCTCATCAAGAGCAACCCCTCCGGCGGTCAACATAGCTTTTGACCAGTCATCAACCTCGGTGGCAGACAGCGGCAGGGCTGTGAGTTTTGCCGCGAGTGTTTTCCTTGCTGTGGCAGAAAAGCGGGATGCGACGGTATCCGGTGCAAGAAAAAAAGCCAGTTTGCGGGGCAGGTGTGCCGAAAGCAGATTGGCGATTTTGGATGTACCCTTTTGCTGTTGCCAGCAGTTGAATGTTTGCAGCCAATCATTTTCATTCCGGTCGGAAATCAAATTGAGCTGCAGCGGAACCGGAGTTTTTTGAGCACACAATACAGCGATTTCGCCAGAAATATCCAGTGCCGGAAATCCCGATATCCCGTGGTGGGTGAAAAGTATTTCTCCGCGGACAGTACGGTTGTGCCCGGGCAGAGCGATTTTTACAGTAACATCCGGCAGAGAAATGCCGGAACACTCCCTGATAAAGTTTTCACAAAGGTGTATGCCTGCCATAGCCGGGAAAAGAGGAGTTATTTGGTGACCTGCCGCGGCGGCAATTTTGAAACCGCTGCCGTCAGAACCGAGTTTGGGAAAAGATTTGCCCCCGGCGGCAAGTATTACTGCCGGAGCAAAAAAGTTTCCGCGGTCAGTTTTTATGCCGCAGACAGCGGACTTATCAATAACAAGTTCCTGTGCAGTACAGTGGTTGATTATTTTCACATCGAGTTTCCTGCACATTGCCAGCATGGAATCGCGTATATCTGATGCTTTGCCGGAATCAGGGAAACAATGAAATCCGTCGGTAATGGATGTGGGGATACCCATTTCTGCAAAGAAACTGCGCAGTTTTTCCGGTGGGAAAGCATATATGGCACGGCGGCAGAAAGGTTCCTGTTTTTTGCCAAAAGATTTTGCCATTTCACCGGGAGAGAGGGCATTGGTGAGATTGCATTTGCCGCCGCCGGTTGCCAGCAGTTTTCTGCCGCATTCCGGCATACGCTCAACGAGCAGACATTTATACTTTTTTGAGGCGAGATTTATTGCCGCCGAAAGCCCGGCTGGACCGCCGCCGACAATGATCGCATCAAAGTTTTTTTCCGGAACAGACATTTTCCCCCGGCATTATTTCAAAAGACCGGTCGCATTCAGCAAAATGACCAGCAAACAGGGAATAACTATCAAGGTCATGCAGAGCTGAAAAAAGTATTCCCGCCGCCAGTGGATATTCCGCTTGATTTCTTTGCCGAATTTTTCCAGTCCGATCACCGCGACTACCAGTATCGTGGTAAAAATCGCTCCGATCGGCATCAGGATATTATTGCTGATGAAATCAAGTGAATCAAGGACATTCATATCTTTGCAGATGCTGATGAATTCCAGCGGGCGGACGTGAGAAAGCACGTTGTAGCCCAAGATGGTGATGATGCCGATCACGATGACTTCGATCATACAGTACAATAGTGCTTTTTTGCGGGGAAAGAGCAATTCCTGACTTACCGAGTGGACATTGGTTTCCAGCATCGAAATCGCACTGGTCGCGGCGGCAAACAGCACAAGTATGAAAAACACCACTCCGACAACCTGACCGCCCGGGAAACTTGCGAAAACTTGCGGCATGGTGATAAAAACCAATCCGGCACCGGCATTTTCTGCGGCTTTTTCGCCTCCGAAAGCCACTACCGCCGGGATGATCATAAGACCGGCAAGAAAAGCCACCGAGGTGTCAAAAATTTCAACATGATTTACGCACGAGACAAGATTGTCCTCTTTTCTCATATATGAACCGTAGGTTACCATAATGCCCATTGCGATGGAAAGAGAAAAGAATAACTGCCCCATTGCTGCGACGACTGTCATATAACTGAATTTAGACCAGTCAGGTTTCAGATAATAGGAGAATCCGGCTCCGGCATTGGGCAGAAACGCACAATATATACATATACCTATCAGCAGCAGTATCAATACCGGCATAAGGATCTTATTGAAACGCTCAATGCCTTTTTCCACGCCAAATGCGACAACGATGCCCAATACGAGAATGAATATGCCGAAATATATCAGAGATTCCCTCGGATCGGTTATGAAATTTTCAAAATATGCCTGCGAAAATGTTTTGCAGACGCCGTTGGTGTTTACAAGTGCGTCCTTGCTGAAATTACTGATCGGATTCATTGCCATCGCCACAATGTACTTGGTGATCCAGGCCCCGATGACACAGTAGTACGGCAGGATTATCATCGGCACAACGGCATTTATATATCCGCCGAAACGGATAGAGCCGAGAAAAGATTTTTTGTTGCGGCAGAGTTTCCGGTATGCTCCGATGGGACCGCGTCTGGTCATTCTGCCGATGCCGTTTTCGGCAATGAGCATAGCATAACCGAATGTTACCACTAAAATCAGGTAGGTGAGCAGAAATATTCCACCGCCGTATTTAGCCGAGAGATAGGGAAATCTCCATATGTTTCCCAAGCCGACAGCAGAACCTGCCGCCGCCAGAACAAAGCCAATTTTACTGCTGAAACCATCTTTAAGTTTCATATATGATTACGCTCCGTAAATTAACTGTTGCAAACAACTCATTTTCATAATATACATTGCGAAACCCGCCGTGGCAAATTTCAGCACTCAAAAAGGCTGACAAGTTTTTCAAAGCGTGCGGCCGGAGCTTCTCCGAAGCGTGCCATTTGGCAACGTATTTTTTTCAGACTTTTTTCTGTCATAGTACCTGATTTGGAAAAGAATTTATCGGCAAAGCAGATGAGTTTTTCCTCGCAGGTTTCCGGCAAAAAATCCCGGTGAGGCAGGGGCATATTTGAAACTTCTATTTCTTTTTGCGTTAATCCACTGCCGGTGTGTCTTTCACAAATCCGGGCGAAAATTTCCATATCGGTGTTATGTCGCCCCCCCCATTCCCGCAGCAGAGCCGCTCCGGCAATGCCGTGGGCTATGTAATCAAGCGAACCGCGGCAATATATTCCCGGTGCGTCGCAGAGAAAAATCCCGATATCGTGGAGCATCGCTCCCGGTATGATTATTTCCCGATCCAGCGGCAGAGAGGTTTTATCGGCGATATCCAGTGCTTTGCGGCAAACCTGCCGGGAATGGAGCAAGAGGCAATCTCTCAAATCTCCTGCCGGATAAAATTCAAAGATGATATTTTCAAAATCAATCAATTTATTATAATCCTGTACCGTCAAAAGCGGGGATAAATTCACTGCCTGCGGATTCCTTTTCCTGTAAAAAGCCGTCTTCTATACCGGATTGAAAGAGGTATTCTACCGCAGTTTCATATTCCTCATCGGAGGTTTTCCGGTTGATTTCCGGATAATCTTCTGCTTTGCCGCAGGGGATGTATTGCCGCATCAGGCTGAAAAGCACTTCACCCGGAGCAAAATTTTTTGCCACAAAATCAATCACACCTCTGGTGTTTTCCAACATTCCCGGCAGTACCAGATGGCGGATTATGACCCCGCTTTTAAGCAGTCCGGTCGATTCATCCAATTGGTATTTGCCGGTCTGACGGTACATTTCTTTGATGGCATTGCAGGATTTTTCAAAATAATCCGGTGCGTGGGAATAGCGTTCCGCCGCCTGATCATCGCTGTATTTCATATCCGGCAGATAGATATCTGCTTTGCCCTCAAAACGGCGCAGATTATCGACGGATTCGTAACCATTGGTGTTGATGATCACAGGTACTCCGGGGGGCGGCGTGAGCGAGTCAAGCACAGCATCAGAGAAATGCATCGGAGTTACCAGATTTATGTTATCTGCTTTTTGAGCAATCAGATCCTGATATATCTCCCGCAGGCGTCCGGATGAAATTTCTTTGCCGCTGCCGCAAGTGCTGATATCATAATTCTGGCAGAAAACACACCGCAGATTGCAGCCGGAAAAAAATACCGCACCGGAGCCGTTGCCGCCGCTTATACAGGGTTCTTCCCAGAAATGCAGTGCCGCACGGGCGACGACCGGTTTTGATTTCATACCGCAGAAACCGGCATCAGTATCGCGGTCGACCCGGCATTGCCGGGGACAGAAATTGCATTGAGCCATACCAAAATTCCAAATAAAATGTTTTTGCTAAAATATAGCACATAAAACTCCGCTTGGCAATCTCTGCAAGGTTGAATTAACTGTACTGCAAATATATATTATATACCCGAAGAAAGAAGTAGATATGCCGACAAGAGAAAAATCCGTTTCCAATCAGGAACTTTACAGCAAAATAAACAAAGCCGCCGCCAAACTGCTTTTACGCGATCAGGCGAGGCTCAAACGGCGTCTGCACCTCATCCGCCAGGAGAAAGATCCGGCAAAACTGGCTGCATTTCTGGAATATCTGCAAACTCTGGCGACACAGAATCTTTTTGCCGCTGCCGAAAAACTCCGTTGCGACATTCCGGGTGAATTACCCATTTCTGCCAACGCATCGGAAATCCTTGATCTGCTGAAAAAACATCAGGTGATCATCGTATGCGGTGAAACAGGTTCCGGCAAGACGACTCAGCTGCCGAAACTTGCGGTCGCATACGGTTGCGGCAGAAAGGGACGTATAGGCTGTACCCAGCCCCGCCGGATAGCCGCTTCGGCTCTTGCCCGCCGGGTGGCTTCTGAAACCGGAACGGCATTGGGGGAGGGAGTCGGTTACAAAGTCCGTTTTGATGATATGACTTCAAATGAAACTGTCGTCAAGTTTATGACCGACGGCATTCTGCTGGCGGAAACGGTCAAAGATCCACTTTTATGGCAATATGACTGCATAATTCTTGACGAAGTACACGAAAGATCTTTGAATATTGATTTTTTACTCGGATATCTGAAAAATATTCTGTCGCGCCGCCGCGATCTCAAAGTGATAATTTCCTCTGCAACGCTGGAATCGGAAAAAATTTCAGGATTTTTTGATTCTGCTCCTGTCGTACAAGTGGAGGGAAAACTCTATCCGATAGAGGATTATTATCTGGAAAACTCCGAGGAAGAATTGGCGGTGCAGGTCTGGCACGGAGTGGAGTTTCTGCTCGATGCCGGAGTCGATGGCGATATTCTGGTCTTTTTGCCGGGAGAACGGGAAATCCGGGATTGTGCATCATATCTGGAAGGCAAGCAGTTGAAGCATTGCGAAATTCTGCCGCTGTTTGGCAGATTGGCTGCCGCCAGCCAGCAAAAAGTTTTCTCGCCCGGTAAAATGCGCCGGGTGGTGCTTTCCACCAATGTCGCAGAAACTTCGGTAACGATACCGGGGATACATGCAGTTATTGATTCAGGATTGGTCAGGCTGAGCCGTTACAATCCGCGGACAAGGATACAGGAATTGCAGATAGAGGCGGTTTCCAAAGCCAGTTGCCGCCAGCGGCGGGGGCGGTGCGGCCGTATTGCCGCCGGAGTGTGTGTGCATCTTTACAGCGAAAACGATATGGCAGGTTTTGCTGATTACACTCCCCCTGAAATACAGCGTTCAGCATTGTCAGGGGTGATATTACAGATGGCAGAACTCGGTCTGCCGCCGTTGGAAAAATTCCCGCTGGTGGATCCGCCGTCGCCCGCCGGTATCCGGGAGGGCAGGGAAACGCTGGCGGATCTGCTGGCTTTGGATAAAAATGGCAGATTGACCGAGTGCGGACATAAACTTGCCAGGATACCGCTGGATCCGCATCTGGGCAAAATGCTGCTCGCCGCCGCAGAACGCAAAGTTTTGCCGGAAATAATTGTCATCGCCGCATTTTTAAGCATCCCGGATTTCCGGGAAAGACCTTTTGAGTCGGAAAAAGCCGCTGATACTGCCCATCGCAAATTCCACGGCGAAAATTCCGATTTCGGCACAATACTCAATATCCATCACGCTCTTGTCGCCGCGGCGGAATCCAATAATGCCCTCAAAAAATTCTGTGTGCAAAATTATTTCAATTACCGCCGGGTGAGGGAATTCCGTAATCTGGTTGCCGATCTCCGGGATTTGTGCCGCGAAATGGGTATATGCAAGGATATTCCTGAAATAGATATGAAAAATATTTCCTGGGATTCCATACATAAAAGTATTTTGAGTGCCTTGCCGCGTCATCTGGGTATATTGGATAGAGAGAGCCGCTTGTACAGCGATTACAAAGGTAAAAAATTTACAGTGTTTCCCGCTTCGACTCTGGCGAAGTGTAAAAATCTGCCGGATTGTCTGCTCTTTTTTTCTCTGGTGGAAACCAGCCGGATATTTTCCCGTATCAATGCCGGAATAAAAGCAAACATTCTGGAAGAGGTCGCACCGCACGTCTGCAAAAAAAGTTATACCGCACCATACTATGATGCTTCATCCGGATTCGTTTATGCCAGGGAAAAAGTTTCTCTCGGGGCGATCGTCATACACCACGGCAGACGTTGCCACTACGGTAATGCCGCACCGGCAGAAGCCAGAGAAATTTTTATTCGCGAAGGGTTGCTGGAAAACCGGGCAGGGGAGTCAGAATGCGGGCTTGACGCTTTTTACAAAACTTATGATGATTTACAATATCTGGAAATAAAGCTCCGGCATCCGGGGGCGTGGCTGGATAAAGAAAGTATTTTTTCTCATTTTGACAAGGTTCTGCCGGTAAATGTCAACTCGGTGAAATCTCTGCAGCAATGGCATCGGCAGAAACATATTGACTTTGCTCCCCGTTGCGAGATCATGCTGGCGCAGGAAGTCGAGTGTATGCCCGATGCACAAGATTGGCCGGATGAAATGATAGTTGCTGATGAAATATTTCCGGTGAAATACGAGTTTGATCCGGGAAGTGAAACCGACGGTGCCACGGTGCAGGTACCGCAGGATAAACTTGATTTGCTGGATAAAAGCATTGTCAGTTTTGCTGTGCCGGGGATACTGGCAGAAACTGTTTCTTTTTATTTTCATTCCATGCCAACGGTGTACCGGCGGAAAATCCATCCGGTAAATGATGCGGTTGAAAAGTTCATGGTACTTTACAGACAGGGGCGTATTTTTACCGGCGTCCCGCTTACCGAGGCACTTGCCGGATTTGTGGAAGAAAACTTTTCCGCCGGAATTGCTGCTGATATATTTGAAAATATTGCATTGCCGGAATTTTTACAGCTTAAAATCGCTGTCGTCGGCAAAAATGGCAGAATTGTTGAAATCATTACAGATCTGCCGCAAAAAAATCTTTCCTCATCTCTTGTAAACCGGCACATTCCGGCGGCGGATAAATATACGCTTTCGGGGTGCAGTGCGTGGGCAGGAAATGATTTGATGCCGGAAAGCGTCAAAATGACTTCTGACGGCAGTGTGCAGGCATTTCCCGCCCAAACTTTTGACGGCAATAATTATGGCAGAGCCCTTTTTCTGGTAAAACAGGAGGCAGAGTTTTCTCATCACAGGGCATTGCTGGCACTTTTCCGTAATGATTCAACGGCGATAAAGTATCTGCGCAGTTCCCTGCGGATTTCCAACGAAATGAAATTGACATTTTTCCTTGATTATCCTGAATGGAAAGAGGATTTTACCGATTTTGCTGTAAAAGAGGCAATGGGGGGAGAACTCTGGAATATCCGTTCAAACCGGGATTTCCAAGCGGCAAAGGATTCTGCTGATCAGGAACTTTACAGTTGCGGATGCCGGATCATGGACTTGCTGCAAAAAACATTGGATGGGCGTCAGGAAGTGGTGTCGCTTTTGCGAAAACTCGGTCATTGCCGGGAAATATGCGATGAGATACAGCAGGATATGGATTTCATTTTCCGTCCGGGATTTCTAAGTACACCTGCGGTGGTGGAACGCTCTGAACGCTATATGAAAGCATTCCGATTGCGTTTGCAGAGAGCGATCGCCATGCCACAAAAAGACCTTGCTAAAATCGAACCGGTCATTCCTTATTGCGAATGTTTTTACCTTACTTGTGACAACATCGAAAAAGTTTTACCGTACAGCGATATGGAAAAATTCTTTATGCTGCTGATGGAAGCAAAAATCGCCGCCACCGTACCGGAAATGCGGACTTTGGAAAAATGCAGTATTTCTGTGCTTGCTGAACGCTGGGAAGCATTGAAAATTTAAGGTACTTCCAGCGTATCCGGCAGCGTGGTGAAGTTTTGGACATCACCGCCGGGAGAAATGTAGAGCAGATCTTCCTGCCTGATCCCTCCCCACTCCGGATAATAAAGACCGGGTTCGATGGTGATTATTTCACCGCCTTGCAGCGGGCTGGTGTTGCGGTACGAGATGCGGGGTTCTTCATGGATTTCCAGCCCGACACCGTGACCGAGGCTGTGAAAAAATCCGTAATCTCCCGAATCCCCGACTCCGGTGGTGAAACCGTGCGATGCCAGAATTCTTTCCGCCAGCGTGTGTAAATCTGCCGGACGCTTGCCGACAGCAATTTCTGATATGGCGGCACATTTTGCTTCGCAAACTGCCGTATGAGCTTTTTTGACGATATCAGGAGCTTTCCCTTTGACGACTGTGCGGGTCAAATCACCCCAGTAACCGCTATCCATTGATTTGGGAAAAATATCCATTACTATCGGAGTATATGCATAAAGAATGCCGCTGCCGGCATTGTGAGGCTGGGCTGATTGACTGCCGCCGGCACATATCGTGCCGGTCGGAAACATACCGCACCGTATCAATTGGCAGTCTATTTCCCCCCGGAGTATTTCACTGGTCAACGGGGCATTTCGCCAGATGATTTCCCGGCGTTTACCGATAGAGGATTCACCAATGATTTCCACTGCCCGGCAGAGTGCAGAGCAGGCGGCTTTTTCTGCTTCGCGGATCAATTCTGCTTCGCGGGAAGTTTTAAATTCCCGCTGTGGGAAAATAGCATTTGCAGCCGGGATCACCCTGAATCCGTTTCCCCGCAATCTGTCTGCCCATAATAACGGGAAATCGGCGGGGACGGTAAACTGGTTGAGGTCGAATTTGTCCGCGACGGTTTTTATGACTTCCAGTTTGTCCGGTCCGTTGAAATCACTGTCACGCAAAACCAGGCAGGTCTTGTTATCGCTTTTTCGGGCCCGGTCGTATTCCAGAGGGGAGAGAATGGCGTAACTTTGTCCGTTGATGACAAACGCAATAAAATTATCCGGAGTATTCAGTCCGGTGGCATAGCGGATATCGGCGGAGCTTTCGCCGGATGCCAAAAGCAAAATGGCTTCGTCTTTTTTCATAAAAGCAAGTTGAAAAATCCATACATAGTGAGTATATTTTACATATAGTATAATGTCTTTTTTTATAAAATGCAATAACAGGAAGTAAATTTATGTCAAAAAAAGTATTTGTAGCCGGTGGTGCCGGATATATCGGCAGTGCCTGTGCGGAATATCTGCTTGACCACGATTATGAAGTCGTGGTTTTTGATGCCCTTATTACCGGACACCGGGATGCCGTCGATCCGAGGGCAAGATTTATTGAGGGAAACCTCGCTGACCGGGAAAATCTGATCAGGATTTTTAAAGCCGAAAAGTTCGACGCTGTGATGCATTTTGCCGCCTTTTCTCTGGTGGGCGAATCTATGCAGAATCCGTCAAAATACTTTGTGAATAACCTTGCCAATGCCATAAATCTGGCAGATGCAGCAGTGCAGGGCGGTACTGAAAGATTTGTTTTTTCCAGCACCGCTGCGACATTCGGCCAGCCGGAAAAAGTTCCGATTTGCGAAAATGACCGCCAGGTGCCCATCAACCCGTACGGCGAATCAAAACTCTGTTTTGAAAAAGTTTTGCACTGGTACAGCGAAATCTACGGACTGCGTTATGCGGCTCTGCGTTATTTCAACGCCGCCGGAGCAACAGAGATCCACGGCGAAGATCACCGTCCGGAAAGTCACTTGATACCGATTATTTTGCAGACTGTCCGCGGTAAACGGGAAAAACTTATGCTCTATGGCGATGATTATGATACCCCGGACGGCAGTTGTATCCGTGATTATATCCATATCCTGGATTTGGCACAGGCCCATGAACTTGCCCTTTCTGCCCCCCGCAGCGGACATTACAATCTCGGTACCGGCAACGGCTTGTCAGTTTATGAGATCATCCGTGCCGCCGAAAGTGTCACAGGCAAAAAGGTCGCTTATGAAGTTGCTCCCCGCCGTCCCGGTGATCCTGCCCGCCTGATTGCGTGCAGTGACCTCGCCCGCAAAGAATTGAATTGGCAGCCGAAATATGAATCCGCCGGTGCAATCATCGAGTCCGCCTGGAAATGGCAGCTGAAATTTCCGGAAGGCTATGCAAAATAACTGGTACGGATTGGGGCCCTTTACGGTATTTGATCTCGAAACTACCGGTATGAGCCCCGTTTGCGATCGCATTGTAGAGTTGGCCGCAGTCAGAGTGGACAAAGACGGCAACTATATCCGCTATCAGACTTTGATCAATCCGGAAAGAAAAATTCCTTACAGTGCGAGTGCTGTACATCATATCGACGACAATATGGTGTGCGATGCTCCTGTGTTTGCTGAGATCGCTCCTGAATTTATGGATTTTGCCGCAGGTTCGGTGCTGGTCGGTCACAATGTCCGCTTTGATCTCGGATTTCTGCAGGAAAGCCTCTGCCGCAGTGGTATGACCTTGTGGCAGGGTAAAACGGTGGATACGATCAAACTTTTGAAATGTTCCCATCCCGGATTGCCTTCGTACCGTTTGCAGTATCTGCGGTCACTTTTTCAACTGGATGATGTGTCAGAATATGCCGCACACCGTGCCGGGGCAGATGTGGAGTGGACTATGCAGCTTTTGGGAATATCCCTGACTCGTTTGCTGGAAAGCAAGAGGTGAAACTCAAATGTTGAAAAAAATTACATTCATATTGGTCGCATTGGCATTTTTTCTTGTCCCGTGGATGTGGGGAGCCGCGCGGGATTATGCTCCCGGCGTGGCGGTTTTTGCCGGAATCATTTTTGCTGTTACCTGGGGCAATCCGTTTGCCGGATTCACATCCAAAATCACTTCCAATCTGCTGGGGCTGGTGATCGTCGGTATGGGATGCGGGATGAATTTGCACAAAGTTCTGCAGGCTGGGACAAACGGTTTTATTTATACTTTTGCCGGAATCGTTCTCGGACTCGGACTGGGGGCTTTTATCGGTAAAAGACTTTCTCTTCCGGTAAATTCAGTCTATCTTGTCAGTACCGGGACTTCAATCTGCGGAGGCAGTGCCATCGCTGCCGCGGCTCCGGCTCTCGGTGCAAAGGCACACGAAGTGGCAGTCGCTTCGGTCACGGTGTTTGCTCTCAATGCAGTGGCATTGCTGGTTTTCCCTGCGGTGGGACACTGGCTTGGGTTTTCGCAGGAGCAATTCGGTTATTTTGCCGCACTGGCAATTCACGATACAAGTTCGGTGGTGGGAGCATGTTTCCAGTATGGTGATGTCGCTTTGGAAACCGGTACTACCGTCAAACTGGCACGAGCTTTGTGGATCGTGCCGGTGACGGTTTTTCTGTCACTTTTCATTGCTCCCAAAAATGGCGGTAATGGTAAGTTGAAAATCAAAGTTCCGTGGTTCATCCCCGGGTTTATTGTCGCCGCGGCGGCAGTTACATTTTTTCCGGTACTGGAAAATGGCGGCAGTCTGCTCAAAGATATCTCCAAATATCTGATGGTAATGACGCTTTTTCTCATCGGAGCCAACCTCGACCGGGCGAAACTCCGGGAATTGGGTATCCGTCCGGTATTGCACGGAGTGATATTGTGGGTGATACTTTCTGTCATCTGGGGATGTGCAGTCGCTTTTTATTGGGTGAAATGCGTGCAATAATGCACGGATAATTTGTAAATACAGGTGGAAATATGAATCAAAAAGTCGTCAAAACGCAGGTGTTCGGTGATATGACCGTCATCTGGGCCGAAGAAAATAATCGCGTGGAAATGAAACTCATTCCCGCCGGTATGGAAAAAAGCATCGTCCCGCACCGCAGGGATACCAACAACACTGTCGCCTGCAAAGTCCTGCATAAAATCTGGGACCTTGAATTTTTCGGCAGAGAGGTGGAAAGTGCCATCCAGTACAAACTCGCCGGAGATGCTTACGGCTTGGAAAACAGTGCCGGAAACAGTATGCGCGACAGCGAAAGCGTGGCAAGACTCAACCAGTATGCGTTTTCCGAACTTCCCAACGGAGTCCGGCTGACCGTCCGTGATGATCGCGGCATAGAGGCTTATCAGGATGTCTGCTGGCAGCCCGGAAACCGTTTTATTACTGTTTCCACCACTTTGACCAACAAGAGTGAGACAGAAATCGATGTCGAATATCTTGCTGCATTTTCACTTGGCGGACTTTCACCTTTCCAGAGTGATGATGCTCCGGATACTTATAAAATTGCCCAGTGGCTTTGCAGCTGGAGTGCCGAGGGCCGACTGGTGGAACGTTATGCCGAGGAATTCGGTCTGGAACGCTCCTGGGCCGGATTCGCCCCCCGCATATTGCGTTTCGGTGAAAACAGTTCCAAACCCAGCAAAGCCTATTTCCCGCAGATCGGTTTCACTGATACCAAAGCCGGTGTGACCTGGGGCGCGGTGCTGGATGTTTTCGGCTCATGGGAATTGGAAGTGAACCGCAAGCGTGATACGATCAATATTTCCGGCGGATATCCCGATCTCGAATTCGGTCAGTGGAAAAAAACTCTCGCTCCCGGTGAAAGTCTCACTTCTCCCGCCGCCGCTGTCACTTGCGTTGCCGGTGATGTGCAGGATATGCAAAACCGTATCGTCGGTTTCAGCGAAGGTGAAGTCCGTGAGCAGGAAAAAGATCTGCCGCTGCTTTTTAATGACTGGTGTACCACCTGGGGAAAACCTTATCCCTGCAACTTGCTGCCGATCGCGGATAAACTCAAAAGATTTCCCATCCGGTATTTTATTATGGATGACGGATGGTTTATCAAAGAGGGTGCCGGGATCGGTGACTGGATCATTGATGCGGACAAATACCCGCAGGGATTCAAACATTTCTGCGACGAACTGCGGCAAAAAGGATACATTCCCGGTATCTGGTTTGAATTTGAAAACGCAGTTGATAATTCCCGGGTCCTGGCGGAGCATCCGGACTGGTTTTTGCATCTTAATGGCAAAATACTCAAAAACGGTGTTCGCAGTTTCCTCGATTTCCGCAAAGATGAAGTTGTGGAATATGTGGCGGAAAAGGTCATCAAATTCCTCAAAGAAAATAATATCGGTTATACTAAAATCGATTACAATGCCGCGACCGGTTTCGGTTGCGACGGAGCAGAATCCCCGGCAGAGGGATTGCGTCAGCATATACTGGGGGTGGAGAAATTTTTCCGCCGTCTGCTGGCTGAAATGCCTGATCTGGTGTTGGAAGTCTGTGCTTCCGGCGGCAATCGCCTGACTCCGGCGTGGTTGCGGCTTGGCTCTCTGGTCAGTTCCAGCGATGCCCACGAGGGAGTGGAAATTCCGATCATCGCCGCCAATACCGCAGGGTTACTGCCTATGCGCAAAAACCAGTTGTGGGCAACGCTTCACCCCGAAGATGATGATAACCGCTTTTATTACTCGCTGGCGGCAGGTTTTATGGGCAGACTCTGTTTTTCCGGGGATATTGCTCCGTTGAGTGAGCATCAGTTGGACATCGTCGATAAAGCCTGTCAGTTGTATCGCAAAGCAGTACCGGTCATCGGAGTTGGTGACAACCGTCTTGTCCGCAAAACCGGACTGGGATGGCTCGACCCCAAAGGTCATCAGGCCTGGATGCGGCAAAATGACCAAATGGCGCTGCTGGTCGTGCATACATTTGGTAATACTCCCGGCAAAATCAAGGTCAAAGTTCCCCGGAGTTGGAAAATCTCCGGAGAATTACTGCCGCCCGGAGTCAAAATCAGCCGTTTCTGCAATACATTGACAATCAAAAAACTGCAAGATTTTCAGGGATTGGTGCTGCTGTTTGATAAATAAGCACACCGTCTGTTAAAAACTCCGGCAGAGGAAAAGTTTCCAGACCCGCAAATCCAAGGGATTGAGCGTCAGGGCGGAAAAGATCCACTGCCGGAATTTTTTTCTCCCTCCGGAGATATATGCCATCCCGTAGGCGTGTTCAGCCATAGCTTTGCGTAATTGCCAATCAATATAAAGCCGGACAAAGGTGTTTTTGCATTTGAAAATTCTCGGGTGCGTGCGGTAAAATGAAAGCATTTCCCAGCCTGCAAGGTACATCTTTGCCAAATTATTGCTGAGGTTGTTTTGATGCAGACGGTAAAAAGTAAGTTTCTGCTTTGCAAAAGAAAATTTACCAGCCAGCGATAATTGCAAATAAAAATCCCAATCGTCACAAGGTTCAAACTGTGTCCTGAAAGATATGTTTCCGGCACTTAAAACGGCTTTGCGTACCATCACGCAGCTCGCTGTCAAAATCGGATTCTTCCGTGCAAGTTGAGTTGAAACATATCCTGACAGCGGTTTGAAAACCGGAATAGTCCTCCTGCCGGCATTGCCGATGATTTCGATAGCGGTATAATTGAGTACGCAATCCGGATCATTGGCAAGCATATCGTATTGGATTGCAAGTTTTTCTTTTGCCCAGAGGTCATCCTGATCGGCAAAAGCGATATAGTTGCCTTTGGCGGCGGTGACACCGGTGTTTCTGGCGTTTGCCACGCCTGAATTTGCCTGATTTATGATTACGATGCGGCTGTCGTCAAGTGTTTGCAAAAAACTGCTGTTTTCACTGTCAGAGCCGTCGTTGACGATGATAAGTTCAAAGTCGGCAAAACTCTGCCCCAGTATAGAATCAATGGTTTCAGCGACGATTCTGCCCGGGTTGTAAAAAGGCATGACAATTGAAATTTCCGGCATTATGAGTTTTCTCCTGTTGGATCTGCTTGAATATACAGCATAAAAAGATGATTTGCAATTTTTTTTGCTTGTAATCTGCGGCAGTTGTGGTAATTTAAGAGCAAAAGGAGTCAGAAATGCAGGATCAGGATCTATTTGCCCTCTTTAAAAAAGATTTTCTTTGCCGGAGCAATATTGCTGTAAGCGGCAGTCCCAACCGCAGTGTTGAGCGT
The DNA here is from genome assembly GCA_045654745.1 of Victivallaceae bacterium. Lineage (GTDB taxonomy): Bacteria > Verrucomicrobiota > Lentisphaeria > Victivallales > Victivallaceae > UBA1784. The sequence goes on along the minus strand of JAZONW010000016.1, from coordinate 35,882 downwards.
TTTACCGCCCAGGATACCGCCGGAAATTTTTACTTTATTGAGAAATTTGACCTTGCTAAAAAAGAAAAGCAAATCAGGCAGAGTGTATTATTGGATTTTTTGCAAAAAAACGGAGTCCCGGGAATACATCTTCATTTGCGGACTGCTCAGGGTGGATACGGTGTATGCAGAGAAAATGGTTTCTGGCAGATGCGGCCATTTGCGGCAAGCGACTCTCTGCCGCGTCATAAGCTGGGTGACATTGCTGAATACGGTGTGTTGTGGGGGCAGTTTCTAGTGCAGTTCAAAAATGCCGCACTCCTGCCGGATCTGCCGGATTTGCCCAATGAAAGATTTTTCTTTGCCGGATATATCCATGATCTGCTTGGATTTATACAGCAGAAAATGCCGGATTTGTACCGCGAAACGGCAGAAATCGCACAATCTCTGCAAAATTTTGTAAGTATGGAAACTTCTTTGCCGGCAATGCTCGCACACGGCGATTTTCATCCCGGCAATATATTGATCAAAAACGGATCGATATCTGCGGTTATAGACTGGGAATTTGCCGGTTGGAAAAGTGCCGGATACGACTTGGCTTTGCTGTTGGGCTGTCTGGGGAGAGATGATCCGGCGTGGTTCAACGGCAAGGCGGCAACAGCATTGCAAAAAGAGTTGTATATGCACAACTATCTGCCTGAAATATCATGGCGTTATCTGCCGGAATTGATTGCGGCGATCCGCCTCGGCTGGCTGGGCGAATGGGTCGATCTCGGAGAAAGAACTCTTGCACAGCAGGAGTTGCAGTTTATCCGGTCATTGCTGCATTGATATTGCGATAAAAAGAGACCTCCGGAAAACCGGAGGTCTTTTTAATGCTTACGTTTACTGCTTTTTCAACACATACATAGTGTAAGCCGGGACATCGGTGAGGACATTGCCCTCAACACCGTCGATCACCCAGCCCTGCGGCAGATTGATGACGGCTTTTTTGGTCGGGTTGCAGAAGAAAAGCGCACCGCCGTTTTTGCCGTACCAGGTCGTACCGAAAGCTGTTTCGCGGACATAGGGCATTCCGGCAAGATCCAGAGCTTCATTGATCTTTTTGACATACTTGACTGCCATTTCGGCTCTTTCGTTTTCACCCGGGATACGATCGAAACCATAGGTATATCCGGAGAGGCAGAATATCGGGTAGCATCCGTACATCGCAGTACGGAAAGGATCAAGATTCAAAGCATCGGCAAAGTTACCGCTCGGCACCGAGCCGACCAAACAGAATTCATTTCCTGCAAACGGGACATATTTGGCTTCACGATACCAGTATTCATCCAGCACCAGCGGATTCATACCTTCGATACCGACCAGACAGCCGTTTTGCTGGAAAAATTTGTAAATGTCGATTTGAGTGGGCATACCATCCGGACTTTCCGGTCGCGCGTAGTTTACGGTACGGGAAGCCGCACCATCCATATCGCGATAGACCCAGCCCACACCGGCATCAATAGATTCTTTGACAAGTTTTTTGTACCAGTCGACAAATTCCTGATTGTTGACGTCGATGACAGGATAGCGGCCCTGACCATAGGCAAAGATTTTGCCATTCTGATCCTTGACAAACCATTCGGGATGGTTGTTGATGATCCAGCCGCCGTCACCCTGCACATAGCTGCCGGCACTCCACAAATGCGGCTTGATACCTTTGGCAGCAATGGCTCTGTTTGATTCGTTACTGTTTGCACTGAAAGTATGTTCAATGGAAGTTTCAAATCCGCTGGTGTGGACATAGCGGTAACCCAGTTCGATCGCTTTGTCGATGACAGCTTCTTTTTCGCTGCGGGTCAGCTGGGCAGAGCAGGCAACCATCGGGTAAGAGGGCAGTTCGCCGAGACCGACGGCACGGCGCAATTCCTGCCGCTGGAATTGGTACATCGCAAGATAATCATTGTGACCGCGTTCCTTGCCGTCGCTGTACCAGTGCCAGTAATCGACGGCAGTCTGCGGAGCTTTGCATCTGCCGATGTTGACATCTCTGCTGAATGTGATGTATTTTTCGCCTTGTTTACGGATCAGTTTTACCGTGGTGGCCTGGGGAGTTGCGACATTGGCGAGATAGATGCCGTTTTTGCAAGTGATGTATTCAAAGGGCTGACCGGAGCCGAAATAGTTCCAGGTGAAAGTATCTCCGGTGGTTTTGCCGCTCATATCAAAGTCAGCATAACCGCGCGGTGGAGAATAGCAGGAGAAACGGCGGGCAAACTGCGGGGATTCAAGATCCAGACTGCCTTTGAAAGAAATCTGCTGGATCATCTTGTTGAACTCGATGATTTCGACTCTTTCAGCAAAGCCGTTTAATTCGCGACCGTCAAGATTCAATTTGCCGGCTTTGAAGATCCATTGCATTTTGCCGTCTGCGGCAGTGTAGCTTACCGCGACTTCGTTGTTATTGATTTTGGTAAGATCGGCATACTGCCATTTGGTTCCGCTGGCAACTGTTTCGGCATTTCCGGCAGTGGCTTCGTGGGTGGTGGAGTCGTAGGTTACCTGATTCCCTTCACAGGAAATGACCGGGATCTGATAGTTTTTGATAAACGGTTTGGCTTTGCCGGGGTAGGTGATGTTAACAGTGCCGTCAACATTGACCGAGAGGGTCGTGCCATTGGCAAAAACAGCAGTGTTGCCAGAAATAGTAACATCACCTTTTTCAACGGATACGCCCAGTTCGGGAGCCGCTACATCAGCAACGACAGTGTCCTGCTGGACGGGGGCAACGATCGGCATCATTTTTTTGAAAAATTTCGCCGGGTCGACTTCATCAAATCCTGCGCAGTCGGCAGCTGCCGCCAACAGGAAGCCATCGCAGTAACCCCAGTTTTTCAACTCTTTGAGCATTCTGGGATAGGTGACTTGTGCATTGAGGAAAGAAACAGTACCTTTGCCGATATTCCAGCGGGCGATATACGGGGCTACCGGATCTCCTTCCTGGGTCTGGATCATACTCAGCACGGTGGCACCGTCTTTGGGAGAACAAAGTTTGAAAGAGCGGAAAACCGGCATTTTCTTGGGGAAATCTTTGAAAAACTTGCTGTCGGGACGGGTCGCAAAAAGATTTCCTTCGACATCGTGGAGTCCCTCAAAGGTCACCGGCAGCAATTCATCGGCAGAATCAGGCACCGTTATGGCAAAAAGCACATGACCGCCGTTTTCAACGTAGGTTTTCAACGCGGCAATGCGTTCCGGGGTAAGAATATTTATCATATTCCGCTCCGGGATTTGGTGGAAAACGACCAAGTGGTAATTTTTGAGCATTTTAAATGCGGGGGTGATCCCGTCGTGGGGAGTGGGTTCGACTTTGTCGCCGACATTGGTTTTGATAGTCGCACCGCCTTCACCGGCAAGATACCAGCTGGTAAGACCGCGGACACGCAATCCTGAATTGACAAAGGGACGGAATGCGTCTTCACCCTGCCATGGTCTGCCGCCATTGAGGAACAGTACACGGTTTTTGCCTTTTCCCTGCCACCCGGGCTGTTTCTTTTTCATACCCTGCGGGGCGGCGGCAATGCCGACACACAGCAAGAGCGTCAGGCATCCAATTATAAATTTCCCTGCTTTCATAAAAACCTTTCCTTTATATGTTGTTTTAAAAGGGATGTTCTTACAATATCATCATATTGCACAAAAATCAACTTTTTTTGCTGAAAACATTTAAATATACACTTGAATATCAGCAGATACTATGTATGAATTATCTTATTTTATGTATAATTGTCGCATCTGCTTTGATAAAAAAACTCCGGTCACAGGTGTGACCGGAGTGGGAGGTCGGCATATATGATTCAGCGTTTTTTCAACACATACATCGAATATGCCGGGACATCAGTGAGGACATTGCCTTCAACACCGTCGATCACCCAGCCCTGCGGCAGATTGATGACGGCTTTTTTTGTCGGATTGCAGAAGAAAAGCGCACCGCCGTTTTTGCCGTACCAGGTCGTACCGAAAGCTGTTTCGCGGATGAAAGGCATTCCGGCAAGGTCAAGCGCTTCGTTGATTTTTTTCAGGTGTTTGATAACTGAATCCGCCCGTTTGATTTCTCCGGGAATACTTTCAAAATTGTAGGTGTATCCGGCAAGCCAGAATGTGGGGAAACAGCCGTACATCGCAGTACGGAAAGGATCGATATTCAGTGCGTCGGCATAGTTGCCGGTGGGCAGAGAACCGACCAGACAGAATTCATTGCCGGTAAAAGGTTTGTAAAGATTTTCCCGGTACCAGTATTCATCCAGCACCAGCGGATTCATCCCTTCGACACCCACCATACAACCGTTGTCCTGCAAAAATTTGTAAATTTCGATCTGGACCGGCATACCGTTGGGGCTTTCCAGGGTGGCATAGTTGACTGAACTTGCCGCAGCACCATCCATATCACGATAAATCCATTTGACACCGGAATCGATGGTCTTTTTGGCGACTTCTTTGTACCATTTGATAAATTCTTTGTTGTTGAGGTCAATCACCGGATATCGAGTTCCGCCATAGGCAAAAATTTTGCCGTTTTTGTCTCTGACCAGCCATTCAGGATGGTTGTTGTAGATCCAGCCTGAATCTCCGAGCAGATAACTGCCTGCACTCCAGGTTTTCGGAATGATGCCTTTGTCTGCAATGGATTTGTGGAACTGGTTGAGTTCATCCGAAAAAGTCGATTCCAAAGCAGTTTCCAACATGCCGGAATGAGCGTAGCGATAGCCGACTTCGATCGCTTTTTTCAGGATCGTATCATATTCTGCCTGCGAGAGCTGGTGGCTCATTTTGGTAGAGGGATAAGTCGGTATTTCTTTCAGCCCGACAGCACGGCGGAGATTCTGCCGCTGGAATTGATACATCGCAAGGTAGTCATTGTGGGCGCGTTCCGGTCCTTCGCTGAACCAGTACCAGTAGTCCACTGCGGTTTGCGGAGCTTTGACTCTGCCGAAATTTATTCCGCGGTAAAATTTGATATTTTTGCCGTTTTGACTGCGGGACATCCTGACGTCGACTGACTGCGGCACGGAAATATTGCTCATATAAAGACCGTTTTTGCAGACCAGAAATTCAAAGGGCTGTCCGGCGCCGAAATATCCCCACAAACCGGTATCGCCGGCTGTTTTGCCTCTCATATCAACATCGGTGTAACCGCGCGGAGGTATGTAACAGGAGAAACGGCGGACAAAGAGCGGTTCGGCAGGAGCAAGTTCGCCATTGAATTGGATTTGTTGGATCATTGCCGGAAGTTCTACGATTTCAACTCTTTCGGCAACGCCGGAAAATTTTCTGCCGTCAAGTTCCATTTTGCCGCTTTTGAAAAAGCGTATCATTTTGCAATTGGGTGCAGTGTACGTTACGGCGATTTCATTGTTATTGGCAACCGATAAGCCGGCGAATTTCCAGTTTAAGGCGATTTTTTTGATTTCTGCGGCTGCTGCGGTGGCTTCGTGAGTGGTCGTGTCATAGGTCACCTGATTGCCGTCAACGCCGATTTCAGGTATCCGCATATTCTGGAGCAGGGGCTGCTTTTGTCCCGGCCAGCAGATGCTGACAGCACCGTTGGAGTCAACGGTAAGGGTGCTGCCGTTGCTCAAAGAGGCACTCGTTTTGCCGAGGATAACCGGTTTTGCGGTATCGGCGGTGATGCCTAATTTTGGTTCTGCGACATCGGCAACGACTATACCCTGCTGTACAGGAGCAACGATCGGCATAAGTTTTTTGAACATCGTGGTCGGATTTACTCCGGAGAAGTTGCCGCAAAGAGTTGCGACTGCAGGCAGCAGACCGCTGCTGTATGCCCAGTTGCTCAATTCTTTGAGTGATCTGGCATAAACCACTTCGGCATTGAGATAAGAAACTGTGCCGCTGCCGATATTCCAGGTAGCTATGTAGGGAGAAACCGCATCGCCGTCAGCAGTGTGGATCATACTCAATGCTTTGGCGCGGGGTTTGAGGGTGCAGACATTGAAAGATTTCAAAACGGGGATTTTTTCCGGGAAATCTTTGAAAACATCAGCCCGGGGGCGGTTGGCGTAGAAAATTTCATCCGCTTCAACCCCGTATGGTTCGCTGATTTCCACCGGCAGTAAGTCTGCGATAACTTGCGGTACGGTATATGTGAAAAGTACATGACCGCCGTTTGAAACATAATTTTTGAGGGTCTCGATGTTTTTGGCGGTGAGTATATTTGCCATATTTTTTTCGGGAATGGCATGGAACATCACGAGGTGATAGTTGCGGAGCGATTTGAATGCCGGAGTAATACCGTCAAAGGGTACGGGTTCGATTTTGTCTGAAACATTTGCTTTGATGGTGGCACCGCCTTCACCGGCAAGATAACGGCTGTCGAGGCAACGGACACGCAAGCCTGATTTGGCAAAACAGTGTGCCGTACCGGTACCGGCCCAGGGACGCCCGCCGTTTAAAATGAGTACACGGTTTTTGCTTTTTCCCTGCCACTCGGGCTGTTTTTTTTGCATCACCGGTGCGGCAAAGAGTGCAATCGTTGTAAAAATCAGGGAAAACAGTATGAAAATACGCTTCATCATCAAAAAAACCTCCTTTTGTTGTTTGTATTTTGTGATGTTACCGTATTAAAATAAGTTGAAGCAGATTATTTTTCCTTGATTATATTACGAAAAAATAGCACAAAATTACGAAATATTACGGAAGATCGTAACGATTGACTTCGCCTGCCATATCCTGCATAGAAACGACCCGGTAATTGTTTTCTTTGAGGTATTGCATAAATTCGGCAAAGGCCTCTTGTGAAGTAGTGACCCAGGGATGGGCAGTGTCCGGTACACCGTGAAAAAGCAGGACGACGGCTTTGCCGTTTCCGCACAAAGATAATGCCTGCAAAAATTCTTCACGATTGTCTTTTTGCAGAGGGATACAGGGTATCCGCATCAAATTATCACCGGCGATATCCCACGCTCTTTTTTCGGTAGTGCGGCCGAAAATATAACCGCGCTTTTTGAGTTCCGGCTGAAACGCCGGTACAAAGGGACCGCTGGGGTAGGCAAAACTTTTTAACGGATAGCGGACTCCGGCACTTTGCAGAAAATCATCAAGCCGGTTGAGGTAATTGTTTTCGGGATCAGTTTTACGCGTATGGTTGAAAGTGTGGTGACCGATTTCAAATCCCATATCCTGCAATGCTTTGACTTCGCTTGCATCCATAAATTCATCGCCTTTGAATTTGCAGATAAAAAATGTGGCGTTGAAATTGTATTTTTTCAACAATGGAGCAACAAAATAAAGATGATTTTTTACCGCATCATCCAAGGTGAGTACGACAGTTTTTTCCTTGCGCGGATCATTAAGTATATTGCTCTTCAGCCATTGCAGACATTTTTCCTGCCACATCTGCCACTCACTGCCTTTGCCGCATCCAAGACCGTGGTTGCCGCTGGTCAATTCAAAATAAGAGCAGGGGATGTGATTTTTTTTCAGAGCTTCGACATACATTCTGCTGTTGCTTACCGGCACGACAGTATCTTGAGTGGAGTGGCAGACAAATGCCGGAGGAGTATCGGCTGAAACCTGCAATTCATTGGAAAATTCTTTGATTTTTTCCGGATCGGGGTTTTTGCCAAGCAGATTACGCAGAGAGCCGCGGTGAGTCCGGTCACCCATAGTGATCACCGGATATATGGCAATCTGGAAATCAGGACGGCAGGAGATTTTTTCCAACGGGTCGGAAGCTTGCAGGTCGCCGTAATCAAAATGAGTTGCAAGCGTTGTCGCCAAATGCCCCCCGGCAGAAAACCCCATAACACCTATCTGGTCAAATGCGATGCCGTATTTGCCGCTGTTGAAACGCAGATAGCGCATAGCCCGTTTGGCATCTTGCAAAGGCCGGGCATAAGTGTCTGGTTTTACGTGGTAGTAGAGGACAGCCGCGGTGTAGCCGTGTTTATTGAGCCATTTTGCAATGCCCCGTCCCTCGTAGGTGGCACAGAGTTTGGCATATCCTCCACCGGGACATACCAGTACCGCAACGCCATTGTTTTTGGGCGGAGAAAAAATCTCCAATTTGGCGACATTATCATTTTCGTGCAGATAGACGGTTTCCATTTTGGTATTTCCCGCTGTCAGCAAAGCTGTTGCCGCACACAGGAAGACAATCGAAATTTTTTTGATATTCATTGTGAATCACCCAAAAGATGTCAGACTGATCGTTGTTGTACTGCACTTACTATAATATTTAGGGGTGATTTTTTCAAATATCGTTTGCCATCAAAAAAGAAATGTGATATATTTTTCGAAAAACACAGGAGACAGATGAAATGACCAAGGCTGAAACAGCAGAAAAATTGTTTGCCGAAGGCGCAAATTGTGCCCAGGCTGTAGTCGGAGCTTTTGCAGAAGAATGCGGACTTGAACTCAATGCCGCATTTAAAATCGCTTCAGGATTCGGTGCCGGAGTCGGGCGGTCGAGGGAAGTTTGCGGTGCAGTAAGCGGTATGGTGATGGTGCTGAATATGCTTTACGGCAGTGAGGATATTTCTGACAAAAATGCCAAAGATGCCCATTATGATCTCATCCAGCAGGCGCTGAATAAGTTCAAAAGTGAATGCGGCTCTATCGTCTGCCGGGTGTTGCTGGGACTTGCTCCCGGCGAAAACACCGGTCCGGTTTCAGGAGCCCGCACTCCGGGATATTACCGTAAACGGCCCTGTTCCGGTATGGTGGCATTAGCGGCGGAAATAACCGCCGGAATCATTGAAGCAAAAAAAAATCCCGGTTGCTGACCGGGATTTTTTTTGTCTTTTTCACACCTCTCAGAGAGTGGCGGCGATGACAGCCTGACCGTGGCGTTTGAATTTTTCATCCGGCACGTGGATCTGTACTTTAAGTTCAGGAAATTCGCTGTTGAGCAAATTCTGGGCGGTTTCCACGATGATCGTGCCGCCGTTGCCGGAAGATACCCTGCCAAGGAGCAGGAGATTTTCCAACTCGTAAAAGTCAGCATAATGAGCAATGGCGTAACCGAGATAAACACCGATGGTGCGGTAGATCGCCGCGGCACGCGGATCGTTTTCCGCCATAGCCTGCTGGACAGCTTTGAGCTGTTCCGGCAGAGGCATTTTGCCGAAGTCAAATCCTGCCGCAGGAGCGATCCTGCCGACTGCCTGCTGCGAGAGGAAAAGGGCACCGACACCGGCATCACCTGACCATTCGTCGCAGGGAGCATTGTCTGTACGGTAATCAACCGGAGCAAAGGCAAGTTCATTGAGGTAATCGGTCAGATTTCCGGCAGGAGTCACATAACCGACGGCTTCACTGGTACCCATGGCAAGACCGATCATAGCGTTGCGTTTAAGACTGATCGCACCGGCGAGAGCGGTAACTTCACCGTCGTTGAGCACAACAAAAGGCACGCCGGGGAATTCTTTGGCGATCTCAAGGAAGATCGGACGGACTTTGGTGGCAAAGTCTGCTTCCGGAATGCCGCGGAAAAGCGACGCAATGCGGGGCTGGTTATCCACATAAACACCGGCGGCACTGCCGCCGATGGCATCGACCCGGGGCAGTTTGGCAGCGGCGCGACGGAGGGAATCGAGAATACCGTCGTAATGATACTGGATGTCACTCTGGAAATAGGGGTCCCACACGACTTCTTCACTGTGGACAGTTTCGCCGTTGCAGACTGCGGCACATTTGCGGTCGGAACCGCCCAGGTCGAAACCGATGCGGCAACCGTCAAAATTACCCCCGATTTTCATCAGGACGCTTTTTTCTGCCGGAGCATCTGCATAAGCACCGGAAACCACAGTGAAATCTTTGTCGTAGATTTTTTTGCCCATGACCTGATAGTCAAAAGCACGTTCGCCATCGGCAGAATAGATGTTTTTGAGGGCGTCAGCGATTTCATCTGCGCCGTAAATGCCGACTTTCCAACCGCCGAAAGACCAGAGCATAAATTTGACAATACGCTCAATGTAACGCAAATTGAGGGCGGAATTTTCCGCATCAGCACTCAACACAGTGGTGTCAAAACGCGACAGCGCACCGTTGATACGTTCGACAGTCACCGCGACTTTGCGGGCATTGGCATCTGCGGCGGCAAGTTTGCGGAATTCCCGGTTCCAGAGGACTGCCGGCACGAATCCTTTATCCAATTCCGGCAGGACATTGCAATTGATATTGATACTTTTCATTTTATCCATCCTTTTCAGCGGTAGGGGGCCCATTGGGGTTCGTTGGCAAACACCCAGTCGTAATATTCACGCATAGTCAGATTGGCGGCGGCTTCTTCGTCAAGGATGACGATGGCATTTTTGTGCATCTGCAGAGCACTGGCTGTGACCATAGCACTCATCGGACCCTCGATCGCTTTGGCGGCGATATCGGCTTTGGATTTGCCGGTGATCAGCAGCAGGGCCTGACGGGCATCAAGGATGGTGCCGACACCCATAGTGAATGCACGCATCGGCATTGATTCCGGCGGATCAAAGTAAAAGGAATTCTGCCGCCAGGTTTCAGGGGTGAGAGCTTTGCAGCGGGTGCGTGAGGAGAAAGAAGAGAGCGGTTCATTGAAACCGATGTGACCGTCTCTGCCGATACCGAGCAGCTGCATATCGATGCCGCCGGCATCACGGATGGCTTTTTCGTATCTTTCGCCTTCGGCTTTTTCATCTGTTGCAAGGCCGTTGGGCAGATTGGTGCGGCTTTTGTCGATATTGACGTGATCAAAAAGATGATGATTCATGTAATAACGGTAGGAGTTCTTGTCTTCCGGTCCGAGGCCGATGTATTCATCGAGGTTGAAACTGGTTACCTGCGAGAAATCGACTTCTCCTGCCTGATTCATTTTGACGATCTCTGCATAAACCGCTTCCATCGTGCCGCCGGTGGCAAGACCGAGGTTGCAGTCGGGTTTGGCTTTGATAAGATCGGCGATAAGTCTGGCAGTGAGTTTCACTGCACTTGCGGTATCGGGACGGATGATGACTTCCATCTGACACTTCTCCTTGTTTTAGTTTGTGTTGGGCAAATATCAATAAATATTTTTTTCAGATACAAAAATATAACCTGTTGACAGCAAAAGTCAAATATCTTTGGCTTTTTATGCAAAACTTAAAGCAAAAAATACATTTTTTTGCAATTACACCAGAAGTTTTACTCCATCAACTTTGACGATTTCACAGGAAATCGCATTGAGGGTTTCTCTATCCGGCATTTCCACAGATATATGCAACGCCTGATACTTGCCGCCGGATGATTTCTGGCCATTCTGGATGGATACGTCAAAGTTCCTGCCGGAAAATACCGCCAGAATGTCTTTGCAGGCACCGGCATATTTATCAGCAACGACGATAATGCGGAATTCCCACATTACGGGAAAAGAGATCTCTGCTTTGGGATTATTCATTTTTGCTGCCAGTAGGGAGACATTTCACGCAGTCTGGAAATGATCGGAATGAGTTTTTCTGCTGTAAAATCCAGTTCTTCCCGGGTGTTGTATTTGGAAAGACTGAAACGGATCGTGCCGTGCGCCGCAGTGTAAGGCAGTCCCATCGCCCGCAGGACGTGAGAGGGTTCCAGACTGCCGGTGGTACACGCTGAACCGCTGGAAGCACAGATGCCGTACATATCCAGCATCATCAAAATGGATTCACCCTCAATGAATTCAAAGCTGACCGAAGAGGTGTTGGGCAGACGGTTGGCGGTGTCACCGTTGATCCGGATTTCCGGAATGGTTGCCATAAGTTTGGCTTCAAAGTCGTCACGCAAACTGCTCAAATAGGCACTTTCAGATTCAATGGATGCTGCCGCAATACGGCAGGCTTCACCGAGCGCGATGATAGAGGCGACATTTTCGGTGCCGCCGCGCCGCATTTTTTCCTGATGTCCGCCGAGAATAAGCGGGGTGAAAATGATGCCGCGGCGGGCAAAAAGGACCCCGACACCTTTGGGGGCATGGAGTTTGTGACCGGAAACAGAGAGGAAGTCGATTTCTGCATCATCGACATCTATTTTTACTTTTCCGGCGGCCTGCACTGCATCGGTGTGAAAAAATGCGCCGTGCTTGTGGGCTTTTGCACAAATTTCTTTGACCGGGAAAATCGTGCCGGTTTCGTTATTTGCCCACATAACAGTGACCAGGGCGGTGTTTTCATTGACAGCCTGATCAAGTTCATCCATTTTCAATCTGCCGCATTCGTCCACGCCGACTTTGATGATTTCAAAGCCTTTGCGGCTGAGTTCATCCAGATAGTGATTTATCCCGGGATGTTCGACAGCGGATGTTACAATGCGGTTGCGTCCTTTGGCGGCGGCAACGGCACAGGCAATGGCGGTATTGTCGCTCTCTGTGCCGCAACTGGTGAAAATAATTTCGCTGGCGTGGCCATCGCGGTCACGGTATTTTGCGCCGAGGAGATCTGCGACATGGATGCGGGCTTTTTCGATGGCAAAAGCAACTTCGCCGCCGAAACGGTGGATGCTGGAGGGATTTCCGTATTTTTCACAGAAATAAGGTTTCATCGCCTCAAAAACTTCCGGAGATACTCCGGTAGTGGCGTTGTTGTCAAGATAGATGATTTTCTTTTCCATAAATAAAAGTTAAAAATATAAAAACTGATTGTCATCATTAAAATAAAACATCTTTTTTGCAAAAGTCAACCAGTTAGGTGTTGATTATTTGCAATAAGACGGCTATTTTTATATAAAACGCCGGAAAAACGCGTTTTTTGTCAATCTTTTTTGTCGATAAAACATAATCCGGGATGTTATCTGTACAATGATATATTTTGATCACGCCGCCACTTCTTTGCCGGATGATTCTGTGTTGCAGCATTATTTCGGTCTGGTGAAAGAATTTTGCGGCAATTCAGAGTCCTCCCACCTTGCCGGATACCGTATCCGCAAAGCATTGACCGGATGCGGTGAAAGGATGGTGGAACTTGCCGGTTTGCCGCCGGATTTCGGCGTGTTGTGGTTTCCGGGGACGACGGATGTTTTCAATTTTATTGCATCGACCAATCTTGTCCGGGGCAGGGCGGTTTACACCAGTACTCTGGAGCATCCGGCACTGACGGCTGCCTTGCGCCGCAACGCCCGGCAGTATCATATTCTCTCTGCCGACAATTACGGACAAATCGTTTTACCTGAAAATGTCCGGGAGAATTGTTTTGCCGCCTTTTTTCAAATGCAGAGCGAATTGGGATCGGTAACTGATTTCCGCCGGGTGGAAGCCGCATTCCCGCGGGCGGTGATCATGTCCGATTCGGTACAGGCGGCGGGCAAGATGCAATTGCCGCACGAAGCCCGGCTGATCGTTGTTTCCGGAGCTAAAATCGGGGCTCCTGCCGGTGGTGCATTGCTCTTTTTTGACCGGAGTTGTCTGCCTCTACGGGAACTGCCGGAAATTTTCCGAAAATACCGCAGTACTGACTATTTTATGGACAGGCTTTATGCACCGCAACTTCTGGCGATGGAAGCGGCCTACGCTCTGAAACTCAAGCAGCAGCGGCAGGAAATACAAAAAGTTGCGCAGATAAATTCTTTTATCCGCAAAGAGGCTGCTGCCCTCGGGGCAGTAGAAACTCTGCCGCCGGAAAAAGCGTCTCCTTTTATCTGTCACTTGAATTTCCCCGGCAAGCAGGGGGCAGTGATCGCCAGAATGTTTTCGGAAGCGGGCATTATGGTGTCATCAGGCAGTGCCTGTGCCGCCGAAGCGGGCGGTCCTTCTCCGGCATTGCTGGCGATAGGTTTTGACCGGGATGGAGCGTACAGCGGATTGAGGTTGAGTTTCAGCAACTCCAATACAATGGATGAAGCGGCACGCTTTTTGCAGATATTATCTGAAATACTTCAAAAATATTGACTCTGTCAACTTGAAAAAAACCATCTTGCATATTATACTAACAATCCGGTCGGTGTTGTCAGTTGTTGATATGCAATACCGTTGAATCAATTATTTTACAGCGACATTTGAGGAACTTGAAATATGTACAGCTTTTTATTGACAGTATTGTCGATAATTTTTGTTTTTATCGCGATAGGTTTTTGTGTTTTTTCCCATGAACTCGGTCACTTTCTGGCTGCCAAATGGCGGGGATTGCATGTGGATTCATTTGCATTGGGATTCCGTCCTTTTTTTCGCAAAAAATACAAAGGAGTGGAATACCGCATCGGCTATCTGCCGTTTGGCGGATATTGCGAGATACCGCAGGTCGATGCTACGGGGGATGTCCCCGTGGCGGCTGACGGCACTCCTCTGCCGCGGGCAAAAGCGGTCGATCGCATAATCACTGCGGTCGCCGGACCGCTTTTCAACATTTTATCCGGATTGCTGGTCGCCTGCATCATCTGGGCGGCAGGGTTGCCGCAGGCTTCTCCGAAAATGCGGGAAATCGAAGTCCGCTGGGCAGATAGCAGAGGTCCTGAATATGCCGCAGGTCTGCGTGCCGGGGATAAAATCGTAAAAGTCAATAATAAACCCTTTTTCTGCACCTGGGAAGATTTCTGCAAGGAAATCGTTTTTGCCGTCGGCGAGGTGACTCTGGATGTGAAACGGGGCGGCACTATCCTGCAGATAACTTATACTCCCGTCGCCAATCCGTATCTGCCGCCGGAATTGCGCAAAGAGGGTATCGCTGTACCGTTTTTTATGCCGGTGCTGCCAATCGAATTGACTCCGCAAAAAAATTCTGTTGCCGCCCTTGCCGGAATAGCCAAGGGAGATTTCCTGCTGGAAGTAAACGGCGTGCCGGTAACCGGATTCAGTGAATATCAGTTGATGCTGGACCGTTCCGGCGGCCGGGCGGTGAAACTTTTGCTCAAACGCGGAGGAAAAGAATTCGCAGTCACTGTTGTCCCGCAATTGGTTGACGATCCGGAAAATAAGTTCACCCGTTATCTCATCGGGGTAAATATGAATATCGAAAAATCCGGTATCGTTGTCAGCAGTGTCGGCAATCAGACTCCTGCCGCACTTGCCGGACTTGCTAAAGGCGACATCCTTGAAAGTGTCGATGGCAGGAAAATCGGGAACGCCGCGGTGTTGCAGACAACTCTGGCTCAGAAAAAAGGCAAATCCATCACTCTGGTGTGGAGCCGTGATGGTAAAAAAATGATGGCGGAAATAACTCCGGAAGTCCTGAAAGCATACACTATCGGGGCTGATATTTCTCTCAAAGATTATCCCTCTCCGGTCGCCCAGTTGGCCGCCAGTTTGGAAATGAGCTGGAAATCTGTCAGAGGGATCGCTGTGGGGATCGGCAATAAACTCGGTCTGACAGATAAACAAAGCACTTTGCGTTTGAGTCATCTTTCCGGACCGTTGGGTATAGGAATGGTGCTTTTCGATTCGGTAAGGCACAATTCATTTATTTATGCGATATATTTTATAGTGGTGATCTCCTTTGCTCTGGCGATATTCAATCTTCTGCCGCTGCCGGTGCTGGATGGCGGACATATCCTCTTCGGCATTGTCGAAATGATCATACGCCGTCCCATTCCTGCTGTGATAATCAAGGTTTTGAGTGCGATTTTTGTTGTACTGTTGATCCTGATGATGCTCTTTGTGACCTTTTCAGATGGCCGCAGATTTGTCAATAAGTATGTTGTAACGGAAAAGATAAAATGACCAGACGCCAGACCAGACAGATAAAAGTAGGCAATATCGGGATCGGATCGGATCATCCGGTAAGCATCCAGTCAATGGCCAATGTGCCGGTAAGTGATACAGATAAACTTGTCAGTCAGATCCGCTCTCTGGAAAATGCCGGTTGCGAAATCGTCAGAGTGGCACTGGATTCGGTGCAGGATGCCATTGCTTTGGAAAAAGTTGCAGCACAGGTGAAATCTCCGCTGGTGGCTGATATCCAATTTTGCAGTGAAGCGGCATCGGCGGCGATTTTGCACGGCGCATCCGCAGTAAGGATAAACCCCGGACTTTTCCGGGACAAAAAAGAACTTGATAAAATGGCTCATCTTGCCGCCGAAAGAAATATTCCTATCCGGGTCGGTGCCAATTCCGGCAGTATCGGCAAAGTGGTGGTTGATACACTGGTCAACCGCGGCATGAGTCCGGCAGATGCTCTGTGTCAGGCATTGGTCGATGGTGCGTTGAAGCAATGTGAATTGCTGGAATCCTGCGGCGTTACGGCGATAAAAGCGGCACTTAAAGCCAGCAGTGTGCCGATCACGGTGGCGGCTTACCGTATGTTTGCCGCCAAAACGGATTATCCTCTGCACCTCGGTGTGACAGAGGCAGGTACCCCCGGTATGGGGATCGTCAAATCCGCCGCCGGGATAGGGGCTTTGCTGCTGGATGGTATCGGTGATACTGTACGGGTGAGCCTGACTGCTCCGCCGCAGATGGAAATCCCTGCGGCAATAAAAATCCTCGAAGCCTGTCAGTGCCGCAGTGCCATGCCGGAAATCGTCAGTTGTCCCACTTGCGGCAGGACGGAAATAGATTTGATGGGGCTGGTGGAAAAAGTGGAAGCGATGATTTCTGCTGTCAAAAGTTCCGGCAAAAAAATCTCCTTTGCCAAAATTGCAGTTATGGGTTGCCCTGTCAACGGTCCCGGTGAGGCCAAAGATGCTGATCTCGGGATAGCCGGAAGCCGCAAAGGCGAAATCGTCTTGTTTGCCGCCGGCAAAGTGATCGGAGTTTATCCTGAAAAAGAAGCTCTGGCAGAGTTTTACCGTTTACTGCAGGGATCTGCTTCGGCAGATTGAATTTGAGCTGTCATTTCTCTGAATCGCACACTGTTTATGCCCCAGATCATTTTGGCGGCTTCGATTTTTTCTCCGGCAGAAAGCGGCAAGGACAGCAGGGCGGAGAAAAATTTCTCTCTGCCTTGATCCGCCGGAATATCACATTCATTTTGCAAACGGCACAACATAAATGGATCGCGCAGCCAGCTGCGGGCAAACATCGCCCCCGCCGCCTGACATTTTTTCAACAGCGGCAACAGCGTCTTGTCGCCAGATAGATCACCGTTGAGTACCAGCGGAATACCGGTGCAAAGTTGTGAAGCCGTTAGAAATCTGCTCTCTTTTTCCTGCACCGGCAAATATGCTTCATCTGTGGTGCGGTAATGAAAAAACAACTTGTCCACACAGCCGTCTGCCAGTAAAGGCGGCAGGAAACTTTCCATTTCGTGCCAGTCGTGCCATCCGGAACGGATCTTCAATGAAAATTCAGTTTTGCCGATACGGGATTTGATTTTTTCAGAGATCTCCCTCATCAAATCCGGTGTACCGAGAATGCCGCCTCCGGCTCCGCCTTTGACCACTCTTTTACTCGGACAGCCGCAGTTGAGATTTATACCTGCAACTTTGCAGTCAATGGCAATTGCGGCGGTTTCGGCAAGTTTAGCCGGGTCTGTCCCCATAAGCTGACAGACGACCGGGACTTCTGATTCCATAAACGGAGCAAGAAATTTTCTGATTTTACCGGGGGATGGGACATTGCCCGAAATACGCAAAAAAGGCGTCATCCAGCGTCGGGTCAGGTGCAGTTTGTTGACACAGCGGACGAATCCGGGATGAGAAATCCCTTCCATCGGGCCGGGCCAGTATTCAAATGTGCCGGTGTGGTGATCAGTCATATTTCCTGTCAAAAACAAAAATGAAAACTTTTTTCTTAAATATAAACGGTGTCAGGGCATTTTTCCACCTTGATAAATCCATCAAGCAGGGTTATTTTATAGAAATGCATTTTTTTTACTGAAAGTAAATCAAAAAAATAGAAAGGTATGCTATCTATGAGTACAATTTCTGCTTTGCAGGCGGCCCGTGCCGTTTACGCCCCTAAACTTCCTGCCGCTCTGCGTCAGGGTGCCGCTGTCGCCGTCAGTGAAGGTGCCGCTACTGCTTCGGTCGCAGATTGTGAAAAAATCGCCGCTTTGTTTCCCAACACCTACGGCAGTCCTGTGGTGACTTTTGCCCAGGGCGGTGCAAAAGATTTTCCGCAGATCAGCGTCGGTGTGATCCTTTCCGGCGGTCAGGCTCCCGGTGGTCACAATGTTATCGCCGGACTTTTTGACGGCTTGAAAAGTCTCAACGCCGACAACCGTTTGATCGGATTCCTCAAAGGACCGGATGGTTTGGTGAAAAACGAAGCGATGGAACTGACTGCTGAATTCATTGCAGACTACCGCAACACCGGCGGCTTTGATATGATCGGTTCCGGCCGTACCAAACTGGAAACCGAAGAACAGTTCAAACTTGCTGAAAAACATTGCAAAGGTATGGGAATCACTGCTCTGGTCATTATCGGCGGTGATGATTCCAACACCAATGCCTGTGTGCTGGCAGAATATTTCAAAGCCAATAATTCCGGCATTCAGGTCATCGGATGCCCCAAAACCATTGACGGCGACCTCAAAAATGAATGGATCGAAGCCAGTTTCGGTTTTGATACCGCCTGCCGGGTTTACAGTGAATTGATCGGTAATATCGGCCGCGACGCCAACTCTGCCAAAAAATACTGGCACTTCATCAAACTGATGGGGCGTTCCGCCAGTCATATCGCTCTGGAATGTGCTTTGCAGGTCCATCCCAACTGCGCCATCATTTCCGAAGAAGTCGCCGCCAAAGAGCAGACTATCGAAGATGTGGTCGGCGGCATCGCCGATATTGTTGCTGCCCGCGGCAATGCCGGACTTAATTTCGGTATCGTGCTGATCCCGGAAGGCCTGATCGAATTCATCCCCAATATCAAAGTTCTGATTGCTGAATTGAATGATATTCTCGCAGCCAATGCCGCGACTGTCGAAACTCTCGACGCCCTCGGCAAAGCTGATTTTGCCGCCGGTAAACTTTCTGCCGCCAGCGCCGCAACTTTCAAGGCTCTGCCCGAAGGTATCCGCAAACAGCTCTGCAACGACCGCGATCCCCACGGCAACGTGCAGGTTTCGTTGATCGAAACCGAAAAAATGCTTGCCGAAATGGTCGGTGCAAAACTCAAAGAAATGAAATCTGCCGGCAAATACAATGGTAAATTTGCCACCCAGACTCACTTTTTCGGTTATGAAGGACGCTGTGCGGCGCCTTCCAACTACGATGCTGATTACTGCTACAGCCTCGGATACAATGCCGCCGCACTTATCGGTGCCGGCCGTACCGGATACCTTTCCAGCGTCCGCAACACTGTGGCTGATGCCTCCGAATGGATCGCCGGCGGTATTCCGATCACTATGATGATGAATGTCGAAAGACGCCATGGCGAAGATAAACCGGTTATCCGCAAAGCACTGGTCGAATTGGAGGGAGCTCCTTTCAAATACTTTGTTTCCTGCCGGGAAAAATGGGCGGTGGAAACTGATTATGTCTATCCCGGTCCGATCCAGTATTTCGGACCGTCGGCAGTTTGCGATCAGATCACCAAGACTTTGGAACTGGAAAAGAAATAAACTATGTCAGAGCGGACTATTGACATCGCATACGTGGCACAGCTTGCCAGATTGGAACTCGATCCGGAACAGAGTGAAAAATTGCAGGGTGAACTCGGCAATATCGTAAATTATATTGCCAAACTCGGCGAACTTGATGTTTCCGGCGTACAGCCGACGGCTCACGCTGTTGCCAGCAGTAACGTCTGGCGGGAAGATGAAACCGGAGAATCTTTCAGCCGCGAAACAATGATGGCAAATGCTCCGGATACCATCGACGGTGTTTTGATAAAAGTACCGCAGGTTTTGCCGGGAGAGGGGAGCAACTGACATGAGCAAAGTCGATTTTTCCCGTTTTACGTTGAGCGGCCTCGGCAAACAGTTGGAAAAAGGTGAAATTTCCAGCGTTGATTTGTGCCGGGATTTGATTGCCAATATCAAAGAGCACGATGGCAAAGTTTCTGCTTTTTTGAAAATTGATGAAAATGCCGTACTTGAACAGGCAAAAGCATCTGACAAGCGCCGCAGTGAAGGCAGGGCATTGAGCAAATGGGATGGTATTCCGGTCGGGGTAAAAGACAATATCGCCGTCGCCGGAGAGACTCTTTCGTGTGCCAGCAAGATCCTTGCTCCGGTAGTGTCGCCGTATGATGCCACTGCTGTTGTTAAACTGAAATCTGCCGGGTTTATCCCTTTCGGCAGACTCAATATGGATGAATTTGCCATGGGATCAAGCTGTGAAAACAGTGCCTTTGGCAAAACCGCCAATCCGCTGGATACTTCCAGAGTCCCGGGCGGCTCATCGGGCGGCAGTGCCGCCGCTGTGGCGGCAGGATTTGTCCCGGCGTCACTCGGTTCGGATACCGGTGGCTCTATCCGTCAGCCGGCGGCGTTTTGCGGTACTGTCGGATTGAAGCCGACTTACGGCAGGATTTCCCGCTATGGTCTGGTGGCGTTTGCTTCCAGTCTGGATCAGATCGGCCCGCTGAGCAGCAACGTTGCGGATGCCGCTCTTTTGCTTGACACTATGGCCGGCAGGGATAAAATGGACAGCACCAGTGTCGATGCCGGAGTGTGCCGTACTTATGATGCGGTACAGAGTGCCGGAAATGATCTCAAAGGTTTGAAAATCGGTCTGCCCGAAGAATATTTCAATTCCGGGCTTGATGGTGCTGTCGGCAAAGTTATGCAGGACGCCATAGATAATTTCCGCAAACTCGGAGCAGAAGTGAAAAAAGTTTCACTGCCTCATACAGAGTATGCCGTGGCGGTTTATTACATTGTCGCCACAGCTGAAGCCAGTGCCAACCTTGCCCGCTTTGACGGTATCCGTTACGGCGATCGCAAGAATGGCGGCGATCTGGTCGGCAGTTATTTCAAAACCAGAGGTGAGGGCTTCGGCGATGAAGTCAAACGCCGTATCCTGCTCGGGACATACGTTCTTTCCAGCGGATATTATGACGCGTATTATCTCCGGGCGCAAAAAGTCCGTACACTTATCCGGCAGGATTTTGTCAATGCGTTTAAAGAGTGCGATCTGCTGCTTACCCCGGTGACTCCCAATGTGGCGTTCAAATTCGGTGAAAAATCTGATCCGCTGCAGATGTATCTCTCGGATATTTTTACCATTGCACTCAATCTGGCAGGCAATTGCGGGGTAAGTATTCCCGGCGGTGTCGATCCTGAAACCGGTATGCCGGTGGGTATCCAGCTGCTCGGGCCGGATTTTGCCGAAGATACTGTCCTTAAAACAGCGGCGGTCTACGAGAAACAGGTTTTCAAATTCGACCACGCTCCTTTTGGAAAGTAAGACGATGATCGTCCTGGGGATCGATCCTGCTATACGCACCACCGGATATGGGGTGATAGAAGTTATTGGCAAAAAAACCAAGATACTCGATTGCGGAGTTATTGCCAATTCTCCCAGACTTCCCCATAGCGAATGTGTACGCCGGATCTACGGCGGCATTTCAGAACTTGTAAAACTTTACAAGCCTGACGCCGCCGCCGTGGAAGCCCCTTTTGTCGGGCGCAATGCCGGGACGGCGATCATTCTGGGAATGGCAAGAGGTGCATTGCTTGCGGCATTGAGCAACAGCAGTGTACAGGCTTTCAGTTATTCTCCGGCTTCAGCCAAACAGGCGGCGGCAGGGAGAGGTTCCGCCACCAAAGAGCAGGTGGCTTTGATGATCGCCTCTGAATTGGGGATAGACGCCTCATCTATCCCTTTGGATTGCACAGATGCTCTGGCATTGGCAATATGTCATGCCCAGCGGGTGGCATTTCCGGAATTGGGAATGCAGGGGAAACCGTTGTAAATCATGGCGTCAGATTTACATACTCATCGCAATACTGCTTTGCGGGCACTGTTTTCTTCTCCTGTTGTGCTTGACCGGATTTTTTCTCTGGAATATCACCCTTGGTATATTGTTGAAAACGACGGCTCTCTGCTACCTGATTTTGAGCGAAACGCCCGGTCTGCCGCCGCTATCGGCGAATGCGGGCTCGACCGGCTGAAAGGGGCATCACTGCCGACCCAGATAACTGTTTTTGAAAAAATCTGCGACGTTGCAGAGAAACAGGATAAGACTCTTATCGTCCATTGTGTCCGCTGTGAAAGTGAATTATTGCAGGTTTTGAAAAATTTCAAACTTGACCGGGTATTGATCCACGGATTCAACCGCAGTGTTTCCGCACTGGATAAATTAGTGCAAAAAGGTTTTATGATCTCTCTGGCCCCTTATTTCTGGCGTAAACCCGGGGTGAGTGATGCTCTGCGGCAAATGGATTTTGACCGTATCGGTTTTGAATCTGATGACTGCCCGGATGATTTTGAGAAGATTTTTCAGGATGCACAGCAGGTGTTGCAGATAGATGATCTGGCAGAAAAAAGTGACCGCCTCTTTGATCACATTGTCGCAAATCCGAAAAAAGAATCCTGAAAAGTATAAAAACACCTTGCTTAAACTGTCAAACGGAGTTATATTTTACCATAACAGAAACGCGGTACAAATACCGCCCCAAAATAATGGAGTATAAAAAATGAAAGTTGTAGTCGCTTATTCCGGCGGTCTTGACACCTCTGTCATCGTCAAATGGGTCAAGGAGACTTACAATGCCGAAGTCATCTGCTACTGTGCAGATGTCGGTCAGCAGGAAGAACTCGAAGGTTTGGAAGCCAAAGCCATTGCCACCGGCGCCAGCAAATGTATTATTGACGACCTCAATGAAGAATTTGCCCGGGATTTCATTTTCCCGATGCTGCAGGGCGAAGCCATTTACGAAAACAATTACCTGCTCGGTACTTCGATCGCCCGGCCGCTGATCGCCAAACGTCTGGTCGAAGTCGCTCAGGCCGAAGGTGCCGATGCCATCTGCCACGGTGCCACCGGCAAAGGCAACGACCAGGTGCGTTTTGAACTCAATGCCAATGCTATTGATCCGTCCATCAAAGTTATTGCCGCCTGGCGTGATCCCAACTGGAAATTCACCGGCCGTCTGGATATGATCGAATATGCCAAAGCCCAAAATATTCCCATCAATGTTTCTGCTAAAAAACCTTACAGTATGGACCGCAATTTGCTCCATATCAGTTTTGAAGGCGGCGTGCTGGAAGATCCCTGGCAGGAATTCCCCGAAGATATCGCTGTGATGACTGAACCTCTTTCGCAGGCCAGCGACACTCCGGAAGATGTCGTTATCACCTTTGAAAAAGGTATTCCGGTCAAAATCGACGGTAAAGAGTATTCTCCCGCCAACATTATGCGTACTCTCAACGCCATCGGCAAAAAGCACGCTGTCGGCCGGATCGACATTGTGGAAAACCGCTTTGTGGGTATGAAATCCCGCGGCGTTTATGAAACTCCCGCCGGCACTATTTTGCAGGCGGCTCATCGCGGTCTGGAAGAAATCACTCTCGACCGTGAAGTCATGCACTTGCGCGACAGTTTGATTCCCCGCTATGCAGATATGATCTACAATGGTTTCTGGTATGCCCCTGAACGCGAAATGCTGCAGGTCATGATTACCGAAAGCCAGAAATTTGTTACCGGTGATGTCCGGGTCAAACTTTTCAAGGGTGCCTGCCACGTTACCGGCAGACGCAGTGAATACAGTCTTTACGACGATGCCATTGCCAGTTTTGAAGACAACGATTCCTACGATCACAAAGATGCAGGCGGCTTTATCAAACTCAACGCTCTGCGCTTGAGGGTGCTTGCCCGCAGTCGTCAGAAACGTTACTGATAATTCAGGTAGATAACAGCGGTTTCGTCGGGACAGATTATATGATCGGTTGACGGAGCCGCTTTCTTTTTGGATAAAAAATGGCACAGATAAAAGTAAATGGTATTTCCAAAAGTTACTCCGGTAATCCGGTATTGGATGATTTAAGTATCGACATCGGAGAAAATGAACTTTATTTTTTACTCGGGTCTTCGGGTTGCGGGAAATCAACGCTGTTGCGTATCCTTGCCGGACTGCTGGCACCTGACCTCGGTAAAATTTATTTTGACGGAGTGGATGTAACAGCCGTGCCGCCGGAAAAAAGATTGGCGGCGATGGTCTTTCAGAATTATGCTCTCTGGCCGCATATGACTGTTTATGGCAATGTCGCATTTGCTTTGAAGTGTGCAGGAAAGAATTCCGGAGAAATAAAGTCGCGGACAATGGCTGTACTGGAAAAAGTCCAGCTTTCAGAATATGCCGACCGCCACGTCGGGGAACTTTCCGGCGGACAGCAGCAGCGGGTCGCTCTGGCAAGGGCTCTGGCGGTCAAGCCGAGGTTGCTCTTGCTGGATGAGCCGCTTTCCAATCTCGATGCCAGACTGCGGGAAACGATGCGGTCTCTCATCAGAGATGTCTGCAAAGAGGAAAAACTCACTGCACTTTATGTGACTCACGACCGTCAGGAAGCATTCAGTATGGGCGACCGTCTGGGGATTATGCACTGTGGGAAAATACTGCAAAGCGGGACTCCCCGGGAGTTGTACGATTTCCCTGCCGACCGTTTCTGTGCCGGATTTCTCGGCGATGCCAATTTCCTGACCGGCAAACGCAATGGCGGCAGAATAACCCTGCCTTTCGGGGAATTCGATGTCGCCAATCCCGATACCGATTCCGCTTGCGTTATGATCCGTCCGGAAAGGATCGCTGTCTGCGACAGCGGCATTGATGCCGAAATCACCGGTTATACTTACCTGGGTGATGCGTCGGTGTGCAATGTAAGAACTCTTTGCGGTAATGTGCCGCTGATACTGCGGGAGCAGGGGGCTCCCGTGCGTCAAATCGGCACCAGATGCCATATCGCATTTCAAAATGGATTTTTGGTTGCTGTACCGGAATGATGAAAAACAGTAAATTCTGGATATTGCTTTTTTTGCTGGTACTGCTTTTGGCTCTGCCATTGGCTTTGCGCTCACCTGTTCCTGCCGGTGATGGCGACAGCGGAGATACACTTGTTATTATTTCAGCTCACAATAAATCGGTGATAGATGAATATACCGGAGCTTTTTCCAGATATTACAGAAAAAAATACGGCAGAAATCTGATGGTGGATTTCCGTTCTGTCGGTGGCACATCTGACATTGTCCGCTATATCGCTGACCGTTACGAAGCGGAATTCCGTAAGTATTATGAAAAAACTTCTCCAGTTGGCAGATGGGACAGTTTCCTTGCGGCCTCATTTGCCGATCCTGCTTCGGATAAACCGCAAGTTGATATGCGGGCAAAAACTGTCCGCCGGATGTTTCTGGAATCAAACACCGGCATCGGGATCGATCTTATGGCTGGCGGAGGCGTTTTTGACCAGCAAAGGCAGGCAGAGAGAGGTTATGCTGTCGATGCGGGGGTGCAAACGCGGCATCCGGAATATTTCAGCGACAGCGTGATCCCCGCAAGTTTCGGCGGCAGTCCGTTGTATGATCCGCAAGGCAGATACTATTCAGTGGTGCTATCCACTTTTGGTATTTACTGTAATCTTGACCGTATAAACGAAATTTCCGGCGGTCAGTTGCCGCAACGCTGGCACGATTTGGCAGAGCCGCATTTTTTTGGCAGATTAAGCAGTGCTGATCCCAGCAAGTCCGGTTCAGTGACCAAATGTTTTGAAATAATGATTCAGCAGTGTATGCACGAAACCGGTGATCCGGCAAAAGGCTGGCAGCGCGGGTTTGAATTGATAAAGCGTATTTTTGCCAACAGCCGCAGTGTCGGCGACAGTGCCGGTTCAATAGTCCGCGATGTTTCCGCCGGAGAATCTGCCGCCGGTATCGCTATCGACACCTACGCTCTTTCTGAAATATCCTATCAGAAAAAAGTTGCCGGTAAAGCACGGTGTGCGTATGTCACACCGCGCGGAGGGACGGCAGTTTCTGGAGATCCGGTACAACTTCTGCGGGGAGCTCCCAATGAAAAAATCGCCAGAGAATTTATTGATTTTCTATTGTCAGAGCAGGGCCAGCGACTGCACTGTTTTATGCCGGGAACTCCGGATGGACCGGAATTTTACGCTTTGAATCGTCCGCCTGTACGCAGGGATCTTTACGATGAAAAATACCGCAAATACTCTTTTGATGGCAGTTATGATCCATATAAGTCAGGGGCGGATTTTGTGTATCGTCCTGAATTGACCGGGAGATATTATGGACTCATCCGCCAGATGATCAAAGTTATGTTTATAGATTGTCATCAGGAACTGGTTGCTGCGTGGCGGGCGATACTTGCCGCCGGCGGACCGGAAAAAGTTCCGTTGGCAATGCAGTATTTCAACCGGATGCCTTTTGATTATGCCGATGCCGCTTGTATGGCAGCCGGTATCCGTACCGGCGGCAGCCGCACGGCGGTGGATGTCGCAAAACTGCTTCGCTTGTGGAGCGACGAAGCAAGAAAAAATTTCCGTGCAGCGGAAATGTATGCCAAAAGAGGTGAATGATGATGATACGCAAAATTTTCTGCTATGCCGCCCTCGGATCGTGTATGGCGTTTTTTGCTGTTTTTTTGCTGCTGCCGGTGTTTAATGTGATTTCATCCGGATGTGATGCCGGGTTGATAATGGAAATTTTTCGCAACCATATTTACCGCGAAGGTTTGTGCAACAGTTTTCTTATTTCCATTGTAACAACACTGATGGTGTTGATGATTTCTCTGTTTTTGGCATTTTTGTATGACCGGTACGATTTCCCGTTACGCCGTTATTGCGGATTTTTTATGCTGCTGCCGATGATTTTACCGCCTTTTGTCGGAGCTCTCGGTTTTCAGCAGATACTTGGATATTACGGTACGCTAAATACTTTGCTGTGCAAAGTCGGTTTGCCGCGGGTGGATTTCTTTGGCGGCACTGGCAAGTTCTGGGTGATTTGCCTTGTGGAAGCACTGCATTTGTATCCGGTGTTGTATTTGAATCTTGTGGCGGCTATGGCATCAGTCGATCCTGCCTGTGATGAGGCCGCACGGATTTGCGGAGCATCAGAACGTACCAGGTTTTTAAAAATCAATCTGCCGCTTTTAAAACCGGGGATACTTGCCGGGGTAAGCATTGTGATGGTGTGGAGTTTTACCGAACTCGGGACACCGCTCATGTTTGGCTACACCCGTACTTGTGCCGTACAGATATTCAACGGATTGAATGAATTGGAAAGCAACCCTGTCCCTTATGCTCTGGTGCTGATAATGCTGATACTCTCTGCTCTGATGTATCTTGCCGCCCGCTATTCATTGCGGGGCAATGCCGTTTCAGCCGGCAAGGGGATGTATGTCAAAACTCCGGTGAAACCGATATGGTGGCAGAGATGGCTGGTGACTTCAGCTTTTTTGCTGGTGACATTGCTTGCTGTGATGCCGCATACGGCGTTGGTCGTCAGAGCATTTTCGACGGATTGTTATATGCAGTTGATACCGGAAAAGTTTACACTTGCCAATTTTCAGGAGGCTCTTTCCAATCAGTTGGTACTGCCGTCAGTGGTCAACAGTTTGCGTTATTCTCTGCTTGCAACTCTGATCGCATTGGTCTGCGGCATCGTGATTTCTCTGGCGGTGTGCCGCTGGAAGCTTGCCGGAGCCAAAGCGGCTGATTTGCTGGCAATGATGCCGCTGGCTGTACCGGGAGTGGTGGTGGCTTTCGGTTTTTTAAGTATGTCCGTCAAATATCAGTGGGCGGAAAAATATTTTGATCCTGTCAGCAATCCGCTGTGGCTTCTGGCGATCGCCTATGCTGTCAGGCGTATCCCTTATGTGTTGCGATCGCTCTCTTCCGGATTGGAGCAGACTCCGGAAGAATACGAACTTGCCGCCAGAAATTATGGTGCATCACCGTTGAAAATCACAACTCGCATATTGCTGCCGCTGGTCATCGGTAATATTGTCATCGGCGGGCTGTTTGCTTTCAGCTTTTCTATGCTGGAAGTTTCCGACTCTCTGATATTGGCACAGAAAACCGCTTTTTATCCCATTACCAAAGCACTGTATGAATTGTCACAGATACTCGGATCCGGCAGCAGTGCGGCATCGGCTTTCGGAGTGTGGATGATGGCGTTTCTGGCGTTGAATCTTGCCATTGGCGGAGCGATACTCGGCAAAAAACTGGGGTCGCTTTTCCGCTTTTGACAATAATTTATTTTACTTCTGCAAGTTTGGAAACACTTCTGCCGTCTTTATCCTGCCACGACAAGAGGTAAGAACCGCGGAATCCCCGGAAAGAAACTTTACCATCTTTGTCTGCACTGACGGTCAAATCAGTCCGCCACTCGTGGTTGATCAGGTGGTCAAGGGCATAAAAAACCGGCTTGCGGCTCATATCTTTGCGAAGTATTCCTGACTGCATTTTTTCTTTGCCGGCAGAGACTCCATCGACAACATTCCACCAGCAGATGCTTTTTATTTCACCGATGCTGAACCACAAACGGTACAGATTGTATGCCACTACTGCCTGCATTGATTCACCTTTGGTATCATTGGTGGGATTGGGGATGGTTATTTCACTGATGCGCAGCGGGACGCCGGTTTCGCTCTGCCTGCGGTAAATCCCCATAAGCATATCCGGCGTGGCAAAAGAACCGTTGCCATTGACGATATCAAGCATCATACTTTTGCGGAAAATGTGTACCTGATTGCCGATACCGTCAATTTTGGTTTTGCGGGCAACCAGATTTTTTACCAGATCCACATAGTTCTTTTCCATTGACGGATCAAGTGCGGCATAGTCGTTGATAAAAAGCAATGCACGGGAAGGCAGGCTTTTTTCAGCACATTGGAAACTTTTGTAAACATAATCTCCCGGAGCGATGCCGTAAAAACTGCGACATATTTCACTGCCGGGGACGAGGTATTCCGACTGACCGGAAAAATTGTCGCAATCGGCAAAATCTATGGTCGCTTCGTTAACGACATCCCAACTGTCGATGTTTTTGCCGTAATTAGCGGCAAGGTCAGTGATGTATTTGTACCAGCAACGATTGAATTCTGCGACAAATTCAGGGTGCTTTGCTGCAAATTCAGCGGCGGTAAGGTTGCCGAAAATCGCTCGGATCGAAGCCGGAGAGATCAGTTTTGCACCGGTTTTACTTGATTTTTGTTTTTCTTTTACGACAGGATCATTCAGGATTTCCTGCGGAACTTTGTTCATAAGCCATGCCGGCAAATGGCGGGCGGGGTCGGCATTTGCCCATGCCATCAAGTGACCGTGTGTCCAAATTTTTTTGCGTTTGCAGAAATTGATCACCGTATCCGGGCGGGGGCGTCTCCACGCCGGATGTTTTTCGCGATCAGGCATATCGTACCAGAATTCAGGTGAGTCTGCTGCTTCCGGGGCTGTACGCATAGCATTTTCCTGCGGTTCAAGATCTCTCCAGTACATCGGGATCGTCGCTTGATTGAAAAGTGTGCCGAAAAGGTCCTGGTAAATGCGGTCGGCTTCCGCACTGCCGAGCTGATTGTAGTTGAAAAGTTGAGCCCCAAACAAAAAACAGTGCGAAATCTGCGTTACCTTTACCGGTGTTCCCGGCGGCAGTTCAAGCGAAAAGACCGCATCGGCTTTGCGGTTTTTTTCGATGTTGTCATCTATAGTACGCTGAATTTTCTCTCCCCAGATGTCGAGATATTTGTCAGATACCGCGTAATAATGCTCTCTGATGTCAAATCCGTACAGCGAAACAGCGGTGAAAACTGTCGCGATGGCAATCAGCCTGGTAAGTTTTTTTGTCATCTTTTCCTTTTCCTGTTGTATGGGTATGGCATATTTTTTAAGATACTGTCGTCTTCGCATCCGGAAACGGTTTGACCTATGGTCAGGATATAGCGGAAACTGTCACTGTTTACTGCCGCTGAAAAAAGCATTGCAGAGGCAAATTTCAACAGCGTTGCGGTATCGACAAATTCGAGGTTTTCCTGCGGCGGGGCAGGGACGATTTGCCAGTTGCGCTGAGGCAGCAGCAGACTTTTGCCGTCAGACAGAGCAAATTCGCTGAGTATCCGGACGATGAAAAAATTTTCCGGGATATCAGCGGCGGCTCGTGCAACAGCACATAAAAGGGATGCCGCTCCAGTTTTTTCTGCGAGTACCGTACCTATGCAGTACAATTCCGGCTGCAGAGTTGTTTCAGATTCGGCATTGAAACCGCATTTGTGCATATAGGCGGCAATGCCTTCCAGAGAATCGAGATGACAATCGGCGGCAGAAGCAAAAAAAGCATCCAGTTTTTCCTGTAATGCCGGTAATGGATCATTGTCGAACCACTGGAGATGGATTTCGATCAGTCCGTCGGAAAGGTCGAAGTTTCCGGATTCAAGTTTCCGGACAAAATCCCGTCTTCTCCGGCGCAGGGTGAGGATGGTTTGGAGTTGGTGAATGCGTTTACGCATCAGCGGATTGTCGGATTCCTGCAGTTTCCCCGGCAGGTCGCCGAGGGAGTCGCAGTGCTTCAGCAATTCTGCCATTGAAGCAACGGCAATGTTTTCATCAGGATCATCCAGCAGTGATGCGATCGTTTCGAGACCGGTGTCGGACATTGCGGTTATTCCGACCTTTCCGGGAACTTGCCGATGAGGGCATCCGAAGCGATTTTGCGGACATCATCCGGGAAATCACTGCGGATTATCCAACGCAGGAAACCGGGATCATTCTGGGCGATCTCCCGCAGTGTTCTGCCGGTGTTTTTGCCGAAATTCACGACTACTTCGTCCCCATCCCATTTGAAACGGCGCTGACGGTCAAGGGCATCGGGATCGGTCATGTCGGAAAATTCTGCAAGCTGTGCCACATCATTGGCAAGTTCCTGTGGGTGTTTTTCCAATTGACTCAACAAAATTTCCCAGGTGGCGTTGGTGTCAGCGGCGGCTCCGTGCGCACCGATCAACTCTTTGCCGCAGAAAAATTTATACGCCGCAGTCAAATTGCGGGGGTAAAGTTTGCAAAAAATATTATAGACATCAACGACTTTGCGGTCGGAAACATCAAAGTCCAAACCCGCCCGTTTGAATTCCGTCTGCAAAACCGGAATATCAAATCCGGTGATGTTGTAACCGGCAAGATCGCAGTCCGCCAGATATGTAAAGAGTTTGTCTGCAATATCAGCAAAAGTGGGGCAATCCGCCACATCGGAATCGGTTATCCCGTGTATTTTGGTGGCACCGGGAGGAATGGGCATTTCCGGATTGAGCCGTCTGACGTGGCTTTGGGTAGAACCATCTGGTTTTATCATCAATACGGCGATTTCCACGATCCTGTCCCGTTGCGGTACTACACCGGTGCTTTCAATATCAAAAAACACCAGCGGACGGCTTAAATTGAGCTTGTCAGACATAACATACCTCTCTGATAAAATTTGCTTTTGCTTAAAATATAACACTTAAAAATCACCATTGCAAGAAATAGGGCTTTTTTACTGCGTTTTTTACTTGCATAAAAAGCAAAGACAGTGTATCTTATTGCTGTATAATTTCAAGTGCTAAACAGGAGATTTTGTTATGATAAAAACAGTGATTTACGGTGCCGCCGGCAGAATGGGCAGACGCCTGGTCGCAAATGTGCTGGAAAATAGCGATTTTACCCTCTCCGGAGCGGTGGAATATGCCGGATCACCGTGCCTCGGAACTGACGCCGGCATCCTCGCAGGTGCCGGAGAATGCGGGGTGCCGGTGACTGCCGGAGATGATTCTGTTTTCGTTTCCGCAGATGCTGTTATCAATTTTGCCACCGCCGGGGTCGTTGAGTGTGCCGAAAAAGCCGTAGCCGCCAATGTGGCTGTCGTTATCGGTACGACTGCTCTTTCTGCTGACGACAAGGCAAAACTGCAAGCCCTCGCGGATAAAGGCGGCAGAATCGTTATCGCCAGCAATATGAGTGTCGGCGTGAATTTGCTTTTTAAGCTTGCCCGCGAAGCCACCCGCATCCTCGGAGATGCCTACGATGTCGAAATCGTGGAAATGCACCACAATCAGAAAAAAGATGCTCCATCCGGTACTGCCGTTACTCTCGCAGAAGTTATTTGCGATGAGAAAAAATGGAATTATGACTCCGATGTCCGTCACGGCAGACAGGGTATGGTCGGCAGTCGTACCAACCGCGAAATCGGAATGCACTCCCTGCGGGGCGGCGATGTGGTCGGCGATCACACTGTGATTTTTGCCGTTGACGGCGAAAGGATCGAATTGACTCACAAAGCTTCCAGCCGGGATACTTTTGTCAGAGGTGCTTTGCGTGCTGCAAAGTTCCTGCAGGATGCTCCTGCCGGTGTTTATGATATGCAGGATGTACTGGGTCTCAAATAAGCCGGGTAATGTCGCGCAATGGATGCCGCAAGCGAAATTATCATAATCGAATATGACGGTGCCAGAGAGAATTTTGACCTCTCTGAACTGCAACGGCGGCTTTTTGGTTGTTTTGTCGCCGCCGGCAGGCAGGATTCGGCCGGAAATGCTCTTGATATTGCTCTCGCTGTTGAGTTTTATCTCTTGCAGAATGACCGCCCGCAAAAAATTTTCGGCAGGGGCGAAATAGATTCTTCCATTTGCAAAATGCTGGAAGCCATCGGATATGCCGATGTCGCCGCATTGTATTCAAAAGGCGATATCACCGGGCAGGAGCGCGCGACTATGGTCAATACCGCTTCCAAAGCCGAACTGCAATTACTGCTCCGCTCTCATATCGGCTGTTCGCAAATGCGTTTTGAGCGTATTATTGACAAAATCGCTGACGCTATGCAAAAACTGGGTATCAGCGAAGCTGAACCTATGCTGCTCCGGGCTATGGCACGGCATTACGAGAGAGATATCCAGGAAAATCAACCGGTGGTGATCCCCGTTGAGGAACGCCGCTTCCAGCGGGAAGACTGGCTGCCGCTGTTGAAAGGCGAAGGCAGGAATCTTGTGGAAAACGGGATACTTTCCATCAGTGGGATCGATTCGCTTTTTCCGTCGATCAGATTTTACTTTTCTCTGTATGATTACGCCGTGTGGAAAAACTGGACTCCACCGGTTACCGAGTTGGAAATCTGCAGCGACCTCGCCTGTATCGGCGAAGTTATAGAAACAGTACGCACCACTATCGATTTGGCATACGGCAGAAAAG
Organism: Victivallaceae bacterium; assembly: GCA_045654745.1. Lineage (GTDB taxonomy): Bacteria > Verrucomicrobiota > Lentisphaeria > Victivallales > Victivallaceae > UBA1784. The sequence goes on along the minus strand of JAZONW010000016.1, from coordinate 2,954 downwards.
AACCTTTGCCCTGTCTGTTGACGTTGCCGGATATGAACCGCTTTCTGATGCATTATATGGATATACGCTGGGATGGTATCGAACCGGTGGCAAAAGAACTGGCAGACGTGATATTGTCAGAGATAAATGTCGAATTGTACAAGTTTTCGTTTTGATATCAAAGGAGAAATGGAGTTATGAAATTCATTTTTCAGGGTGATTCTATTACCGACTGTAACCGGAGTCGTGAGGGTTGTGATCCGTACCTTCTCGGTACCGGTTATGCCTTTTTGACCAGTGCAAAATTATTGACAAAGTATCCGGAAAAAGACATCCAGTTTATCAACCGTGGAATTTCCGGCAACCGGATCACTGATCTTTTCGCCAGATGGAAGCGGGATATGCTCAATCTCGCACCGAATATGCTGACGATCCTGATCGGTGTCAATGATACGTGGCACGAGGCTGAGCATGGCGAAGGAGTCAGTGTCGGACAGTACGAAACACTCTACCGTATGCTTATAGAATGGACATTGCAGGAAAAACCTGATTTGAAAATCGCGCTGCTTGAACCCTTTATTTTGGATACCGGTGCGGTCGCCGCCTGGGAGGAAAAATACAAAAAAGAGGTGTTCGCCAGAGCAGAAACAGTTAAAAAAATCGCCGGAGATTTTGGATTGCTTTTTGTGCCGCTGCAGGAAAAAATACTTGCCGCTGCCAATGCTTACGGGGCTGAAAAAGTTTTGCGTGACGGAGTTCACCCGACCGCATTCGGCCACGCACTTATTTCAGAAATCTTGACTTCAGCGGTGGAGGAATGGTTGAAATGATGGAAAAAAATGTCAGAGAAATGCTCGAAATGATCGGAGAAGATCCCGATCGCGAAGGTTTGGTAAAAACTCCGGAGCGTGTCGCACGCAGTATGAAGTTCCTGACCCGTGGCTATTCCATGGAACTGGAAAAAGTCGTCAATGGTGCATTGTTTGATGTCGAGTCAAACGATATGATCATTGTGCGGGATATCGAATTTTTCAGTTTGTGCGAACATCACATGCTGCCCTTTTTTGGTAAATGCCACGTGGGCTATATCCCCCGCGGCAAAGTTCTCGGAGTAAGCAAAGTCGCACGCATCGTCGATATGTTTGCCCGGCGGCTGCAGATACAGGAAAGACTCACCAATGAGATCGCCCGCAGTATTTTGAAAGTACTCGATTGCGAAGGCGTCGGTGTCGTTATCGAAGCACAACATTTGTGTATGCAAATGCGCGGTGTGGAAAAACAGCATTCGGTGATGACCACCAGTTCTATGCTGGGCAGTTTCCGCCGTGAACTTGCCACCCGTCAGGAATTTACCCGGTTGATACGATGAGAGCTTTGATCCAGCGCGCCGGATACTCCAAAGTCGAAATCAATGGAGAAATCTGCGGAGAAATATCGCACGGATTGGTTGTCCTGCTCGGAGTTACTCACTCTGATACCGTGGAAGTTTCTGCCGCTCTGGCGGCAAAATGCATCAATTTGCGGATTTTTGAGGACGAAAACGGCAAGATGAATTTGAGCCTTGCCGATGTCAAAGGCGAAGTTCTGGTGATTTCACAATTTACTTTGTACGGGGATACCGCATCCAGCGGCAGGCGTCCGTCTTTTACCGATGCGGCGCGGCCGGATGTGGCAATACCCTGTTATGAAGCATTTATCGACGCTTTGAAAAAAGCAGGAGTCACTGTCGCAAGCGGCAGATTCGGTGCAGATATGCAGGTGAGTTTGTGCAATGACGGACCGGTCACTTTGATGTTGGAAATGCCAGTTGCCAAAAAATAAACAATTTATAAATAAGAGGGTGTCATTATGTTGTTGAATGAAAATTTGAAAGCCGCGATCACTGCCGCCGGGCAGGAACATGTACTGCGTTATTTTGATGAACTTCCGCCGGAATCTCAAGAGAAACTTGCCGGACAGCTTGCCGAAGTGGATTTCGAAACACTTCCGGCTCTTATTGACTCCTACGTTCTGAACCGCCCCGTAATTGAAATCCCCGATGATCTCGCTCCGGCATCTTATTATCCGCTCTGTCCGGCAGATGATGCCATGGCTGAACTTTATGAAAAAGCCTTTGTCAAAGGCGAAGAAATCATCCGTGCCGGTAAGTGTGCCTGCCTGACCGTCGCCGGAGGGCAGGGGACCCGTCTGGGATTTGACGGCCCCAAAGGTACATATCCGATCGCTCCTCTCAGCGGCAAAAGTATTTTTTCATATTTTGCCGGAAATATCCTGCGCACCCAGCAGAAATATGGAGTGACTGTCGATTGGTATGTGATGACCAGTCTGCTCAACAATGATGCCACTGTCGCTTTTTTTGAAGAAAACGGATATTTCGGACTCAAAAAAGATCAGGTGTTTTTCTTTTCGCAGGGAACGATGCCTGCGATCGGATATGACGGCAAATTGCTTATGAGTGCAAAAGATTCACTGTCGCTTTCTCCCAATGGACACGGCGGTACTCTGCTGGCTCTGCGCAGATCAGGCGCACTGGACAGAATGAAATCCAAAGGTGTTGAAGCCATTTCCTATTTTCAGGTGGATAATCCGCTGGTACCGGTCGCCGACCCGCTTTTTATCGGTCTGCACACTCTGACCGGTTCGCAGATGAGTGCGGTGATGCTTGCCAAAACCGCTCCCGGTGAAAAACTCGGTAATTTCTGTGTTTCCAAAGGTCGGCTGCAGATCATCGAATACAGCGATTTGCCGCAGGAACTGGCAAACAAAACTTTGCCGGACGGTTCGCTTGCTTATGTCGCCGGCAGTCCCGCCATCCACGTTATTGACCGCGGTTTTGTCGAAACCCTTACTGACGGCGGCAAACTGCGTCTGCCGTGGCATCGTGCCGATAAAAAAATCCCGACACTTGATGCTGACGGCAATGCCGTAACTCCCGCTGAGCCTAACGGGGTCAAATTGGAATCTTTTATTTTTGA
>JAZONW010000015.1:0-68266 GCA_045654745.1 Victivallaceae bacterium | reverse complement strand
GCCAGAGAATTTGTCAGCAAGATCCAGAATATCCGCAAAGAAAGTCAATTTGATGTTTCCGACCGTATCAATGTCGTTTACAGCGTCCCGGTAGAATGGGAATCAGCTATGACGGGATACAGAGAATATATCTGCGGCGAGATCCTCGCCAATGAATTTGTTTCAGGCAATGCGGATACTGCGATCGAACTCAACGGTGCAGCAGTCAAGATCACCGTCACCAAAGCAGAGTAAAATCATGTCTTTGCGTACCCGGTGCGGTCTGGGCATCGCCGTCGCAGCTGTACTGTTTGCCGCTATGCTTTTAATAAGTGACGGCGGCAGACATTACAGACGCAACTTCATCACGATGGGTACCCGTGCCGCATTTGTCTTTTATGCTCCGGATACCAGATGCCTTGCCGCTGACCGGGCGGCGGAAAATGCTTTTGCACAGGTTTCTGACTGCTGCAATCTTTATGATCCTGCAAGTGAATTATCCCGGTTGAATAAATCTGCAGCAGATGCTCCTTTTGTCTGCTCGGATTTATTGTGGAGCATTCTTTGTGAAGCCCGCAAAGCATATATTTACAGTGAAAAAAGTTTTGACATCAGTATCAAACCATTGATGGATGTCTGGGGTTTTTACCGCAAACGCAAAACCCTGCCGCCGTCAGCTGAAATCGCCGCCGCAAAAAAACTCTGCGGACTGGAAAAGGTGATTTTTGATGACCACACAAAAAGTGTATTTTTTACCGTCAAAGGCATGGCTCTTGATCTCGGAGGCATAGCCAAAGGCCGGGCACTTGATCTCGCCTGCCGGGCGGCAAAAAATTCCGGTATAAAACACGGCGTCATCGACCTCGGCGGCAATCTTGCCCTGCTCTCCCCCATACCGCCGGACAAGTCATTTAAAATCGCCATTACCGATCCGGCTGATCCTGAAAAAATCAGAATTCTGGATAAAACTTTGCAATCATCCGGCAATTGCGGTGTTTCCACTTCCGGCAGTTACGAGCGGTTTATCATTTTCGATGGCAAAAGATACGGTCACATCATTGACCCGCTTACCGGCACTGCATCATCAAACCGCCACGCCGTCACAGTGATCGCCCCGACGGCGATGGAAGCGGATTGGCTCTCCACTACATTGTACCTGCGGCCGGATTTGCAGAAAAAACTTGAAACCATTTACTCCGACAAATTGCATATCACTATTGTTGCGCCATGAAAGAAACTTTTGATCCGGGCAAAAGGATCGTCCGCACCGCCGTCAACTGGGACAGCGAAAACCTTGCTTTGATCTCTTATCTCACTTCACGATTCACTTATCGTGATGAAGCATCGTGGCGGCAATTGATAACTGACGGCATCATCACTGTCAACGGCCAAAAAGCATCACCGGAAACTTTGCTGGCGCGGCACGATATGGTGGAATACCACGCTGATGAACTGCCGGAACCACCGGCGGAACTTCATTATCAAATTCTCTATGAAGACAGCGATCTTCTCATCGTGGATAAACCGGGAAATCTGTGTGTACACCCCGCCGGACCATTTTTCAAACACACCCTGTGGTATCTTATGGTCAGGGATTTCGGCAAAGACCTGCATTTCATCAACCGGCTCGACCGGGAAACTTCCGGAGTAATGACCGTTGCCCGCAACAAAGAAACCGCTGCACTCGCGGCCAATACGGTTATGCACAAAACTTATGCGGCGGCAGTTTATGGTGATTTCCCCGCCCGACTGGACGGCAAAGGATTTCTTTATACCAGTCCGACCGGTATCATCCGTAAAAAGCGTACTTTTGCCACTGTCCCCTGCCCCGGGATCAAATGCGAAAGTGTTGATACCGGATTTGAATTGATTTCCGGCAACGGAGAGTTTTCTCTGGTCAAGGCACGCCTCGGCACCGGCAGGATGCACCAGATAAGAGCGACTCTTTTTTCCTCCGGATTTCCGGTAGTGGGTGATAAACTTTACGGAAAAGATGAGAGTTTTTATATCAAGCAGAAACACGAAACGCTGACTGATGCCGACCGAAAAATACTTGTACTCAACCGGCAGGCACTTCATTCATCCGATATATCATTCTGCCATCCGGTCAGCGGCAGAGAAATAATTGCTTCATCCCCCATTCCGCCGGAGTTTTTGCCGGACAACTTATCCAAGCTCGCTAAAAAAGATACAGGAGCTTGAAAAAAAGCCGTTTAAGGTATATATTAAGAGAATCTTTAAAAAGTTGATAAACAAGGAGAAAAATTATGTACAGTGCTTCTGATTTGAAAAAAGGTCTCAAGATCCTGATCGACGGAGCCCCCTGGGTCATTACCGAATTCGAATTCTGCAAACCCGGCAAAGGTACGGCCCTTTACCGCTGCCGTATGAAAAATATGATCACCGGTATCGGTATGGAAAAAACCTATCGTCCCACCGATAAAATGGATACTCCCGATATCGAAGAAAGAGAAATGTATTACTCTTATTTCGACGGTCACAGCTACATTTTCAGCGATCCGGATACCTACGAAGAAATGGCTGTTTCCGCTGAAACCCTGGGCAACAAGATCTACTTCCTGCTGGAAGAAAGCCTCTGCAATTTCGTTCTTTTCAACGGCGAACCCATTGAAATCACTCTGCCGACTTTTATTGAAAAAGAAATCACCGAAACCGAACCCGGCGTCCGTGGCGATACCGCTACCAATGTGATGAAACCGGCGAAAATCGACAACGGTTATGAATTGCAGGTACCGCTTTTTATCAATCAGGGCGATGTGATCAAAATCGACACCCGTACCGGTGAATACGCTGAACGTGTCAGCAAAGCATAATCCGTATGGCAAAACAACTTTTGCAAAATCTTGCACTGCGTTCGCAACTGTTGCGCGCAGTGCGTGATTTTTTTTACCGGCATGATTTCATCGAAACTGAGACAGCCGTGCGCATTGCCGCCCCTGCCCCGGAAGAATATATCGAAGCAGTTCCGTCGCTGGATGCTTTTTTGCGTACCAGTCCTGAATTGGAAATGAAATGTCTGCTGGCAAAAGGAGCGGAAAAAATCTTTCAGATCGGCAGTTGTTTCCGGCTGGGTGAGTATGGCCGCAAGCACCGTCAGGAATTCACTATGCTGGAATACTACGCCGCCGGGTACGACTATCTTACTCTGGCATCATTTACCCACGAAATGCTGCGCTTTACAGTCCGGGAGCTTACCGGCGGAGAAAAAATCACTTATCTTGACCGGGAAATAGATTTTTCTCAAGTTGAATATATCACCGTCGATGATGCTTTCCGCCGTTATGCCGGGATTTCCGCTTTTGAAGCCGACCGGCAGGGGGACATTTTTGATGAATTGATGGTTACAAAAGTGGAACCCGAACTGGGAAATGGCAAGATAACATTTTTAATGGATTATCCGGCGGCAAGAGCATCGCTCTCGCGTATTTCGCCCGACGATCCACTGACTGCCCAGCGGTGGGAAATGTATATTTCCGGCATGGAACTTGCCAATGCTTTTGGCGAGTTGACCGATGCTGACGAGCAAAAATCCAGATTTAAAGCAAGTGCCGCATTCAGAGAGGCAAGAAATATGGCAAAATATCCGGAGGCAGTGGAATTTATGCAAGCTCTGGACAGCGGTCTGCCGGAATCATCCGGATGTGCTTTGGGTATGGATCGTTTGGCAATGATTTTTTGCAATGCCGATGATATCGGCATGGTCAGGGCGTGATCTGGGCAGGTGAACGCATCCAGCCCTCGATCTGAAAGAATCCTTCGAGTAATTTTCTTTCCGGCTTATCGCTGTCGTCCGGGACGAAGTGAACTTCCAGACGCACACCGTAAAATTCCCCCCAGTCACCCTCGTAAATATTGAATTTTATCTGACCGAAAAACATTTCAGCCGAATCTTCGGAAAACCCCGTACGTTCATTGGCATAATGTTTCAACCGGTAGGCTGACAATGGGATTTCCTCGGTAACTTCAAAGGCTTTGAGATAGATTTTGCCTGCTTCTCCGGGATTGCAGTAAATATCAGCAGTATATACCCCTTTGCCGCCACGCAAAACCACTCCGGGCTTTTTGCTTTTGTCCGGTGATTTCAGTTCCAGTTTGCTGAACTCCTGCTGCAGCCATGCAACGGTAGAGGCAGTCATCGGACGACCGCTTTGACCGCATTCCTCAATAATTTCCACCAGAGCATCTCCGGCAAAAAAACGGGTCATACTTTTGCGGCGATGGGATGGCTCTATTTCAGCCCCCTCCCTTGCCAGACGTCCATTCCAGCTCAAACCTTCCAGCCCGATATCAAGGCGGAAACTGTAACGGTCATCCGGTTTTCTGCCGTAAAAAGAATAATATCCGTCTGCCGAAGCAACGGGAGTTCCACTGTGGTCAACAAAACGCCGTACGGCGTGCAATCCACCGCGGGAATCAGAATAAAGCCGCCAGTCCGGCGATGATGCCAGATATTGGTAAAGTTTTTTTCTCTTTACGGGTGACTCCATCAGTTTTTCCAGTGCCGGGAGAGAGATTTTTTCATCATCTTTCAACCGTCTGCCGTTTTTCACTGACGCGAGAATGCGGCGCTGGAAACTGCCCGCGGGAGCACTGCGGAAATCTATGATGCTTTTATCCTCATCGGGAATGATCAGGGCAACATTTTCCGGCAGTTTGAGTTTGTCGGCAAAATGATCTTTTGCCGGCCCGATATAATCAAAGAGAACTGCTCCGCCAAGAGCAAACAACGAAAAAATCTGCATAATAACACCGCCGGCAACAAGTTTCATTCCCCTTTGCCATTGCCAGCGGCAGAAATCACATACACTGATAATGAACAGTATCGCAAAATCCAGCAGAACCAGCCACACACCTGTTTTTATCACGATTTTAGCATACCAGCGGAAGCGGTAAGGCAAGTGATTGCTCCATATCAGAGCAAGCACGATATACATCACCGCCAATACCGCCACACCGGTGTAAACAGTGTATTTCAGCAATTGTAAAGTCTGTATTCTGCCGGATTTTTTCATAATCAAAACAGGCGTATCAAACAGAAAAAAGGCATCCGGATCTTACGCCGGATGCCTGAATTCACAAAATGTTCTCCGGCGGGATCAGGACATGATCATCAGAGAGAAGACCAGACCGAAAATGGCACAGGTTTCAACAATACCAAGCACCATCAGATAGTTGGCAAAACCCTGATCAGTTTCAGAAAAAGCCACGCAGGCACCGGCGGCGGCTTTACCCTGATACAGAGCAGAAAACATCTGCACCAAACCGGCAAAAACACCGACTACCAGATACAGCATTGCATTCTGCGGAGCAGTGGCAAGGTTGCCTTTGATGATCATCATAATAATCATTGCATAAATTGTCTGCGACAGCGGAGCACCGACCAGTGCAAGCAGCAAAAACGGTGCGGTTTTGCCCTGCTGATAGCATTTTTTCCAGGCGCCGACAGCAGCCTGACCGGCGATACCGGTCGCAATGGATGAACCGATTGCGGCAAGACCTACTGCAGCATAACCGGCACCGAGGGCGAGAGATTGCATGATTTCATTTGTCATTTTTATTTTTCCTTTTTATTAGAGGTTGATTTGTTTTTGAAAGGGCGAAAAGCATTTCCACTCCACGTCAATCCGGTATGGTTGGAAAATTCCAATGTATTCAAACGCACGGCATGAACCAGTACGCTCATCATTGCAAGCGAAATATTGAGCAGATGGCCAAGTACAATGACGACAGCACCGGCAAGGATCAGCCACGGCGAAGCATGAATAACATCCATACCCATACCGTTAAAGTTACTGGCGATATAAGCACCGGACATCCCGACTGCAAAAAGACGGATATAACTCAACAGATCCGAAAAACTGCCGATGACAGAAAATGGGAACTGGAAAACATCTGCGGCATTTTTCCAGTCGATTCCACACAGCAGTACCAAAAGCAGTCCCGCCCCGTAAAAGTAATACATATATTGCGGGAAATCCCCCGGTACGACAATGATCCGCACCGCCAGAAAGAAATTTGCCAGAATGATCAAAGTCCAACCGGCATGGGAGCCGAAACTTTTCCAATTGCGCTGGTGTATTGCACTCCAGATATGTCCGAGTGACAACTGGGCAACCGCAAGCAGGAAACAGAAAATCTGTATCACTGTATTTTTGCTTTCACCGGTCAGACACGGCAATCCACCGACTTCCACGCCGAAAAAACTGCCTGACAGTCCGCCCCATATCACGGTGGCAATACTCAAAATCCACGCAAGTTTCAAAGGCGTACGGGCTTTTTCATTATGACGGAATTTCAAAGTTCCCAACAGCGAAGCCAAAGTAAAAAGCAATCCATAACCGGCATCACCGATGATCATAGCATAAAAAACGGTAAAGAATATCAAAACGCCGCCGGAAATATCCATTTCACGGTATCCGGGCAGGATGCCGAGGAAGTCAAAAAGCGGTTTAATGGTGCGGCTGAATTTGGATTCTTTTAACAGAACCGGGACATCATCGGATGCTTCCGGATCTGAAATAACCAATCCCCAGCCGTGTTTACCGGCATATTCCTGCAATTTGGCAACAGAAAAATCCGGCACAAATCCGCCAAGAGAAATCACCGCGCGGTGATCTACACAGGAATCCATAGCCTGACTGAATTCCCAATCAGATTCCAAAGTCAGCAGATATTCTTCCACCACTCCGGTACAACCGGCAAATCCCTGCAAGACGGCAGTGCAATCATTGTATTCGCCAAGAAGTTCATTCAGTTTTTTCTGCAGCATTGCCGGATTATCATCGGCATTGAGTTTCACTGCCGGCAGAGCAAGCAGAGCCTCAGGATCTGCTCCGCAACAAACGGCGGCAAAGTAAATCTTGCCTTTTTCCCGGCGAAGTTCAACCAGTGAAATATTTTCTATTTCCGATAATTTGCTGAATTCTCTGGCAGACGCAGAGCATAGCTGGATATCCACACCTTTTTCATTGAGACCATCCAGCGAAGCACGGTCAAAATATCCCCACGGGGCAAGTTGTTTCAACTTATTCTGTATGGTTTCGATTTCTCCGGCAAGTTTGCTTTGACGCTCAATAGCGACACCGCATTTTTCCACGATTTCCTGCCCGGATACATTTTGACATTCGGGGATATTTTCCAGACCTGCCGCGGTATTTTTCAGCACGGCAGAAACTTTGCGGCCAAAAGCCAGTGTCGTAGCGGCATAATCGGTTTTGCGGGTGGTGGTGCCGGTGGTGGTGATCTGCATAACTCCTGCATCGCGCAGAGCGTCCAGCGCCGCTTCTTTTTCAGATGCGACTGCCAGCAGCAAAACTTTTTTCATCGGTACAATCATCAGTACTCTTCCTTATTACCGTATTTGTCCATTACCGCGGATGAGATACTTGTAACTGGTCAACTCATCAGCGCCCATAGGCCCTCTGGCATGGAGCTTATCGGTACTGATACCGATTTCCGCCCCCATCCCGAATTCACCGCCATCGGTGAATCTGGTGGATGCATTGACATAACAACTTGAAGAATCCACGCGTTTGAGGAAATATTCAATATTTCCGGCATCGTTACTCAATATACCGTCGCTGTGCCGGGAACCGTAAGTATTGATATGATCTACCGCCGCTTTGACATCATCCACAATGCGGATAGCAAGGATCAGGTCAAGGTATTCTGCATAGTAATCGTTTTCGGTCGCAGGGAGAGCCTGCGGGCAGAGTTTGCAGAATTCTGCATCGCCACGCAATTCCACTTTTTTCGCACCGAGAGCCGCGGCGAGAAGCGGTACAAATCCGGCGGCGGCATCGCGATGGATCAGCAACGTTTCCAGAGCATTGCAAACCCCGGGGCGCTGACATTTGGCATTGACGATGATGTTTATCGCCGAATCAAAATCGCAGGTTTTATCCACAAAGAGGTGACACACTCCTTTATAATGCTTCAACACCGGCATAGTTGCATCTTTGGTCACAGCGCGGATCAGGCTTTCTCCGCCGCGGGGGATAACCAGATCAATATATTTATCCATAGCAAGCATCAGAGGCACTGCCGCCCGGTCTGTCCACGGGAGCAACTGTACCACACCATCCGGCAGACCGGATTCCACCGCCGCCCGATCAAGTTCGAGGGCGATGGCCTGATTGGAAGCAAACGCTTCACTGCCGCCGCGGAGTATCACCGCATTACCGGCTTTGATACATATACCTGCGGCATCCGAGGTGACATTGGGGCGGGATTCATAGATTATACCGATCACGCCAAAAGGCACCGATACTTTGCTGATAACAAGTCCGTTGGGTCTGACATTTTCAGAAATAACTCTGCCGACCGGATCGCTTTGAGAAGCAACCGTTTCCAGACCGGCCGCCATATTTTCGATGCGTTCGACATTCAGAGTCAACCGGTCGATCATCGCCGCAGAAAGACCGTTTTTTACCGCATTGGCGACATCGTTCCGGTTGGCAGATATGATATTGTCGGCGGCGGCACGCAGACGCGATGCCATACGCCGCAAACAGGCATTTTTGGCATCAGAATCCATCACCGCAAGTTCTGCGGCGGCAACACGGGCCTGCCTGCCCATTTCCAGAAGTCTGGCCTGCATTTCTGACACTTCAGCCATAAAAAAATCACTCCGCAAGAGCTTCCTGAACTTCATTGGAACGCCATTGAGGCTCACCGATGACCGTTTTTATTTCATCCCAGTCTATCCGGCGGATGATGCGGCTCAAATGACGGTAAATATGGCGGTGTTTGCCGTAGAGGACATCGTTGTATTCCGCCAGAGCATCATCGACACTCCAATTCTGGAAAACGATACGGTAAGCCGCAACGATGATACCGGTGCGGTCAGTACCGGCACAGCTGTGCACCAGAATGGGTACTTCGGCATCACGGATCACCGAAAGAGCCTGAATGATGTCATCTTTGGTTACGATATGGGTCTGCAAACGGTATTCCCGCAATTTAAGGCCGTTGATTTTGGCAAGATCGCTGTGTTTGCAGCGCAGATTGAGAATACTTTTGCATCCTTTGCGTTCAAGTTCGATAAATTCCTTGCGTTCCGGCTGGGCGGAACGGTAAAGGATTTTGTTTTCGACGATATGAAAATTTTTGGCAAGCACCTCTTTGATATCCTGCATTGCCAATTCATGCAGCAGACGCTGCGGCGGAAGTTTCTTTTTTGAACTGTCGCTGCTCATATCACAAAACTCCGCATTTTTTCATAGTTTCACGCAGAATTTCACGGTGGCTGTCACTGATCCCGCACAACGGCAGGCGATATTCTGCGGCGGTGAATCCGGCCATTTCCATCGCAGCCTTGACAGGGATCGGATTGCTCTCGATAAACAGATCGCAAAACAGTCTGTAATATTTGCGGTGAATGGCAAGTGCGGTTTTGAAATCTCCGGCAAGAGCGGCATTGACCATAGCAACGACCTGCTCAGGAATAATGTGAGAAGCGACACTGATGACACCTTTGGCACCGAGAGACATCATCGGCAGAGTCAGCGCATCGTCACCGCTCAATACGCAAATGTCGCATTTTTCCAGAATTTGCGAAACCCGGTCAGCATTGCCGCCGGCTTCTTTGACCGCCACGATTGCCGGATTTTCAGAAAGTCTGGCAATGACATCAACGGGGATCGGCACGCCGCTGCGTCCGGGAACGTTGTAGAGTACGACCGGCAAACCGACTTCAGCGACCGCCGAAAAATGACGGTACATACCTTCGCCGGTGGGTTTATTGTAATACGGAGTAACCTGCAAAGTGGCATCTGCCCCCATCTCCTTGGCTTCAGCGGTCAATCTGATTGCTTCTGCGGTGGAATTAGCTCCTGTACCGGCGATGACTTTGCATCTTCCGGCGGCGCATTTGATGGCACATTCTATAACTTTGCTGTGTTCATCGTAATCGAGAGTGGGGCTTTCTCCGGTGGTACCGACGGGGACGATGCCAGCGACACCGCCTTTGATTTGATTTTCGATAAGTCTTTCAAACGCCGGATAGTCAACTTTTCCACCTGCGAAAGGGGTAATGAGTGCTGTATATACGCCACTGAGATCCATCATCTATCTGTAACTCCTCTGTTAAGGGGGATTGAAACCAATCTTGGTTTTAAAATATCACCTTTTGCCAAAAAATTCAACTAATAAGGCAACAACTCTTGAAAAAAAGTACTAAAAATGTTAGATTATATCGACGAAAGAAATATGTCCGGCAAAAAAACCGGCATTTTGACAGAAAAAACATAAAAAACAGGAATAAAAATGAAAAATATTTTTTTGCTTGCGGCTTTCAGTATAATGCTGTTTTGCAGCGGTTGCATCTCTTACTCCTACGACGGCAGAAGTGAAAGTGTCATCACCAGTGCCGACAAGGTGAAATACTACACTCCGGAAAACCTGCCGCAGCAGAAATACGCCGTCCTCGGAACCGCTTCCGTATCCGCCAATTATCAGGATGTCAGCCGGGAAAAAATGATCGAAAAACTTAAAAGCGAAGCCGCTTCCAACGGCGCCGACGCCATTCTCATCACCGAGCAGAAAGTATCTCCGCAGCACGCCGCATCCACTCCTTTATTTCAAACCCAGTTTGATTACGATGACACATCCAGCAGCTGGCGGCAGATCAACCGGGATGTCGACCTCAACTACGGCAGTGCATTCGGACGCACCCGGCAAACCACTACCGGGATATCCACCTACCGCCGGGTGATAAAAGCTGAATTTCTGCGTTTTGCCAGATAATTTTGTCCGATGCTCTCCCAGCTTCAGCATTTTGCCCTGCCGATAATCTTTTCGGCACTGGCTCTGGGCATATATGACATTCTGAAAAAGCATTCAGTAGCCGGCAATTCCGTTATGCCGGTACTTTTTTGGGCAACTTTTTCAGGGTTGTTGTTTTTTTGTGCCGGCCTGGCGATAAGCGGCAGATATGCTCTTGTAATGATGCCCGGGCAGAAAACTCTCTGGCTGATACTGTTGAAATCCGTCATCGTCACCATCAGCTGGGTCTGCGTTTACTACGCAATGCGTGATCTGCCATTGTCTCTTGCCGCTCCGATACGGGCGAGTGCCCCTTTGTGGACACTGGCGGGAAGTCTTTTTATTTTCGGCGAGATCCCTACCCTGCTGCAAGGGACGGGGATGGCGGCAGTTTTTGCCGGTTTCATCCTCTTTTCCTCACTCGGCCACAGCGAGGGTTTCAAATGGCACAGCAAAGCGATGATGCTTATCATTGCCGGTACGCTTGCCGGAGCAGCTTCGGCTCTTTATGATAAATTTCTGCTCAATACTCTTGCCATTGCCAAAGAAGCAGTACAATTTTATTTTTCGCTCTACCTCACGCTGATACTCGGAGCGGCAATGCTGGTCAGAAAATATTTTTTCTGCCGCGGCACAGCCTTTGTCTGGAAATGGAGCATCCCGCTTACCGGTATTATGCTGATCGTGGCAGATTGTCTTTATTTTTACGCCCTTTCTATGCCGGACACCAGAATTTCGATCCTTTCGTTTTTGCGGCGGAGCAGTGCAGTGATACCTTTTCTCTACGGAATAGTGTTTTTCCGTGAAAAAAATCTCTGCCGTAAACTTGTCGCACTGATACTGATATTGACAGGAGCGGCAATATTGGCTTTTGCTCCGTCACTGACTTGAAAAAAAGTACCGGATGCGTTAGATTAAATAGACAGAAAAAAAAGTAACTTTCAGGAGTCGCCCCAATGACAGAATGCCAAATCAACATCAAGATGAAAGAAGGGTGCAGTGATCTTTTCCCGGCAAAAGCACACCCGGATGATGCAGCTTATGATCTGCGTGCGGCAAATGATTGCCTGCTGTCAGTTGGACGCAGTACGCTTGTCCCGGCGGGCTTTTCCATGGAAATCCCGGTCGGATACGAAGCCCAGATACGCCCCCGCAGCGGTCTGGCCCTGAAACACAACCTCAGCCTGACCAATTCCCCCGGAACGATCGACGCAGGATACCGCGGTGAAGTCGGGATCATTATGTTCAACCCCGGGCCTGATGTTTTTGAAATCAAACGCGGAGACCGGATCGCCCAGATGGTCATTGCCAAACTGACCGGTTGCGAATTGGTTTTGGCAGATGAACTATCCGAAAGCGACCGCGGCACCGGCGGATTCGGCAGCACCGGAAAACACTGATTTGCAAATGCGCCGTTGGTGAAATTGGCAGACACGCAGGATTTAGGTTCCTGTGCCGCAAGGCGTGTGGGTTCAAGTCCCACACGGCGCACCATTTAAACTACCGTTTATGGATGCTTGTGTGTTCCTTTTTTGACGGGTTGCCGATATGATTTCATATATCGGCTCTGCGTCGCATAATCACTTGACTTTTTCGCAAACGGGTTTATATTATGTCCAGATTTGGATCCAAGTAAGCTGGTGGCATCTGCAACATTTTCCGGTGTACGCCCAGATAGGGAGCTGATTCGTTGCTTGTCATGTGACATTACAGTTGAATCTAACCTGTCAATTGACTGTTGTCGGATAGCCCCGGGATGTCGCCAAATCTCTTTTCCTTTCTTATTACAGCGTTTTCTATCTCACTTGCTAATCCTGCATTTCTTTTGTCCAGCCCGAAGCGGCTTCGGAATACAAAGAAATGCTTGACTTTTTATTTTCAGGTGATATATTATATCGGTTTCAACAAGTTCCGTCTGGGGATAGCCTTGTTGCTGCCTGGTCGCTGTTGCCAGATACAACGGACGTTTCTTCTTTCCGTTCAGATACTCATCATAGCTGATATAAACTCGCTCAACATTTATATCTTCCACGCCGCATTTGACAGAAAACTTCAGAGTGGGTCGGAGATATTCAGTTTTTCCAGACTGGCGGCGAACTCATCCAGCATGGCATTCCATCTTGACGGTTCGACAAAAATGTTTTCATTTCCGGCGGCAAGCAGAGGATATTTTTGCTGCATTTTGTTGTGGCCGACATGATTGCCGATCACGACGTCAACTTTTTCCCGGCGGCAGCGCTCTATACTGCCGGCAAAAGCTTCACGCAAATTGTATTTTTCCAGATGATATTTGCGTATGTACCACGATTCCATACTGTTGATCCCGGCGCCGCCCATCATCCCGGCACGGATGCTTCTACCGTCAAGTTCACCGGCATTCCAAAAGAAAGAAAATGTACCGGCGGTATGCCCCGGGGTGGCGACACATTCGATTTCGACATTGCCGAGAGAAATCTTATCCCCGTCGTGCAGCAGATGATCCGGAGTAAAAGCGCCGGGGAAATCCATATTGTATTCAGGGGCCCAGGAGAGGTCATTTTTTCCCATAACCATATCGGCATCCCCTGCCCCGACAAAAGTTTCGGCGCCGGTAAGTTCGACAAGTGCGCGGGTGGCGGCGGCGTGGTCGATATGACCGTGTGAATGGAGGATATACTTTATATCCTGCGGATCAAAACCGAGAGTGCGGATAGATTCCAATACGAGGTAGAGGGTTTCCTGATATCCGGTATCGATTACGACAAGTCCGTTGCCGGTATCTATCAAATGGGATGAAGCAGGAATCGTTCCGGCGAAATAGGTGTTGCCGAAAACCTTGTGCGGCGGGAATGCGGTTTCCCATGGTTTATTTATGATGACCATATTATCTCCTGCGTCTGTGAATCTGCGGAACAAGATGTAATATACAACTTCAAAGATTTATTGCAAGGAAACGGTGGAAGTTTTTGTGCTGTGCGGCAGGACAAATACATTTCTTTGGATACAATGGATCAAAACCTGAAAAAAGATCAATTTTTTTGCTTCAAAAAACTTGACAAATGCCAAAAGCGGATTATTTTATATGAAAGACATTGCGGGGTGGAGCAGTGGTAGCTCGTCAGGCTCATAACCTGAAGGCCGTTGGTTCGATTCCAGCCCCCGCTACCAGCACTTTACAGGACTTGTTTAACGACAAGTCCTTTTTTTTGCTCAAAATCAACGATTTACGCTTACATCTCATCGCTCTTGACAACTTTGGTATCTATTGGTTAAGGTTGATGATTTGACTCTCTACTTACGATTTGCTTACATAGGATGTAAGCAAAATTGTAAGCAATAACCCAAACTTCAAGTAAGGATTGTTAATGGACAAAAATCCCTGCCGATCCCGAAGAACCGGCAAGGCTGATATTTGATCGTGAGCTTATCTCACTATAGTGATATATAACTCAAATTTTTTGCAAATCGATTGTTTTTCTTCTTGCTGGTATAAAAAAAATTTGTTTTTGCAAATCTTGGGTTTGTAAATTCTTCTTTTCTGTGATATATTACTTTCGGATATGTAATACGTTGATATGCACCTTGAGGACATAAATATGAAAACAGATTACAGGAAACTGTGGAAATTGCTCATTGATAAAAAAATGACAAAGGGCGATTTGAGAAAGCTGGCCGGGATAAGTTCAGTAACTCTCGCTAAACTTGGAAAAGGAGAGAATGTTACGACTGATGTTTTGCTGAAAATATGTGCCGCCCTTGAATGTGGTATTGCTGATATTATGGAAATTGAACAGGTGGATTGATTATGAAATACTTTTTGAAAAAATGTGGTTCTCAAGAACTGGGAAGCGTTGACGCTTCTGGTAAAACGCAACGCGGTCGTTATTTGCTGATTTCAATGAATCCGGTTTCATGATTAAACGGCAAACTTAAACTATAATTATTAAAGATTAAGAAGGTATTGATTATTATGGGAAGCAGAAATAGTTTTAGTCCACTTCGGTATCCCGGTGGCAAAGCTTCCATTGCCAATTTCTTTGTCGAAATGTTAAAAAAATATGGCATATCATCACACGGAACATATTGTGAACCTTTCGCAGGAGGTGCGGGTGTCGCACTTGCCTTGCTTCTTAATAAACATATAGAAAATATTGTTATCAATGATTTTGACCCTCACATCGCTTCTTTCTGGCAAAGTATACTTTCTATGCCAGATGATTTCATTGAATGCATCGAAAACACACCAATATCCATCAAAGAATGGAAAATACAAAGGAATATTTATGATAATATTCAGCAATTTAACTTAAAAAATAAAAAAGATTTATTGTTAGTTGGCTTTTCAACTTTTTTTCTAAATAGATGTAACCGTTCTGGCATTTTGCCCAAGGCTGGCCCGATTGGTGGATATTTGCAAAACGGCAACTACACTTTGGATGCACGCTTTAAAAAAGGTTCTTTAATAGAAAAAATTAAAACAATTGCGTCTAACCATGAACATATCAAATTTGTATCTATGGATGCAATTGATTTTCTAAAAACATTGCCTTTTTTAACCTCAACTCCTCAAGATACTTTTTTATATTTAGATCCTCCGTATTTTCACAATGGCAGTAAATTGTATTTAAACTTTTATACGACAGAAGATCACATCGCATTGGCAGACCATATCAATAATTTCGATTTTTGCCCCTGGTTAATGACTTACGATAATTGTTCTGAAATAAAAGATATATACAAAAATTTTTCAGGAATCATAATTGAAGAATTTCCTATTCAATACACTATGCAGAAGGTAAGAATTGCTTCGGAATTGTTAATCCATAAAAAACATACGATGGGAGATGAAAAATGATATCAGTTCAAAGTATTTATGTTAACAGTTTTCGTTGCTTTATCCCAGGAACAAATATTGAATTAGGAGATCGGGTAACTTTATTAGCTGGGCTGAATGGTACTGCTAAGTCAACTTTACTCGGCATGATTGCACAACCATTGGGGTTCCCTAAAAAAAGAGAGAAGTTATCTATTTATACAAGAGTGTACGACAGTTTTGACCTTTCTAGATATAAAACTGTTGGTGAACGAAATTTTCAAGCTAAATTTTCTGAAGTATTTCGTATTTCTCAAAAATTTGATAAGCCGAGAAACCTTGATTATGTCTTGCGGTTAAAAGGTGAGGTAATAAATGATGGTTGTAGTGAATTACCCGTAAGATCAGAGAAAAGAGGAGAACAAAGTATTCGTATGGTTACCAATAGTACCAACAGGTCTCCCGGAGTAGGCAACTTCCCACATCCTGTAATATATTTAGGTTTAGAACGTTTAAGACCGTTATCTACACTATCCAAAAAAGATATTATCGGAAAAGACGTTTTACCAGAAGATGAGAAGCGTATTTGGAATGATATTTATCGAGTTGTTATGATTTGCAATGGTAATGAAAAACTTTTGCCGGAACACCTGAATACTGGAAAAAGTTTTAAACAATCATATCATTCAGTTGAAACTACTTATTTTGATGCAGAAAGTGCCTCTGCTGGTCAAGATAATTTGGGACAGATTATAAGTGCAATTATTTCTTTCCATAGATTAAAAAAGGAACTAAAAGAGCATTATCAAGGAGGTGTATTGTTGATAGATGAATTTGATGCAACATTACACCCCGTCGCCCAAAAGTTGTTACTTCAAAAATTAGTAGAATATTCCACTAGTCTAAATATTCAGATCATTACAACAACGCATTCATTGCCTGTATTAGAAGATGCTTTGCAAAAACATAAATCAAACGTAAAATGTGTTTATTTCCAGAAAAAAGGTAAAAATGTTGAAATAAATAATGATGTAGATTATGATTTTGTTGCATCTGATTTAGCACACATTCAAAAGAAAGCAAAAATTCGAGAAATAGAGAAAACATCAATTGTGTTTGAAGATGTTGTAGGGTGCAATTTTTTCAAGCGAATAGTTGGACGTATTTTTGATGGTTGCTTGAAGACATTTAATACAGAAAATCGTAATTCTGAAACATGTTTATCAAATGGTGTTTTACTGAATATTGTTCGCCATCTGGTCAGTAAAAAAATACCCGATTTTCAAAAAGTTATTTATATATTAGACCCAGATTCAAAATCGTTAATTTCCAAAAAATCAAAAACACTTTTATCTCTACCGGGGCAATACTTCATTGAAAAAGAAATGAATCTTTTTTTGGTTAATTTGAATGATGATGATCAAATTTGGGACATTATGGGAGTTCAACAAAGCTTTTGCATAGCAAATAACAACAATATTGAAGCAGATCCTCTGTTAACAAGCGAACAAGAAAAGAAAAAACGCTATAAAAAATGGTTTGATGAGCAACAGCGAGATGGACATTTCGGTCCTTCATCTGCTACTTTATTTGAAGCATGGTGTAAACGGAATTCTCAAATTTGCAGAGATTTTTGTATTAGTCTTTTAGAAGCTCTTATTGAAGTTAAAAATCCTTTAGTACAGGCACAAGAAAAAGAAATTAGAGATAAAATAAACAAAAAATATCCATCTATTGCTGATAATCAACTTTTGCTTTAACTGAAGTTAGAATAGTTATACAAAGGAAAGGACACAATGTATTATTCAGAAGAACAATGGGAAATACAAAAGCAGCAAACGGAAACATTGCAAAAATTTCTTGAAGGCTGTTGTAAGGCAATGGAAATAGAAAATGACCGGCAGGAAGCTATCGGGGTATTGCAGGTTTTTGAGCGGCAGAAAGCAATCAATACATTGTTGAAGCTGCTGGATAAATATTATCTGCCAAATCAATTTTTTATGAATGCTTTACGGTCCGGTAACATTTCTGACTGGCAATTATGCAATGAATTAAACAACATCGTTCAGAGTATTTACTTTGTTGCCATAATGAAATACTGTGCCGAAGAAGCAATAAAAAGTATGGCAAAACAGGCGTTGGAAACGAGCAGACAAAACGGTTGGAATTTTTAAAATAGCTGTTGCGTATTAAATCATACAAATTTATAAAACACTGCGGAACTGTCAAGCTGTTCTTGACAGTTCCATATTTTTCAGTTTGAGTTATCTCAATTTCAATAACAGTTCTTCTTTTTGACTTAATGGCAGATAAGCATCCAGAAGTGTTGCCAGACGTGGAAGTTTTTCTGCCGGAAGATTGCAAATAACCTCCGCAAAGGTATCGTTCTGAATGCGATTATCACCTAATACAGGAAGAGCTTGAACAGCTTTGATTTTGGCATCCAGAGCCACGTGCGTGTAGCGGACAGTCATATCAACAGTAGCATGTCCAGGCTGTCGCATCTTCTGCAAATGTTTCTTTTTTGAAGTTTGTAAAATTTTTTTTGATTTTCTATTTGAATTTCAGCGGTTTATGTGATAGGTTATTCCAAGTAAAAATTGCACTTCAATCCTGCACGAGGTAAAAAAAGCAAAAATATGACCGCAGATACGGCCTCTATCCAAGTTGGTGCAAACAACAATACATATACTGTTTCGTACAATATACCTTGTTTGGCAATCCGCGGAAACAACGGCAAATTGACTTATCTGCCTTTTGAATTTCAGAAAACAAATGAAAACAAACCCTTGCGTATCGCCGTTACCGATGACACTCCAAACGGCAGCGGCAAAGAGATCCGGGATAATCTGTGGCTCGCCGCTATAACCGCAGCCATGCTCCGCAACAACGCCTTGCACGGAGTGAAAATTTCAGTCGAATTTCAGGGCGATATCAATGGCCCAAGTGCCGGTGCGGTAAGTTGTCTCGCCATTTTATCCGCGATCGACGGACTTTCACTGCCCGATGATTTTGCCATGACCGGAACCATTTTCCCGGACGGCACCATCGGTGATGTCGGCGGCATCGTCGAAAAAATCATCGCTGCCGCAAAAGCCGGCAAAAAACGCATATTCGTCCCCGGATACCGCAGAATGATCGAAGATGCCAGCGGAAAACTTATCGATATCATCAATCTGGCAGAAAAACTTGATATCGCCATTTTTCCCGTCGGAAATATCGAAGAAGCATTCGCTTTTATCTACAACAAATCTTTCCCGGAAAAAAAATACATCAACGAAAAATCCGTAACCGCAATTTCCCGGGATGCCGAAGAATTATTCAAAAAAGAGTATAACAGATATCTCGCGATGCTCACTGACATCCTGAAAAAAATCCCGGAAGAATCTGTCAACTCTGTCTGTACAATGTTTAACATCAATTTCGGTTTTGAAAAATTATTCAGAGAAGGCAAATTCCCTGCCGCTATTTTCCGGATCATAGAACACTATGCCATGTTTACAACCGCTCTGAAAACCTTACAGGCACACAAAAAGTGGCAAGTACCGCTTTTCGGCAATGCCAAAAAAGTTTTGGCAAAAATACACAAACGGAATTTTGAATTTGCCACCAATGCCGTTTACAGACTGCTCGACGAGCACGAAAATAAATTGCAAGAAACTCTTTCCACCTCCCCCGACCGGCATCCTTCACCAATTTCAGCCCAGTTGGAAGACCCGGAAAATGTTTCAGATTTACTGGCAGCTGTACATGCACTCAACAGTCATTACGAATCAATCAAAAATCTGCATTTATCCAAAGAACAATTTGAAAATGAAAAGTTGCTGGAATTATTCCTGCTGCAAAGCGGTGAACTGGCGGCTTTTTCGCAAAAGGATAAAGTCAAACTTCACGATGAAATCGCCGGAACCTTGCCGCACAAGCAGCCTAACTCTGCCGCTTCAAAAGTGGAAAACCTTTTCAAGACAGCCCAGGTGGCAACAAAAAATGCCGCGTTTTCAGAATTCCCCAATGATGAATACCGGGAAGATATTGAAATAAATGAATATCTGGCAGCGACAATCAGTGATTTTGCTTTGAAATACCACAATGATATTGCTTCAAATCCGACGGACTATCACACACAGGTTTCTCTGAAACTGCAAGTGTCAGCATTTGTCAAAAGTACGGTTTTGCTGGTTCGCAAATACAGAGATATCAGCACAGATTTTGCCCAGTATTTGATCAGAAATGCCCGGGAAAGCGCATTGAAAAATCTGCAGGAGTGTTTTGTTTCCTCCATCCCCTCTCTTGAACCGATCCGGGCATTTCAAATTGCAGAGTCCATAGAAAACTCTCAAGACAACCTTGAAGAAATTTTGGAAGATTACTGGTATTCTGCTTTGTACGCCAAAGCGTTGTTGATCAGTTTCAAGTAATCCGGCATCCCGAAACAACCGAATATCTACCTGTTTCTCTCAAAAAAAAATCAAAAATATTTTACGCCACAATTCAAGTGGACGCAAGATGTCCACTTGCCTGCACTATATTACATTAAAGAAACATCTTCATGGAGGTTTTTATGGAAAAAACTGTGTTATTCCCGGATGGGATGCTATGAATTTATGCTGCAACACGACCCGTTTCCCGGAAAACATTATACACAAAAAACCTGTTTTCGATGGGCGATACTATTTCACAATGTTCTGTATATGCTCAACGCTGACAAAAATGATCAACTTTATTTAAGTGACGAACTTTTAGCTGAAATAAAAAGGTAATACTCAATGATAATCCCAAAAGATTTTTTGACCCTCAGCCCCGAATTTGAAAAGACAAAAAAAGATCTGCAACTTGCCCGGGAAAACTATACCACTTTGGTAGAAGAATATTCCCAGCTTATCGGCGTGGTCGGCAAAAATCTGGAAACAGAATATATGCTAAAACTAGGCAAAAAAGAACATGAACTTTTTTCCTGTCAGGTGGAAATACTGCGGTTGAAACGGGAAATATCGCTCTTTCAAGCTGCCCGCAACCGGGAGACAAAAATTACCAATGATGAAGTGAAGCAAATCATAGAAAAAGAATTCGCCGACTATAAAACACAACTGGAAACCATGCAGACCCAATTACAAACAGCGAGGGAGCATTTCGCAGCAAGGAAATGGACTGATGAAGAAGTAAAAACTTTCAAAAAAGTCTATCACGACATCGTTCGCAAACTGCATCCGGATTTGAATCCCGACCTCCCCGCCGGTGCTGATATGCTTTGGGAGCAAATCCAGGCGGCTTACAAAGCGAATGACTGGGACGAACTTTTCCTTTTAGCTGATATAGCAGAGGAGAAACTCTCCGGCAAAATCGATTATGTTGAAAAAATAGACTCTTTGACTTTGCTGCGGGAGGAATTGGAAAAAATCCTGAAAAAAACTTTTGATTTGACCCAACAGATTTCCGATACGCGGCAGAGGATTCCTTTTTCCTATGAAACCATCCTGTCCGACCCTGATGCGGTAAGAAAAAAACGGCGGGAACTGGATAACGAGATCCGTATTTGCAAAAACCAGATAACCTTTCTCAAAGAGATAAGAGCAGAATATTAACTATGGCAGATGATCTTATAAAACTTGACAAATGGAATGATATCGCCAAACTTAACAAAGGCGGTGGTCTTGTAATGCCTTTTGTGCAGGAACTTTTTCTTTTGGAATGCGAAATCGCCGGAACCGGTTTTGTCAAAGACATTGAAAAAGAAGCTCAATCTCTGCCCACAGGCACTGTTGTTTACCTGGTGCGGGAGGCAAATAATAAATATGATGATCTTGCGATCCGTATCGACAATGCAGCCGGAAAAAAACTTGGATATGTCCCGCGCAGAAAAAATGAAATCCTTGCCCGCCTGCTAGACGGAGGCAAAATACTTTATGGCAAAGTCGTGAATGTAGAATTTGCCGAATTCAGCAACTGGGTGACGATAACCGTAAAAATTTATATGAAAGATCTGTAAAATGAATACAATAACTGCCGAAAAATATGACCGTATCCGGGGAATGCTGTGGGGATTGATCGTGGGAGATTGTCTCGGTTCGCCGGTACAATTTATGGAGATGGATTCTTTCCCTCATGTCGCAGAAATGATACCGTGTCAACACTTCAATACGCCGGCGGGATACTGGACCGATGACGGCGCAATGGCTCTGTGCATTATGGCAAGTGCCGTCCGACGTCAGGGATACGACCTCAAAGATATTGCCGGTAATTTCATCCGCTGGTATGACGATGGATTCTGTTCCAGTCTGGACTATGCTTTTGATGTCGGCGCGGCGACGGCAAAAGGGATCACCGAACTGAAACAAGGGCATCTTGTCAACGGTTTTGAAAATTCGCAGGGCAACGGCTCCATTATGCGTTTTGCTCCGACTTTGCTGCTTAATGGCGACACTCCGGGCAACCGCATAATCCACGAAGTGAGCGATCTCACTCACGCCAGTTGTAAAGTCCGGGAAACACTGGATTTAATGGCTGACATTTGCCGGGAGCACTTATCCGGCAGTAAAACCGGGGTTGTATCTGAATATACCATCCGGGAAAAAGTAAACAATTCCGGGTGGGTAGTTTCCACACTTCAGGCAGCATTGTGGGCTTTTCATACCACAGATAATTTTGAAAATGCTCTGACAGCGGCGGTCAATCTGGGGGGAGATGCCGACAGTATCGGCGCTGTCTGCGGACAAATTACCGGTGCTTATTACGGATATTCCGCCATCCCTGAACGCTGGCTTGCCGCGGTCAAAGACCGAAAAAAGTTGGATAAACTCATCAATGATTTCATTGTGATTTGTCAAAAATAAAAAATATTGTATGGAAAATATTATGACAAAAAATTGTATTATCCTCCGATGGGATCCGGCAAATCCTTACTGCTCCACGAAGCAATTTCTGGAAGCAATTATGTACGAAAATAATTGCACCGAGCTTACCGTTGAAGAACACAGAAATATAAAAATAGGCAATCGTTTTTTATGATCAAAGTCGGATACGGAACTTGCGGTGTCGTTGCCGCCGGGGAAATCATTTCCAAACCGTTTGTCGACGATTGGGATGATAATAATATTTATTACAAACTGGAGATCAAATGCGATTTTATGGTTAATCCGGAAGTTTTACCCATTCTGGAA
Organism: Victivallaceae bacterium; assembly: GCA_045654745.1. GTDB lineage: Bacteria > Verrucomicrobiota > Lentisphaeria > Victivallales > Victivallaceae > UBA1784. The sequence continues at coordinate 45,553 of JAZONW010000015.1, read as the reverse complement.
TGCAGCACTCTGGAAGATAACATTCCCGATTTTGATTGGTATTTTTCACCCTCCGGAACGATCCTCCAACCAGAATCGGCAGATATTTTGGAAAGACTCTTTCAAAAATATCTGCACGACAACGCCGCACTCTTTGCCCGGCGGCTGAAAATATTGGAAAAAACCGAAGAAGATAATGACCAAATCTACATAGACAAAGAACTTCGGACTCTCTGCCGTAATTTTACAAACCAAACCTACGGAGATACGACAATCCGATACCCTCACATCCGCTCACAGATGAGCTGGCGCGTTAAAAATTAAACCTCTTTCTGGCTCCAGACACCAATCCAGCCGAGAGCTACAAACGGCAGAGCAAGCAAAAAGAAAAAGCGGTAACGTTCCATCCCGGCAACTCCGATACCGTAAGTTTCAACGATCCTGATGTAATCTGCACAATATCTGTCGCACAAACTCCACAGCAACGTGGTAAGCCCCATCGCAATAAAACCTGTCAGCACGCCGTTGATCAATTGCTGTAAAGTAGCAGCTGACGGCTGGTGCTTCACCGGAATGCATCTCAAAAAGTACATCCCGCTGCAGATACCGAAGCACATACTGCTGATACTGGTCATCAAAAGCAGCAGCGCGACACTCCACCAATGAAATTCCGCCGGTACGACCTGCCAGAAAAATATTATAAAAAACATCACGCTGTGCCCAATAATCATCGCTTTGCGGGGACCGATTTTATCCCCCAGTATTGATGCCGGACGTGCCGCCGCAGCATAGAGCAGACCGCCGAAAAAGTTGATCAGCATGATCCAGCCATTGGGCAGATTGAATCCGCGTTTCAAAATCAGGACATTTAACGCAAAAGTCAATGCAGTCGACAGAGAAAAGCAAACCTGTGCGATGACCATCCGGCGGAAACCGGAATCTTTAAGACAACTCCACGCATCGGCAATCAGAGGCGTTTTTGCGGCTTTCATAATGGCATCGCTCTCATCGATACAACGCAGGCAAACTGCAGACAGTATCCCGCAAACCGCTCCAAAAATAACCACTCCGAAAAGTATCCATATCGACGGATTGTAAAGCATCAGGCATCCCAGACCGATATGTATAACTGCACTGACAATATTGTGAGCCATACTGGCAAACGCCAGCAATTTGCCTCTGCCGTCTGCATCTGTAATATTTCCGACCAAAGCGGTTGACATCACTCCCCCGGCTGAACGGCAACCGTAAAAAATAAATGCACCAAACAGCAAAAACGCTCCGGCGATGTAAATATATCCCAATGATACCCAGATAACGCAGGAAACCATTATCAAGGCAGATAAATTACGCAATATCCAGAAGTTCGACTGGGTTTTGGCGGCACCCCATTTGGAAGTGGCGATCTTACCGAGCGGCAGCCAGATACAGCCGATGTTGAAAAGTGCACCGTTGATAGTGTATATCACATCTGGAAATCCCAACGTTGCGATTATCAGCCCGATCATTTCACCAACACAGAGATAACCGATACCGTTGAGCAAATTAAAGCCGATATAAAATTTCTGGCTTTTTTTCATCTGTGCATCGGTCAGACTTGGATAAATCATATAATATTCCCTTTGTTGTATATTTGCTGTTTTTTAACATGTTTTTTCAGTTATTTGTTAATATAGAACCCTTTTCAGCAAAATACAAACAGGAAAAATAACTTTCAGGTAATTTTATTCTTTCTGTCAAAAAGGCAGTAGCAGTTGACAGCAGCGGCACGGCGTAGAAGTATTGACCGTTTTTTTATCTGCACTGCGGAAAATTCTGATAAAAAATTTTTTCAGCATAATTCAAACTCCTTTTATTTTGCAGTTTGCATTTATTCATTACAGGTAATATATTATCCGCAAGTGGACATCTTTTGTCCCTTTGTTTCAGGAAAACAAAAAAAATCATAATTTTTTCCGGAGAATGTCATTATGCCGATGCAAAAATCCCAGATCCACCGCCTGATGCGGATCGCCGCCCTGCTCAAAGAAAACCGCTACCCGAATTCGGAAACACTGATCAAGGAATTCCGGCGCATTGCTGTGGAAGAAGAACTGGAAATCGACTGCGGTAAAAAAACCATTCTGCGGGATATGAAAACTCTGCAGGATGAATTCGGCTGTCCGCTGGCATTTGACCGCGCCCGCAATGGTTACTATCTCAAACACCACGGTTGGGATTTCATCGCCCCTGCCCTGCTGGATGAAAACGAAATGATCGCCGCTGTCATCGGGGCAAGGATCGCGGAAGATATTTTCCCGGCTCCGCTGAAAAACAAAATCCGTAATGCAGTGGATTTCCTGCTGCAAAACAACAATCCGGATTTTCTGGATACTGCAAATATGTCAAGTCTGACGATCCTTTCCGGATTGTATGCCAATCTCGAACCTCATATATTTATGACCGTCTTTCAAGGCTGGCAGACCTGCCATCTGATAAAAATCTCTTATGCTGACTGGCAGGAAAATTTATCAGAAAGGATCATTGAACCGCATACTATGGTATTTTTCAATAATTCCTGGTACACCAAAGGTATCTGCCGTCTGAAAAATCAACCGCGGACTTTTGCTTTACAGCGGATAAAGAGTGCCGAATTGCTTAAAAGCGAATTCAAACCAGATAAAAAAATCATTGAGTCGGTAAATCCGGATGACTTCCTCGGATTTGAAAAAATCCGAAATGTCAAACTCCATGCTCAATCTTATGCTCTGGACAGATTGAAATCTTCTCCGCTTCACAGCCACCAGGTCATCCATCAAGATGGGACGGTGGAAATCCCGGCAGTGGCAAAAGAAGTGCTTTTTCCCTTTATCCTGTCGCAGGAAGGCAATATCAAACTGCTTGAACCAACAGAACTTCAAGCGGAATTCAGACAGGCTCTGCAAAAAATGCTGAACCAGTATTGACTTTCGTTTTATTTTCTGACGTATGAACGGCGCAAAATAATATCGATGATATCTGCACAAGATTTATTTGTGCTCCAGAAAATTTCCGCAACAAATGCAGTCGGGAAATTCACCGGCCCATTCAATTGAGCCGCAAGATTCAACTCGATATGTTTTGAAACAGCGTGTATATCTTTGGCGACCTGATATGCCCGCGGGGCATTACGGTGCCATAATGCGCTGTATTCACGCCAAAAAGGTGTGGTGATATCGACATCGTGCTGATGCATTTTTTCGCCGTTGCATCCCATAATGTAAGCACCTTTCTGATGGACAAAACCGCCGACCCACTGCTGCATAAGTTGAGCTTTGAAAACCAATCCCATATCCCGTTTCATATCAATCAGACTCTGTACAAATTCGTCATCTTTTGCTGTATCCTCACTGAGCAGATTGTAATACGGAAAACCTCCGCAATCTTCCCACAGAATTTCCAGTCTCGGATCGGTTTGTGCAATCGCAGGTAAATCTTTTTTTACTGAAGTCGCGTGCAATCCGAAAACAATTTTCAAGTCGGGCTTATCCTGCAATATCCTGCGTGCAGTCATATTAACCAACTGGATAACATTTTCGGCCACAGATTTACCGTTGATCTTATCACTGCGCAGTTCAGTAAAACTTTGAAAGTATATGCCATCTCCGGGGAGTTTGCTCCAGACATCACGATATTTTGCGTATATTTCATCGCTTAATTTATTCAAGTCTGCCAAGTCAGAAGCAGCACAGTCAGTACTCCATCCCCAGGCGTAGCCCCAAAATATATCGATCCCCCAACTGTGAGCAAAATCAACTATTTCCTGCGCATTAAGCGGAGGATAGTCATTCCAGAGATAGACCCTATTGATTTTCAATCTCGCCATATTTTTGAAATATTCTCTGAAATTCCCGATCGGATGCCCCCAGGTAAAGACACTGCGGACGAGAGTTTGCGGAGCATCAGCATAATCACAAGGTTTCAGCGGACGCTCAAAAATATTATCCCAGAATCTGATACTGCCGCCGATATCCGGAGCCATCGCCGGCAGAATATCATCCACACAGGTAACAACACCATACAATACCGCCGCCGGATCATCCCCGGCGATCAAGACCAGCTGGTGATCTGCTGATTCAGGATTGTTCACAATGCGTATTCTGAAACCATTAGCGGGGATTTCGTCTTTGTCGATAAAACGCTGCAACAGCGGATTTTTGCCCCATTCTCCGATAATAAAAGCATTGGACTCAGGGAGTTTTTCTAAAATTTTTTCACACTTCAAAGTGTGCAGGACATAACTGCCGGGATCGCGGAGTATCCGGTTGCCGAGTTCGCCATACAGGAACTCCACCGCCCGTGCCTCCACCCCGTCAAAGGATGAATACCGGATTTCCCAGTTGCGTTTGTCAAACGCTTTGCCGTATACCAAAAAATTTGCGAACACCATTGCTCCCAAAATAAAATAATGTTTTATGATTGAAGTTGAATTTATCATTTGAGCTCCTCTCCTATATTACATATCAGCTCAATAATTCTCCACACAATATAACATCGGTATATTTTTTTACAAGCCTTTAATTGATTTTTTTTGTCATTGGTACTATTTTATATCCACAGGATATTCATCGGTAAAATCACTTACAGCAGGTCGTTTTATGAAAAATTTTCTATCTGTGGCAGCGTTTATTTGTGTATTCTCCCTTTTGGCTGATGTTGTTATAAGCAAAGAATGGACTTTTTTTCCGGTGCAGAATGTCAAAACTGAAAGTCTTGCCGTATTGACATCTATTCCGGAGAGTCTCAACGGAGTCAAAGGCAAAAAAATAACTTTTGACAAAAACGACTTCTGGAGTGCAAAAAATGAATCTGCACCCGTAAGTTCCGGCGTTTTTATGCAGGAAATCATTTCCGGTAAAGATATGCTAAAGGTCTGGGGATACGGAGCGAGATCAAAATTTGAAATTTTGCTCAACGGCAGAAAAATAGTCGATCATCGCGAATACGGTAATCGTCCATTTGAACAGGCAGACAAAGAAAACTTTATTGCCGAATTTTCGCTAAAAAAGGGTAAAAATCTGTTGATTGCAAATGTCAACATCGGTGCCCCGGGGACAATTTCTTTTGCCTTTGGCGAAGTTCCCCTCCGCAATATCGCTGACGAAACTCCCACTGTGGAAAAACTCCAAAAACTTGCAGAAGCAATGGAGTACCCCGCTGTAAACACAAAAAAACGCTGTGTTATGGAAAAAATCCTTAACAATGCTGTAATCGCAATGGATCAAAATGTTTTCAAAGATTTTGTTTCCCAACCGTATATGGAGCCCAAACGCCTCAAGCAGTATTGCGAAAAATATCCGATCCTGTATTTCTATGAAAGTGCCATAGATAAAACTCTCAACAATATAAAAAACACACAATTGTCCGGCAAAGAGATTGCACTTTTTATGGTTTATAACACCGGGTATGTGATCAAAACGGCAGACAGTTGTTTCGGAATCGACATTGACCACCGCCGGGCAGTAAAATTGGCAGAAGTGCTTGACTTCCTGCTGATTACCCACAAACACGCAGATCACTATAATTCGCCGCTTATGGAAAAAATGAAAGCTATGGGAAAACCGATCATTTCAAATTTCTATGATTCACCGTTCAAAATGCTTCCCCCAGCGCAATTTGATTTCAAAAATATATCGGTAAAAATCACCAAAAACCATCAAGGTGCCAATCCCGGTAACGATGCCATATTGATGAATCAATATCTAATCAAATGCGGTCAAAGTGATGATGACTGCATCATCTACCATACCGGTGATGCCTCTTTTCACGAAAATTATGTTCCGGACAGCAAGATTGATTTTTTTATCTGCAATCCCCGTCCAGGCGGAAAACTGTTGATTGACAAAATGATCCGGGAAATCAAACCGCAATATGCCCTCATCTCACACTCGCTTGAAATGCGTCACTGCAAACCCTTTTTCTGGATACTCCCTTATGGCAATTTGAGTGGAGACATGGATATCTGCCGGAAATATTCAAAAGATGCGCTGATGCCTTTCTGGGGTGAAAAATTCATCTGGCGCGGCAGATAAACCAACAACAACATGCCGCAACTGTTTCAATTATTCATAAAATAGCAATTTATATCCATAGGATAAAATCTTTTGACGGGTTATATTTCATCACAAACGGATAAAAACTTGTTTAAGAGGTGTTTTTATGGACAAAATCAGCAAACTTTATTCTGTCGCCAGTGAAATTTACAGTCAGTACGGTATCGACACCGAAAAAGTACTGCAGACGCTGGATAAGATCACTTTGAGTATTCATGCCTGGCAGGGCGATGATGTCGCCGGGTTTGAAGCTTCCACTCACGCTCTCACCGGCGGCTGTCAGGTCACCGGCAACTATCCCGGCAGAGCCGGAAATTCCGATGAACTGCGGCAGGATCTGGATAAGGCACTCTCGCTGCTCCCCGCCAAAAGTCTTAAAGTCTGTCTGCAGGGCCATGAAGTTGACAGTATAGCTAAAGGGCAGGATCGCGACAGTTATACTATTGACAATTTCTCCGGCTGGATGGCCTGGGCAGTGGATAAAAAAATCGGTCTGGATATCGCCCCGGCATATTATTCCCATCCGAAACTTGACCACGGGCTGTCGCTTTCTCACGAAGATCCAGCCATCCGTCGTTTCTGGGTGGATCACGGCAAAGCCTGCCGCCGGATCGGTGCGGAATTTGCCCGCAAAACCGGTATTCCCTGCGTCTGCAACATCTGGGTGCCGGACGGTTACAAAGATACTCCCTCCGACCGCCGTGCCCCGCGGGAAAGACTGCTGGCAAGTCTGGATGCCACCTTTGAGGAAAAATTCCCGGAAAGCGAACTTCTGGATGCCGTAGAATCCAAACTTTTCGGTATCGGTGTGGAATCCTACACTGTGGGTTCTCACGATTTCTATCTCACTTATGCGGCAAAAAACAATAAACTCATCTGCCTTGACACCGGACATTTTCATCCGACTGAATCCATCGCCGACAAAATTTCCTCCATTACCTGCCAGCAGGGCAAGATCCTGCTCCACATCAGCCGCGGCGTCCGCTGGGACAGTGACCACGTCACTGTGTTTGATGACAACTTGCGGGCATTGGCGGCAGAAACCGTCCGCAACTGTGACGGCGGAAAAAACATTTTCTGTACACTGGATTACTTTGACGCCAGCATCAACCGCATTGCGGCGTGGGTTGTCGGTGCGAGATGCTGGCAGAAATCACTGCTCTGCGCACTGCTGACTCCAACACAAGAAGCCTGTGCCGCCGAAGCCAAAGGAGATTTCACCAACCGTCTGATTTTGCAGGAAGCGGCAAAAAATCTGCCGTGGGGAGCGGTATGGGATCATTACTGCATCAGCCGCGATGTGCCGGTTGATTATGCCGTCAGCGCAGAAATTGCTGATTACGAAAAAAGCGTATTGGCAAAACGCTGAAAAATCACTTGCGCCGCCGCATTTGCCGGCGAAATGCTCCGGGATTGGTATGGACAGTTTTCCAGAAAACCCGGGAAAAATGGAAACGATCGGAAAATCCGGTCTTTTCAGCGATCTCATCTATGGAAAGGTCTGTGAATTGAAGCAATTCACAGCCTTTTTCTATACGTTTCCGGCGGCAGTAATTCTGCGGGGACTCTCCGGTTTGAGCGGCAAAAGAGCGGATAAAACCGTTGCGGCTGATCCCGGCGAGCCCGGCGAGATACTCATTGGTATAAATTTTATCAAGGTGACGGTCGATAAAGCCGATAACTTTTTCTATCGCCGGGTCATATTCCGGCGGCATTGTGAATAATTTTTCATCCAGCCGCAACAGCGATGTCCCCAAAACCGAAACTGCCGTCAGGTGAGTGAGTTGACAGTTTTCCCACACCTGCGGACGGGCGATGAATTTTTCTATGACTGCAATAATTTCCGGATCGGCATCCAGGGTAAAAATCTCCTGCGGCAGAGAGATGCGGTCAGAGAGGTTGAAGTGGATATAAAACTGTGAAAAATGGGTTTCTGCGAAAGTGGAAAATTGCAGATAACCGGGGATGATATAAAATTTTTCCGGCACAAGCGGGATGATGCTGTTTCCGACTTTGAGACACCCCCCGGGAGTTTTATTCCAGTAAAAACGCCAGGAGGGAGTCGTCAGATCATCCTGTATCCAAGGAAAAATATTTTCCTCATAACAGCAGAAATGGATTTTCAGTAATTCACTCATTCCCTGCACAGGCAAAAACTTTTCCATAAATCACCATAACCTTATGCTAACAAACATCTGACAACATTTATAATATAGCATGACTTCAACCGATCTGCAACAAAGCAGACAACCAATTTGCACCGTTTTACTACATTATTTGCAATTGCTGTAAAAGATGCTATATTTATAGCAGTTACATGTAAAACCAATTAATGATTGGCAAAGGAGGCATAAACTATGGACACAATACAGTTAACGCAAAACAAAAAACTCTATAACTTTTGCGAACCGTACATCATTGCGGAAATTGGTTCTAATCACAATGGCGATATGATTCTTGCAAAAGAAATGATCTTGGCAGCCAAAGAATGCGGTGTCGATTCTGTCAAGTTCCAGTCCTGGTCTCCGGCGACACTGATTGCCAGAGAAGAATATGACCGTAATACCAAATACAATGACAGCCCTAAAAAACATTTCGGTTCTCTTCGCGAAATGTGCGAAAAATACTATCTCCGCCCGGAGCAGCACTTTGAGTTAAAAGAATTCTGCGACAAGCATGAAATTGATTTCTCCTCTAGCCCGTTTGCCAATGAGGAAGTTAATCTTCTTGACAAAGTGGGTGTGGCTTTTCATAAAGTAGCTTCAATGGACATCAACAACCTGCTCCTGCTGAAACATATAGCCAAAAGCGGCAAACCTGTTCTTCTTTCTACCGGAATGAGTACGCTGGAGGAAATTGCAACAGCTGTCAAGACGATTGAAAACGAAGGTAATCACAATATTGTGCTGCTTCATTGTATTGCTATTTATCCGCCAAAATACGAAGACATAAACCTGCGTAACATAACAATGCTTCAGCAGACCTTTGGCTACCCGGTCGGTTTTTCCGATCACTCAATGGGGTATTCCATTCCCATTTCGTCAGTTGCTCTCGGAGCTTGTGTTATCGAAAAACACTTTACCATTGACAAAGACCTGCCGGGGTGGGATCATATGATTTCCGCCGATCCGGAAGAAATGAAAATGATTGTTCAGGAATCCAAAATCATTGCAAAATCAATGGGCAGCCTGCAACGGACGGTATCTGCAGACGAAGAAGCAAAAAAATTAAAATTCCGTCGCAGCGTGGTTGCTTTGCGTCCAATCCCCCAAGGGACTGTCATATCTCCCGAAGACCTGACAGCCAAACGCCCCGGTCTGGGCATCCCCCCGAATGAAATATTCAATATTTACGGCAGAACTGCAGCAAGAGATATTCTTGAAGATGATGTTTTGCGCTGGGAGGATATCAGATAAAATGTCAAATTGCATTGCCATAATACCTGCCCGTGGCGGCTCAAAGCGAATGCCTGGCAAAAATATTATGCCGTTTGACGGTATCCCAATGATTGCGCACTCAATAAAAGTAGCCGAAGGAAGTGGAATATTCAAGCATATCATAGTTAGTACTGACTCGGAAGAAATTGCTCAAACAGCACTCGAATATGGTGCAGAGGTACCGTTTTTGAGACAGAGTTGTGCCGATGACCATACCCCCGTAAGCGAAGCAACTTTGACAGCCCTCATTCAAGCAGAAGAGTATTTCGGCGAACGTTATGACCATGTCGTGCAGCTGATGGCAAACTGCCCTTTGAAAACAACACAAAATCTGTTGGACATCTTTAATTTCCATATGAGCAATAACAACACCTTTTCCTTGTCCGTATTCAAATTTGGCTGGATGAATCCATGGTGGGCATTATCTGTTGATAATCAGGGAAAAGGGGAAAAACTTTTCAAAAACACTTTTGTCCGTTCACAAGATCTGCCTGATTTGTTCTGCCCGACCGGAGCGATCTGGGTTGCCCAAGCCGCAGCATTAAAAAAAGAAAAAAATTTTTACGGCACGGGACATCGTTTTTTTGAAATCCCATGGGAAAATGCGGTTGATATTGACAATCAAGAAGATTTTGATTTTGCAGAATGTGTCTTAAACTATCTGAAACAGCGCCATAAAAAAACAGTTTCATGTGTTTTATAAATCACGGAGAGGTCATGGATAAAAACCTTATCGAATATTTCATCGATGGCAGTGAAACACTGCACGATGTCCTGGAAAAACTCAACAAACACGGCAAAAAAAATCTTTTCCTTGTCGAAAACGACAGATTGACAGGTGTTGTCAATGATGGCGACATACGGCGTTTTATATTAACTGGCGGTTCTCTCTCTGACAATGTAAAAAATGCGATCAACCGTCACCCGAAATTTCTCTTTGACACTGAGAGAAGCCATGCAGAACGCTTCCTGGTCGAGCACAATATCAGTGCTGTACCCATCGTTGATGAAAATTTGGTGGTGCTGGATATCGTTTCCTCTTTTGACAGTGTAAATGTCGCCGAAACCGTTATGCGTGAATTGACTCCGGATGATCTGCCGATGCTGTTGGATTTTTTCGGTCAGATGGCTGGCGACACCAGAGCCATGTTTAACCGCAACGACGTCAATCTTATCCGGGCGACGGACTTTTTTGCCGGCAGAGGTGCCAAAGATCAGGCTCATTTTGCAGCAATTGCCAAACAGGGAGGAACTGAAATAATTGCCGGATATGTCTTCCTCTGGGATCTGGACACAAAAATCCCCTGGCTCGGCATCGCAGTGAGAGAAAGCTGGAAAGGCAAACATCTGGGCAGGATCCTCCTGAATCATGCCGATGAGTATGCCGCGTCAAAAGATTGCGGCGGTATCATGTTGACCAGCGTGCCTGCCAACATCAGAGCCCACTCGCTTTACACCAGAATGGGATACGAATACTGCGGGAACTATCCTGATGGCGAATTTTTCTTTATAAAGCGTTTTAAATTTTAATTTAACCTGACCTCCGTGCCGAAAGTCTGATTGCATTATGCTTGGAAATTTATTTTTTTCAATACTAAAAAACAAATTTTTCTGGTATATTTGCAGCCGGTATTTATCTCTGGGACTGTTGTTTGTCGCATCTATTTTTACTGCGAATAAACTCGGAGTCTATTATTTCGGCATCTGGAGCTTTATACTTTTGCTCTTCAACATCGGTTCGACCTGCAACTGGGGTATCGGCAACGCCATAACTATTTTGCTTGTGCAAAACAAGGAAAATCAGGATAAATCCAGAAATTATCTTTTCAACGCTCTCGTGTTGAATTTTTTGATAAGCCTGCCTCCAGTGCTGGTTGCCGTTTATGACCGCATTTTCGGTATTTCTCTATTTGCGAAATACGATCTTGGCAATGCGGTTTATGCCGTTGCTATGCTGATCATCCTCTCTTATTTTGCATCTTTTATGATGAATGTCGTCAGGGTGAAAAACCGGATATGGGAAATTACGATCGCCCAGACGATGTGGCCTGTTTGTATGCTGCTGTTGCTGTTTTTTGCTTCCGGCAAAACTCTGCTCTGGTCTCTGCTGGCGGCGTATCTGCTCTCTTTTGCCGCTGGAATAGTAATTTACCTTTGCACCGGTACCATAAGTTCTGCCGGTAAAATTTCACTGCCTGTAATGAAAGAAGTTTTTTACAAAGGCTTTTGCCTTTTTCTGTATAATGCCGGTTTCAGTTTTATCGTACTGTCAACCAAAACAGTGATCAGCAAATATTATCCGGTGGAGGAATTCAGTTATTTTGCGTTTGGGTTCTCCCTCGCACACGGGGTTCTGCTGTTGATAGACAGTCTCATTTTTCTGATTTTCCCCAAGATGATAGATATTCTCAAGGGGAACAATATGGACAAAGCTTTTAATGCGATATCCAAAATGCGCGAAACTTATTTGTACGCTATGCACGCTTTGCTGTATGTAATATTGGCCGCGGCATGGATGTTTTTTGTATTTGTCCCAAAATACAGTAACAGCTTTGAACCTTTCATCCTGATAGTTTTCACCCTTATCATGTATTCCAACTGCTTTGCGTACAACACATTTTTACTTGCTCAAAACAAAGAAATGAAACTTGTATTTATGACTTCCGGAGCCTTGGTATTGAATATAACTCTCGCTTTGTTTCTGGCATATTTAAATGTAAGGTTTGATCATATCATCTGTGCGACATTAATGACCTACGGCACCTATTCGCTGGTGCTTAATCTGTATGCACAAAAACTTATGCAGCAACGCAAACGATGGCAGGAGAGCATTTCTCTACGCCTGCTGCCGCTTTATCTCGGCTCGCTGCTGCTGGTATTCCTGTATCCGCAAAGAACTGTTTTGTGGATACCGCTGGTTATTTTTGTTGGGTTGAATTTCAAAAAATTGCAAACCGTCACCGGCAGTGCTCTAAAACTCTTGAACAATAAAAAAATGAATATATAAAGGTTTTTCAAAAATGGTAACCAGATTTTTAAATTGTCTGTTGCTTGGCAAAAAGTGTGACCGTCAATTTGCCGGCCGGGTAAATCAAATCAGCAACGGAAAACCTGTTCACATTTTTTTAATTACCAAACCGCTGCAATACATGAATCTCAAAGCAATTGATCTGGATGCCAATGCTTTTTCCCTGCTCATTGTCGTAAACGCATTTGCCGATGCCGCGAAATTCACTGATTTCATCCGCGAAACGGATTCATCGTGGGATATGGTGGAATTTTTCAATCAGGAAGAAGAGGCGCAGGCGAGCATTCTGCCAATAAAAAATATTGCAGTGTACTGGAATGCGATGGATTACGGCGTAATAAACAATTTTTTCATGAAAGAACTGCACAATCGCAAATGCAGGATTTGCCTGATTGAGGAAGGCATCGGCAACTATGCAAAATCCGATGTTGCCTTTTCCATTTACCATCCCTTTCTTGCCAAACACCGCTGGATAAGTAAATTATGTTTTGAATGGATAAGAGAACTTGCCCATCTTATTTCCGGTTGCGGTACCGGTATCAATACCAGCAAGTGGACAAAAGAGATCCACCTTTATTATCCGCAATACCCCCTGATCCCGTGCCGTTCAAGAAAAGTTCTGCGTCAATTGAAATTTTCCCCTTGCGAAAACTTTAAAAAACTGGATCGTTTTTTTGATTTTTCCGCTTATCCGTGGCTGGATGAAATGAAAGATCAAGAAGTGCTTCTACTGCCGACTGAATGGAGCGGTACCGCGATTTATGATGAGAGTGATTTGAAAAAATATGATGCGCTTATTGTAAAATATCATCCGCATATAAAGGATAAAAAAAGCGACGGTCAAAACCAAATAAAATATATGGCCGGCAGTTTGCCGACAGAGATCCTGATTTTCAAATTGCTCAATCAAAATTGCTCGATAACTTTGCGGGCTAAATTCACCAGCAGTTTCATCTATCTGACGGGAAGTGGTATAAATATGGAATTTGAACGCAACGACATACCGGATTTCATGAATGGCTTTTTTAATTTTGTGACAGAGGAAAATAATAAAACTGCTGTATAAAAGTAAAAAAACTTGACAATTTTTTTTTTAGATATATATTTTAGGAAAACCGGAAATCTGAAATGAATACAGTCGCAGAAAACGATAACAATACAGATTTGTCTCAAAAAACAACTGGCAGCGGGTGGAATTTATTATTTTACCTGCCGCTTTTGTTTATATTGCCTCCGCTTTGGGGATTTCTGCTGCTGATTTTTATTGCTGGCAAGTACAAAAAAGGATTGCCGATGATTTTTATGAGCGTCAGTTTACTGACTCTTATTTTTACATATACCACCCCTGTGTGGGATACTATCGCTCACCAATTACGCTATTTGTTTGTCATCAGCCATGATATAGGGGAACCCGGATGGTTCAGCAAAGATTGGTTTTATTTATTGGAAAAACAATTTGCCGGATTTTTCGGAGAAGATATTCCTTTTATGTATTTCTGGTGTGTAGTATATTTCTGTATTTTATCCATCTGGTATTTATGTGCTAAAAAAACGGCAGGAGATTCGCTGAACGAAATAATTTTCTGCTTTTTTGCTATGATCGGATTTCTGCCGTTGTTAGGCTACACCAGAAATGCCCTTGCTCTTGCCCTCGTCCTGCTGCCGGGGCTCACCAAAAAATTCACTCTGCCGCTGGCAATAATTTTATTTTTGACAGCATACAACATCCACGACAGTATAATACTTTTGTCCCCATGCCTTTTGCTCTATCTTTTTTCCTGGGGGAAACCGCTGGGCAGAAGTTGGATATTTTTCTCGCTGATATTATTGTTTTATGTCGTGATCATGACCAGAATACACTATCTGGGAATATCAGAAAATGTGTTTGACAACTCCCGTATCGCAACCTACACATCAGGCAGAGGCCGTTTTATCTACGGCAGTGATTATATTTATGTCACTCTCTCGCTGGGGTGGTGTCTTTTTCTGATGTACAATGCCATAAAGTATAAAGACCGGGTGAATACGTATATGTTTTCTCTTTTTTTAATATCCGCGGCTATATATTTTGCGGCATTCATAGCTGCGCAATATACCATCCGGATAAGATTCCAAATCATAGCCATCACATCCGGTCTGTTAGTGACGTATCCGATATTGAAAACTCATTTTGATTCAAACCAATGGAAAATATTGCGTATCGCAATTACAGTATCTTTTATCGGCTATCTGATTTTTGCGGCACAACCGATTCTGCTCTCGCCATCATTTCAAGATCCTGATTTGTGCCGGAATATATGCTTCAAAACCATATACATCCCCACATGGTTTCTACTGGATATAGAAACCTTTGGATTTGCAGATTGGATATTCAAAACAACGACATGGAGGGTTTCATGAAAATCGGTATTCTTTATATCGCCACAGGGAAATATTCCTGTTTTTGGCAGGGTTTTTATGAATCATGCGAAAAATTTTTCATAAAAGATGCGGATAAACATTATTTTGTCTTTACCGATGCTGACAACATTCACGGAGAAAATATTACCGTCATCCCCAAAAGATGTCAAGGTTTTCCGGCTGATTCTCTTTTCCGTTTTGAGACATTTTTATCCATTGAAAAACAATTGCAGGAAATGGATTATCTCTTTTTCTTTAACGCCAATATGCAGTTCAGGCAGGAGGTCGGACCCGAATTCATCCCGCAGGAAGAACATGGTTTTATGATGGCAATCATCCATCCGGCAGAAGCAATAAAAAAACGTCATCCGGCATTTTTTGCGTACGAAAGAAACAAAAAATCGCTGGCTTACATCCCGCCCGGTGAGCCTCCATACCATTATTATATGGGCGGTTTGAACGGCGGCAGAAGTCAGGATTTCATTAAAATGTCAAAAATTCTGGCGCAAAATATCCGCGATGACTATGACCGCGGCATCATTGCAAAGTTTCACGATGAATCTCACCTCAACTGTTATATGCACCAGAATCCGCCATTGGGCTTGGACTGCCGGTATGGACACCCGGAAGGCTGGGGAGATACTTCCGCTGCCAAAATCATTATCAGAGATAAGGTGAAAGTTGATGAGTATTTCCGTAAGCAACCGCCGGGTCTGGCAGCAAAACTGCTGCATGGTTTTGAAAAGCTCTTTTCCGCCATACGCTGGTATCTGAAATTTTAAATGATCAAAGGGATAACATAATGAAAGTTGTCAGAATACTTGGCGGGCTGGGAAATCAGATGTTTCAATATGCACTTTTTCTGGCCCTGAAAAAAGCTTTTCCGCAGGAAAAAATCCTGGTGGATACTTCGGTGTTTTCATCCTACAAAGTCCATAACGGACTGGAACTGAAAAAAATTTTCGGATTGTCCCTGCCGCAAGCTTCTGTTGAGCAACTTAAAAAACTGTGCTGGTACACCTCTAATTATACGCTTAAGCGTATTATAAAAAAGTTGAAACTGCGTAAAAAATCCGAATGTTTTGAAGCCGCAGATTATACTTTTAACTCAACAGTGCTTACTGCAGATGGAGACCGTATATTCGACGGCTACTGGCAAAACCACCTTTATTTCAAAGATGTTTTTAATGAGATAAAGGCCACTTACCGTTTCCCCGATTTCACCGACAGCAATAATCTCGAAACGACGGAGGAAATCCGCCGGAGCGACGCAAGTGTGAGTATCCATATCCGCAGAGGCGACTATCTCAAGGCCCCGAATTATGCCGGATTATGCGGTATCGAATACTACCGTAAAGCGATCGGATATATTTTGCAAAATCGTCGCTCCCCGCACTTTTTCATTTTTTCAGATGATATGGATTATTGCCGGGAAAACATCGTCCCCCTGCTCGGCGGCAATCAAGTCACCTGCGTCGATTTCAACCGGGGAGATGACAGTTTCAAAGATATGCAATTAATGGCAATGTGTCAGGATAATATTATTGCCAACAGCTCTTTTTCCTGGTGGGCGGCATTTCTCAATCCGCATGAAAACAAAATCGTCTGCGCTCCGGAAAAATGGACAAATACAAAAATCAACTGCAAAATACAAATGCCGGAGTGGCTGCTGTTTTAAAAGGGTGATCGATGAAACAGATAATCGACGAAAAAAAATGTTGCGGTTGCGGAGTATGTGCAGCTGCCTGCCCTGCCGGGGCAATCAAAATGGTCAAATCCGGAGATGGCTTTTTCATTCCGGAAATAAATGAAAGCAACTGTACCGATTGCCATATCTGCCAAAAAGTCTGTTCGCAGAATTCAGCAGACCCGGCTCCGGTATCAAAACTGCCGTCTCCGGTGCCGTTTTCATTTATACACAATGATAAAATAATTTTACAAAAAGCATCAAGCGGCGGGCTGGGATGGGCTTTGGCGCAGGCAATATTTGATCGCGGCTGGAGTGCTGTCGGCGTAAAATATGACCTCCAAAAAAATATTGCCTGCCACTTTAAAGCAGATACGATAGAAGCCTTTGTTGATTCCATGAATTCCAAGTATCTGCAAAGTTTCACCAGCGACGCGTTTTCAGACCTTTTCGACGGCAAAAAGTATATTGTTTTCGGCACGCCATGCCAGATAGATTCTCTGCGCAGAATGATACAACTGCGACACAAAGAGCAGAATTTCGTACTGGTTGATTTTTTCTGTCACGGCGTCCCTTCTTATCACGTCTGGCAGCGTTACTTGCAACATTACGCCAAAGATACCACTCTTACAACCGCCAAATGGAGAGACAAATCCTGCGGCTGGCACTCATTCACTATGCGATTGGAAACTGAAAAAAAATCGTATGTCAACACTTTACAGAAACATGATTTTTTCCTCAACTCCTTTCTCGGCAACATCGCATTGAATCAGCCGTGCTACTCCTGTAAATTCCGTCGCACAGATTCCAGTGCCGACATCCGCATCGGAGATTTCTGGGGCGAGAAGTATCAGCGCAACAACACCGGCGTATCCGCCGCACTGGCGTTGACCGATACAGGTAAAACAATTTTAGAATCTCTGGATAAATACGGAAAACTTACCGGAGAATCTTTGCCGGATATTTTATTCGAACAAATTTCCGGGCAGCATAATCCCCCGGCAACCCGTAAAGGATTCATCGAAGGATTGAAAAGCGGAAAATCTTTATTCTTTCTCTATTGCCTGTACAACCGGAAAATGCTGATAAAAAACCTTATTCCGCTGTCGCTCAAACAATTTTTGAAAAAAATATTAAGAAAACTCAAGGGAAAACAATGAAAATTGGTATTCTGTCTATGCAGCATATCCATAACTTCGGATCTTTTCTGCAGGCATTTGCACTGAAAAAGATAATCGAAAGTTTCGGACATCAATGCGAATATATCGACATCCCGCGCGGAAAATCTCTACCCGGTCTGGAAAGAAACCTCTCTTTTCTCGCCGCAAAAGCGATCGACCGCTTTATGCATTGGGATATACTGACCCGTCTGAAAAAAACAAGGGCATTGCAATCCCGCTGGGAAAATGAATTTCTGCCGCAATTGGGAATACATATCCATACCTTTGATCACTTTAACAAAGTGTTTATCGGCAGCGATGAAGTCTTTCATTTCGCACAAAAAGGGGTCCCTTGGGGGTATTCCCGTGCCTTGTACGGAAATTTGCCGGATGCAGATGAAGTATATTCCTATGCTGCAAGTTTTTCGCACACCACAATGGATGACATAAAACGCTACAATCTGCAGGATGAAATTTCTTCTGATTTGAAAAATATTAAAAATATCAGTGTCAGAGATGTTCACTCGCAAAATATGATAAAGTCATTGACCGGCAGAGATGCAGAAATCCATGTTGACCCGGTACTGGCATTTGATTTTTCGGAATATGAGCAAAAATGCGATTACGGCGATTATATCGCTATATACACATATCCGAACCGCATTCGCCGCAAAGAGGAGATATCTGCAATAAAAGCTCTGGCAAAAGAATACAACTGCAAACTGCTGGGAGTGGGCTTTTATTTCCCCTGGTGTGACGAAACAGCTGTGGTCCACCCTTTTGAAGTACTTTCCATTATGAAAAACGCAAGAGCGATCGTTACCGATACTTTTCACGGCAGCGTGATGTCGATAAAGTACAACAAGCCGTTTGCAGCCCTGATACGCGAATCCAATCAGGAAAAACTTTCCGGACTGCTCAACAGCCTCGGATGTGCCGGACGGCAGTTAAAGAAGCCGGAAAATCTCGATTCTCTGATGGCTTCGGATTTTGATTACAGTGAAACCAATGCGATTCTGGCAAATGAAAAAATCCGTTCTTACGAATATATAAGATCCTGTCTGGAGAAATAAGCTATGAATTTTTCTGTTTTGATGTCAAGTTATATAAAAGACAAGCCGGAAGAATTACAGCTGGCGTTGAAAAGCATCTGGGATGACCAGACTGTCAAACCGGCAGAGATAGTCATTGTAAAAGATGGGCCGCTGACTCCGGCTCTCGATGCGGTGATAGATGAATTTTCTGCCCGGGCGCCGGTCAAAACAGTACCTCTGCCGCAAAATGTCGGACTGGGGAAAGCCCTCGCCGCCGGAGTGGAAAACTGCACCTGTGAATACATTGCCCGGATGGATGGCGACGACATTTCCCTGCCGGATCGTTTTGAAAAACAGTGTGATTTTTTCAGCAAAACTCCGGATACAGCAATTTGCGGCGGAATGATTCAGGAATTTCAAGGTTCTCCTGACAACATAATCTCCAAAAGGATCCTGCCGCAAGATGATGCAGAAATAAGAACTTTTGCCAAAAAACGCAATCCGTTTAATCACATGAGTGTTTTTTTCAGCCGCAAAGCAATATTGGATGCCGGCAATTATCAACACCTCCCCGGTTATGAAGATTACTGGCTGTGGTGCCGGGTGCTGGCATCCGGCGGCAAGGGTAAAAATCTGCCGGATATTCTGCTCCTGGCCAGAGCCGGGGAAAATATGCTTAAACGGCGACGCGGTTGGGCGTTGGCTGCATCCGAGGTGGATCTGGCAAAAAAACAGTATTCAATCGGATTTTTATCCAAAATCGAAGCCATACGGAATATTGTACTCAAAGCCTCCGTACGGCTGATGCCGGTGTTTTTACTTAAAATAATATATTCAAACCTGAGAGAAAAGAAAAAATGAATATTTTAATTCTTGGCGGAAGCGGTTTTGTCGGAAGCCGTCTGATCAGTTTGCTGAAAAATGAACACAACATTGTAATCGGCGATATCGAGCAGAGCAAAAAATATCCGGAGTTGTGGAAATATTGCGATGTGAGCAATCCGGCAAGTTTGCGCGAAGTGATGTGTGGTTGCGATTGCGTTGTCAATCTGGCAGCAGCACACAGGGATGATGTCCGGCCCTTGTCGCTTTACACAGAAGTAAATGTTGACGGCGCACAAAATGTCTGTGATGTCGCCACCGGACTTGGTATCCGCAAAATCGTTTTTACATCTTCTGTCGCTGTGTATGGTTTCCCTGAATATGCCTACGACGAAAACGCTCCGAAACATCCTTTCAACGAATACGGCAGAACAAAATTGCTTGCAGAAGCCGTGTACGAAAAATGGCAGCAGAGCGATGCCGGAAACATCCTCAATGTTGTGCGTCCGACGGTGATTTTCGGAGAGAACAACCGCGGAAATGTGTATAATCTTTTCAAGCAGCTTGCCAGCTTTAAATTCATTATGATCGGCAATGGCAAAAATTGTAAATCAATGGCGTATGTCGGAAATATTGCCGCCTTTTTGAAATGGAATATTGAAACAAACAATCAATCTTATTCTGTGTACAATTATATAGACAAGCCGGATTTCAATATGCATGATCTTATCACAGAATTCAACAATGCGATAGGTCATAAAACTTTTAAGGTCTCAATCCCGTATCATCTTGGTCTTTTGGGTGGTTACTGTTTCGATATCCTGGCAAAACTCACCGGCAGAAGATTCCCGATAAGTTCTATCAGAATAAAAAAATTCTGCGCCCAAACTGTTTTTGATTCTTCTAAAATGTATGAAAGCGGATTTGTCCCGCCTTACACATTGCAGGAAGGCCTGAAAAAAACAATTCTTTTTGAATTCGGTTCGGAAGAAAACAAAAACATTTCGGATAAATGACAAAAAAATATTGCTGCATATATTGGTATTTTCCATGGATGATCCTTGCGTTGGCAGCCATTAACAATGCTGTCACAATGCATTTTGAGGATGGTATCTGCAATGACGCAGTGTATTATCACAGTTTGATCAGCAATTGGATCAAGCACAATGATATAATGCAAATAGATGCCACACGCTGGAATGTTACCGCAATGCCGCCATTCTGGTTGTGGCTGGTGAAAAATATTTCGCAACTGTTTGACATCGAAATCTTTACAGCGGCGAGAATCATCAATTTCGTCGCAGGTACGCTGACGCCGCTGATGTTTTATTACTGCATCAGAGTTTTTGATAAAACCAGATACTTTGCTTTTTTTTGTGCCATAGTTGCAGCCTGTCATCCGACAGCAGCAAATATATGCAGTCTGATAACCAGAGATTGCGTCGGTTTTTTTCTGACCGCAACAGTGATTTTGCTGATGCTGCTCAGCGGTATGAAATATAGTATTTTTGCCGCTGCCGGTGCCGGGATCCTTTTGGCACTGGCAATACTGACCCGTTATGAATCTATAGAAACAGTGCCGTGTCTGCTTATCTTTTTATTTTTCTGTGTGCGTGAAAAACAGATCACCTGGCGGCAGGCTTTCATTGTTACAGCAGTAACTATGCTTGCGTTATCAGCCGGTCTGATACTTTGCAGTTTCCTTATGGGACTCAGCAAAGAATACCACTTGTTTTTCTGGGAACGCTATTGGGCAAGGATCGTTGGGTTTTTCTGATTATGCTTGAATCTCTTGATGAAATTTTTTCGGCAATCATGCCATATCTGTGCGTTTTTTCAATCGCAGGCTGTCTGGTGCTTGTCAGACAGTTCAAAAAATTGAATCAACTCATATCAGGAGTCATTGTTTCCTGTTGCTTTATGCTTGCATGGCGGCTGTACACCACTCTTGCATCTGAACGTTATGCCGTAACATTGATACTGCCGGCGATAGTGCTGGGCTGTTATGCTGTTGTGCATTTGGAAATACTCTTACCGTTTCTGCCGCAAAAGTATATAAAATTCATCAAATTGGTTCTGATTATTGCTTTGCCCGCCGGTCTGCTGGCAAAAAGCTGGCATTTTGATCCGTATTACAATTCTCTGCGGGGAATCGGTATGATTGCCCGTAATGATGCGGCAAATTTCAGCAACACCACTTTTTTCAGTATAAGTGCAGCGACTAACAGATTTCATTACTATTCCGGACTTGCTCCTGATGAAAAACTCTTTCAATCAGCCGGCAAAACATCTGATAAATTTGGACCTCTAAACGATTTGAAACACCTGGCTGACTCCAATCTCGTTGTCTATATCGTGGCAGACTTAAAACCGCAGGAAGTAAAAAAACTTGAAAGCATTTTACGAAATCTGCCCGGAAAAACTGAATTTTTGGGAAAATCATTTGTCAACCGCAAAAAGAAAAAAGCGTTTGTTCTCTACCGCTATGACTCATTTACCACCGCAGCCAGCGATACATCTGCCGTAAAAAAAAACATATACCGCAACCCGGGATTTGAAAATGTGATTCCGCTGCGGCTCACAGAAAAGACGACAGCACGATTCGCTCAAAGTGGCCAGAAGTTTTTGCTCCGCCGGGATTTACTGATACCACAGCATATTTCCATTGAAGATCTGCCAGGATATGAAAATTTTTCCAACGCTGAAATCGAAGCAGAAAGTGTCGATCCGATTTCTGGAAAATATTCTTTAAGAATAAAATCCGATGATTCGGTTTTCGTAGCACTTCCGCACGACACACTCAAGGGCGCTTACGAATTCCGTATCGCGATCAAATGTTTGCAAAATAGCAAAATAGAATTCTATCTTGCCAAATTCAATCCTTACATGACCGGGCTGTACCGGATAGCAAGCCGTACTTTTGCCGGTGACGACAGGATTTTGCTGTATCATTTCCCGATTTCAGAAACTGTTTCCGGTGATTGTCACCATTTCTGGGTCGTCATCAAACTGAAATACGGTGAAATCATTGTTGATGATCTCTTTTTAGGGAAAAGATGATTATGTTGGATCTGTTGAAACAAACTATCGACGGTAATGCCTCCGGATATTGGCTTTGTCTGCCCCAAAAAGAAAGAGAATATTTCTGCCGTTTTGCGGCAGACAAAAAAATTGAGGCCTATTTTTACTATTTTTTTAACAAAAATCTGCCGAAAGAATTTACCGTCAAATTCAAACAGAAATATCAATTCAATGCGGTATTTGCCTTGAAAAATGATTTTTACCGCAAGGAACTTTTCAAGCTTCTTCATTCAAACAATATCCGGTTTGCACCTATCAAGGGCTGCGATCTGGCAGTAAATTATTATCCTGACCCTGCCCTGCGGTCATACAGCGACTGGGATATACTGATCCATCCGGACAATATCCCGGCAGCGATACAACTTCTGGAAAAAAATCACTGGCAAAAAACCGAACCGGCAGAAAAATATGAAAATGTAACTTATCATCATTATCCGCCGTTTAAAAAAAATAATATCCTTTTGGAAATACATCAGCATCTGCCGGGATTCGAAGCCCAACCGGCAGAATACCTCTGGGATCACATCACTCCAAATCCTGATGATGCAGCATATACGCTATCTGCGGAATTGAATTTATGCCTGCTGACCAGCCATTTCGCCGTGGATAATTATCTGCATATGCCATTTGTCAAATTCATTCTTGACGCCGGGTGGCTGCTGAAAAAAAGTTCTGTCGATGTCGATATCCTCAAACAAATATCTTCAGATTGCCAACTGGCTTACCCCGGAGATATTCTCGGTGCCTGTCCGGATTTTTTTGATGAATCGATATTGGTACAAATCGGTTTTGACAGGCAAAAATCTGAAATATTCCGCAAAATTTTTGATTACCAAAACAAGCTGAATCATTCTCCGGGAGCTGAATGGGTCATCAACAAATCCGATAAATTCAGTTTCAGGTGGTGGCAAAAACGCCTGCTTCACCTGAAACCATCATCCATAAAAAAATCTGTTAATGCTTTTGCTGAAAAAATCACTGTCGCAGAATACTTGAAAATCGTATTGGCCAAATTGTCTTCCTTGACCTGTCTTTTTCATAAAAAAGACACACAAATCGCAGAATACTACAAACTGACAGCACTCGTTGACCCGAAAAAATCCCGGAATACGGATAAATCAAAAGACAATCACTGATTGAATTCCTGGGCTTTCAAAACAGCAACAAAGGCTTCCTGCGGGATATTCACCTGCCCGATGAGTTTCATCCGCTTTTTACCCTCTTTCTGTTTTTCAAGCAGTTTGCGTTTACGGGAAATATCACCGCCGTAGCATTTGGCAAGCACGTTTTTACGCAGCTGGCGGGTCGTGTCGCGGGCGATGACTTTGCCGCCTATCGCCGCCTGTACTGCAATCTGAAACATCTGCGGGGGGATGGCTTCTTTTAATCTTTCGGCGATTTCTCTGCCTCTTTCGTAAGCCATATCCGCGTGAACAATGGAACTGAATGCATCCACCGGCTCACCATTGACCAGAATATCCAGTTTTACCAGTTTACCGGCTCGGTATTCATCCGGCTCGTAATCAAAACTGCCGTAACCATGGGTGATGGTTTTGAGTTTGTCGTGAAAGTCGATCAATATTTCGTGCATCGGCATACTGGCGGTCAGAATGACCTGATTGCCATCCACACTGTCGGTCGAGGTACAGATACCGCGTTTGGACATCATCAGATTCATCACATCACCGATGTACTGCGACGGTGTCATCAAATGGCATTTGATAAAAGGTTCTTCAATTCTTTCTATCCCGCTGGGGTCAGGCAGATAAACGGGGTTGTCCAGATAGATCATCTCGCCTGATTTCAGGTAAACGTGATAGATCACCGACGGATAAGTGGTGATGATATCCATATTATATTCACGCCGGAGTCTTTCCTGGATGATCTCCATATGGAGCAGTCCCAGAAATCCGCAACGGAAACCGAATCCAAGTGCCGCAGAACTCTCTGCCTGATACACAAAAGCAGCGTCATTCAGCTGCAGTTTTGCCATACTTGCCCGCAACTGATCGTAATCCGCAGTATCTATCGGATAAATACCGCTGAAAACCATCGGACGGACTTCCTGAAAACCGGCCAGCGGTTCAGCCGCCGGATTGGCGGTATCAGTCACGGTATCTCCGATTTTGGTATCCGCCGGATTTTTCAAATTGGGGATCAGATAACCGACACTGCCGGCAGTAAGTTCAGCAGACGCCTGCATTTCGGGATGGAAAAACCCCACCTCTTTGATTTCACTGGAAATGGAGTTGCTGAAAAGTTTCACTTTGGTGCCGCGTTTGAAACTGCCGCGCTGTACCCGGACAAAATTGACCACTCCCCGGTAAACATCGTATTGAGAGTCAAAAATAAGTGCCGCGGTCCCCGGTTCGGAAGATTCTTCCGGCGACGGGACAACTTCAATGATACGCTTCAACAACGCTTCCACTCCTTCGCCGGTCTTGCCGCTGACTGTCAGAGCCTCTTCGCGCGGCAGAGCAAGTATCTCCTCCATCTGGGTGTAGCACAATTCAAGATTTGCCGCCGGCAAATCGATCTTGTTGATAACGGGAATGACTTTGAGATTTTCCTTGAATGCGAGATTGACATTGGCAACGGTCTGTGCCTGTACCCCCTGGGTGGCATCAATGAGCAGAACCGCACCTTCGCAGGCACTCAAACTGCGGCTCACTTCATAAGAAAAATCCACGTGTCCCGGAGTATCTATGAGATTCAATTCGTATTCAACTCCGTCACCCGGATCATAGATCATACGCACCGGGTGGGATTTGATGGTGATGCCGCGTTCACGTTCCAAATCCATACCGTCGAGAGTCTGCTCCATCAAATCGCGCTTGGCGACGGTACCGGTTATTTCCAGCATCCGGTCAGCGAGGGTGGACTTGCCGTGGTCGATATGGGCAATAATGCAAAAGTTTCTGATACGGGATATTTCTGCCATAGGTACAGTTTTTCCTGTTGTTTATATTCATACATCATTCATCTGTATAAAATACCACAAAAACAGCGATTTTTCAAGGTTTCGCCACCTTTGCGGCAGACATTGGCGCAATAAGGTCAAAAAAAACTTGCGATAGCGGAAAAAACGCTGTATATTAAACCCGGGATAAAAATAGTATTTTCAACAAGGAGAAAAACTGTTATGATCAATGATTTCATCGCTAAAGCCAATGTCCTGGTGGAAGCCCTGCCCTATATCCAGCATTTCCGCAACTCACTTATGGTGATCAAATTCGGCGGCAGTGCTATGGAAGATCCCGAACTCGTCCGCCGCACGATGTGCGATGTAGTTATGCTCGAAGCCATCGGTATCCGCCCGATAGTTGTCCACGGCGGCGGCAAAGCGATTTCAGCTGAATTGAAAAAACACGACATCCCGGTGAAATTTGTCCACGGTTTGCGTTATACCTGTGCTGATACTATCAAAATCGTCGACGATGTACTGCACAATCAGGTCAACCGTATGCTGCTTGATCTGGGCGGTTCAGCCGGCGGCAAAATGTGCGGTATTTCCGGCAAGCAGGTGCTGAAAGCCCAGAAAACCTTTGCGGTCGATCCCGCTACCGGCAAAAAAGAGGAAATCGGCTTTGTCGGTGAAGTCACCGGTGTGAATGTAACTCCCATCATGGAAGCTCTCGCCACCGGTTTCATCCCCGTCATCACTCCCCTCGGCGTAGGCAAAGACGGTCAGGTTTACAATATCAACGCCGATGTTGCCGCCTGCAAGATCGCCGAAGGAGTTCACGCCCGCAAGCTGGTCTTTATGAGCGATGTCCCCGGAATACTCTCTGACAGAGAAGATGAATCCTCGGTGATCCCGACCATCCGCACTACTGATATCGATGAACTTATCCGGCAGGAAGTTATTTCCGGCGGGATGCTGCCCAAAATCGCCAGTTGTGTGGAAGCCCTCGATGCCGGGATCAACAAAGTCCATATGATCGACGGCAGACTGACCCATTCTCTTTTGCTGGAAATTTTCACCTCCAGCGGTGTCGGCACCCAGATCGTCCGTCCTGATTCGGTGATGTGATTATGACAGCGATCCTTGATTACGGTGCCGGAAATCTCACCAGTGTGGAACTGGCATTCAAGCATATCGGTGCGGATGTCACAGTAACTGCAGATGCCGCCGTTGCATCGCAGGCTGACCGGGTGGTTTTTCCCGGAGTCGGTTCTGCGGCAAGCGGACTTGCCGGTATGAAAAAACACAAGTTCGATATTCTGCTCAAAGATCTTATGGCGAGAAACACCCCGGTGCTGTCGATATGTCTCGGTATGCAGCTGCTTTTTGAAAGCAGTGCCGAAGACGGAGGCGTGGAAGCCCTCTCTATGATTCCGGGATGTGTCAAACTTTTTGATTTCGCAGACAAGAGCATCAAAATACCGCATATGGGGTGGAATACCGTTGATTTCTCTATGCCGCATCCGCTGTGGCAGGGCATCCCTGACGGCAGTGCATTTTACTTTGTCCACTCCTATTATGTTGACTGCCGCAAAGAAAATGCGGCCGGCACGACTGAATATGAAAATTTCCGTTTCGTATCTGCGGCGGCGGCAGGCTCTTTTTTTGCCACCCAATTTCACCCGGAGCGCAGCGGCAAAGCCGGACTTGCCATACTTGAAAACTTTTTGACCTGGAGACCGGAAAAATGCTGTTGAAACGCTTGATCGTATGTCTTGATGTACGCAACCGCAAAGTGACCAAAGGCGTGCGGTTTCAGGGAAACATCGACTTGGGCGACCCGGTCGAAATGGCTAAACGCTACTGCGAAGACGGCGTGGACGAACTGGTTTTTTACGATATTACCGCTTCAGCGGAAAACCGCAGTATCGATATCGAAATGGTCCGCCACGTCGCCGAAGAAGTCTTTATCCCCTTTACTGTAGGCGGCGGCATCAGAAGTGTAGCGGATATGCGTATGGCTTTGCTGGCGGGAGCTGACAAAGTATCTCTCAATTCCCTCGCAGTGGATCGTCCTGATGTCCTCAAAGAAGGAGCAAAAGCCTTTGGCAGTCAATGCGTGGTGCTGGGTATGGACGCACTGAAAGTCCCGGTGTCGGCAAAGATTCCTTCCGGCTACGAAGTCGTCACCCGCGGCGGCAGGAAAC
The DNA here is from genome assembly GCA_045654745.1 of Victivallaceae bacterium. Taxonomy (GTDB): domain Bacteria; phylum Verrucomicrobiota; class Lentisphaeria; order Victivallales; family Victivallaceae; genus UBA1784. The sequence goes on along the minus strand of JAZONW010000015.1, from coordinate 17,742 downwards.
CCGAAGGCCTGGATGCGGTGGAATGGGCAAAAAAAGCTGTCGATCTCGGCGCCGGGGAAATCTGTCTGAATTCCATTGATACTGACGGTGTCCGCAACGGTTACGAACTGGATATCACAAGAATGATTTCCGAAGCTGTACCGGTACCGGTCATTGCTTCCGGCGGTGCCGGGGAAATATCTCATCTCACTGAAGTCCTGACTACCGGCAAAGCCAGTGCGGCCCTGGTCGCTTCTATTGTACACAGCGGAGATTTCACCTGTGCATCAATCAAAGAAGGTCTGGCGGCTTCCGGGATCCCGGTACGCCGTTGACCGATACAGGATACTTGCGGTAAACGGCGATGACAAAGCGTTTCTTATTTCTGCAGCTCTTGTTCCTTGGTTTTACTGCATTGGCGGCCCAGCTGTCACTTGCCCCCGGCAGGACGGCAAAAATTTCCGGCTTTACCAGTTCAGGAGTGATCAGTTCATTTCACTGTGAAGCAGATATTTCCCGTGACAGCAAAAATTTGTATGTGGCAATTTCCTGTGATCTCGCCCCCGGTGAGACTCTTAGATCTCCGGGCAGAAACATCCGCAAGCCGGAAATGATTTTTGCCGGAGAAACAATGGAAGTAATACTCGCTCCGCGACCACAAAGCGGCATATATTATCACATTGCCATCAGTCCGGACGGGGTACTTTACACTGCCAGAAAGCGGGATACTTCGTGGCAGAATTCCGTTTCGGCCTCCACTTCGGTAAGTAACGGCAAATGGCAAAGCCGGTTTGTCATACCGTTTGCCGATCTCGGAGAAAAAACGCCGGCAGATAAAAGCATCTGGAAAGCCAATTTTGCCGTTTCCCGCGAATCTTCCGGCATTCCGTCCGCCTGCTGGTCAAACGCAGTCAATTATCACTCGATCGAGCAGCTTGGTGAATTGCGTTTTGACGGCGAAAACATCCCGGTTTTTTCCCGGCTCTATGTCAAAGATAACAACACTCTGGTCATCAAAGCAAATTTTGAGCAGGCTGATTATGTCCGTTACTCTGTGGAAGTCAACGGCAAAACCTCCAGTTATCTGACTGACAAAGCAGTGGAAATCAAACTTGACGGCAATGAAATCGGACACAAAAGATTTTTTCATCAGATAAAAATCAATGCCATACCGTGGATCTGTCAGACCCTTTTTACCGGCGTAAACTGCGAACTGAATTTCGACGGTTTTGCAGTTGTCTATCCGGCTGCACACTTTGATATTGACCGTTTCTACTACCGCCGTGGAGAATCTCTCTCGTTTGCTCACAGTTGTCCTCCCGGTGCCGTCATCACCCTTGCCGATGAAAACAACCAAACTCTGCTCACTATCCCGTCTGCCTCTCAAGGCAAAGTAAAACTTGATCTGCCGCCCGGAAAATATTATTTCAAACTGGCATCGGGTAAACATCACGCCTCAAGAATATTTCACATTGTATCCGCAGATGATAAACTGATTGAACGGCAAAAAAGCCCTGATTTCCAAACAGATGGAAAATTCTTTTCGCTTGACGGCAAAAAAGAGTTTCTGCTCGGCACCAGCAGTTCTACTTCAAAGGTGCCTGTTTCGGGAGAATTTTTCAATTTCCGCACCGGAAATTTCGGACATCATCCATTCGGGACGATCCTGACCGGGCTTCCCGGCAAAAAAATGACCTACCGGCCCGGAGCAGGTTTCAAAATTGATCCCGGTTTCAAAAGTATAATAGCAGAAAAAATGCGTAATATCTCACCTGAAAACAGGATTTTCAGATTGAGTTACGAATGTCATATGCCGCTTTACCTCGAAAATCAGCAAATACCTCTTTTGCAATACTACTCCGCTACTGCACAAACTTTACGGGAAGTACATCCGCAGGCGATAGTTTCCACCCACAGCCATTCCATTCCTGTTTTGCAGGAATTATCACACTTGTGCGATGCACTTGAAATTGCCGCCTGGGAAAGCGGCTACTCCAAAGATATGCTGCTGCACCTTGACCGGGATTTGAAAAATATCCGGCGCGAACTGCCTGACAAACCCCTGATAATCTGGCTCGGAGCGAGTGTCCCGTCGCCCCGCGACCGCACCGCCGAAGAACTCTACGCCGGAGCTTATCTGGCTTTGCTCAATGATTTTGCCGGAACCATCTTTCATATGGGGCACGGCGGCATCCCCGCTGACAATACCCGCATATGGTCTTTATACCAGGGCATAGGTATTGAATTACAGAAATTCTCCCGGGATTTTCTGACAAAAAAGCCAGCCCGTGATTTCTTGCGTAAAATCCCTGTCCGCTTTGCGGCTGCCGCCAGAGAGGATGAAAAAGAAATCATACTGCTCATCATCAATCTGGATGGATTCAGCAAAACTGTTTCTCTTGACACCGCCGCCGGCAAAAAAGAAATCTTCTTTGCTCCGCTTGAGCCTAAAATCATCAAATTTCCCAAATAATTATGGCTGAAGTAATCTGGCAATGTACTGATATATCACTATCCATTGGGAAACAAGTCATTTTTGACTCGGCATCCCTCGCTGTGCACGAAAACGAAAGAGTCGCTCTGGTCGGCAGAAACGGTTGCGGCAAAAGCACTTTGCTGGATATTATCTGCGGCAGAAATATTCCTCCGGCAGGCTCTATCAACCGGCGCAGAGATTTGCGGGTGGGGATATTGCGGCAGGATTTTCTGCTCACTCCGGAGATAACCGTCCGGGAAGTACTGCTGGAAGGCACCGGATTTTTTCAATCTCTTATAAAGCGTTATGAATCCCTGCCGCCGGGCAGCAACGAGGCTTCGCACATCGAAAACCTCTTGAATTACCACGATGCCTGGCATCTGCAGCCCCGGATAGATGCCGTTTCCGACGCACTGCATCTGCCTCATCCCGACAGCAGGATATCGCTCCTTTCCGGCGGAGAGCAACGGCGGGTCGCACTGGCGGCGGCGGTGATTTCCGAACCCGATCTCCTGCTGCTGGATGAACCTACCAACCATCTGGATATCGGCGCGATCGAATGGATCGAGGAATATCTCGCCCGTTATCGCGGAGCGTGTTTGTTTGTCACCCACGACCGCTATTTCCTCGATCGCATCGCCCATCGGGTGATCGAACTGGACAACGGTAAATTTTTCAGCAGTGACGGCGGATATGCCGAATTTCTGCACCAGAAATCCGAAAGAGAATACCGGGCCGATGCTCTGGAAAGCAAACGCCAGCGTTTCCTGCGTTCAGAAATCGACTGGGTGAGGCGTTCCCCCAAAGCCCGCTTGAAACGCAACCTCGGCAGATTGAAACGTTTTCAGGAAGTTTCTGCGGTATCTTCTCCGGTGAAAACCGGGGAAATCAAGCCGATCCTGCTCCCCCCTGCCCGACTGGGGGACCGATGTCTGGAATTATCCGGTTTGCAGGCAGGTTTCGGAAAAAGAATACTCTTTGATGCCTTTGATCTGGAAATCACTCCGGGGATGAAACTCGGCATCGTTGGCAACAACGGCACCGGCAAAAGCACGTTGCTTTCGATCATTTCAGGTCAGACACCACCAATAAGCGGGAGTGTCAAAACAGCTCCGGCAGTGGAAATGAATTACATCGACCAGCACCGGGTGGCTCTGGATAATTCCAAAACTGTATATGAGGAAATTTCCGGCGGGGTCGATTACATAACCACCCCCGAAGGCAGAGTTTCTGTACGGGAATACCTGCGCAGATACCTTTTTGAGGACGACAGGATCAATACCAGAATACAATATCTTTCAGGCGGCGAAAAAGCACGGCTCATTCTGGCAAAACAATTCAAGGAGGGAGGCAACCTGCTTATCATCGACGAACCGACCAATGACCTTGATCTCTCCTCCCTGCGGATGCTGGAAGAATCCATCGAAAACTTCCCCGGCACTGTTATCGTTGTCAGTCACGACCGCTATTTCATTAACCGGGTCTGCGATGCTGTCATCGGTTTCCACAACGGCAAAGCGGTCTTTTCTCTCGGCGGATATGAGGAATATCAGGCAAAAATAAAACAACTCTTTCCGGAAAATGAAACCGCCGTCAAAGAGAATAAAACTATCCCGGAAAAAACAGTACAACCAAAAAACAAACCCCAAAGCGGATTGACTTTCCGCGAAAACCGGGAACTGGAAAATCTGGAAAAGGAAATCCCGGAACTCGAAGAAAAAATAGCCGCAATGGAAACTGTTTTTTCGCAACCTGATTTTTATGCCAGACACGGCAAAGAACAGCCGAAAATGCAAAAAGAATTGGATTTTTTACGCGAAACACTGGATAAATCCATCGACCGCTGGGCAGAACTGGCAGAGAAGCGCGACCATTGATAAAAAAAAGTGATTTTTTTTGCTTTTTTATAGACTTTTGCGTTGACATTATGCACTTGCTTTTTTATATTATATTTATGTGTCAGAAATCTTTACATTAACAACGCCGGATTACCGGCAAGCAGCAAAGGAAAATTTTCATGGACAAAAAATTGTTGGTGGCAGTTGCCGGTTTGTTGGCAGTCGTGGGTTGCTTTGATTTTGATAATGATGTGATGGGCAACCGGGGATATGTCCCGGCTGCGATCGATGACCCGAAACCAATCACTGTTGCCCCCATCCAGAATGAAATCGTTGATCTCCCGGCACAGCCCGAAGTTGCCAAAACTGATGCCCCCGCGATGGCATTTGAACCTATGACCGGTGTCGTTTCTTCCGGCGGCGTCGGTGAAATCCCCGGCAAAGCCGCCAAAGGCGGTGAATACATCGTCAAAAAGGGCGACACCCTCGGTAGAATCGCCCAGATGCACGGTGTGAAACTCACAGACCTGATGTCCGTCAACAATTTGACATCCAAAAATGCCAAACGTCTCCGCATCGGCAAAAAACTGATCATTCCCGATGGCAAGACCATTAAAAAAGTCAGTGCAAAAAACACCGATTCCGGCAAAAAAACTGCGGTCAAACTCGATGCTGACGGTTTTTACGTCGTCAAATCCGGCGACACTCCCGAACGCATTGCCAGACGCAACAATGTCAAACTGACGGAACTTATGAAAGTCAACAATCTCACTTCTGAATCCGCCAGACGGATGCAGGTAGGCGACAAACTGATCATCCCCGGCAAAACCACCGCCGGCAAAACTGTTGAACCGGTCCAGACTCCGGCTGTTGACACCGCCGAACCGGCTTTGACTCCTGTTGTCGTGCCCGACACTGCAACTGCAGCTGAAACTCCTGTCACCGCACCTGAAACTGCCGTTACAGAACCGGTCACAGTGGAAGCTGACGCCGATATCGCCCAGGAAACTACTCCTGTCGTTGCCGAAGAAGATATTTCGGTTGATGATTTTGCCAAAAAACACAACACCACTGTTGAGTTTATCCGCAAACACAATCCGTCTGTCAAAGGCGATATGATCAAAGCCAACGAACCGATTTTCGTCCCCGTTGCCACCAGCGCGGAATAAGTCCGGTCAAGACAATTAAAAAAGATACGGCGCAGATATTTCTGTGCCGTTTTTTAAGCGTTCTCATAGCTCAGCTGGATAGAGCGGCTCCCTCCTAAGGAGCAGGTCGTGCGTTCGAACCGCACTGAGAACGCCATTTTTATGTCCTGAAATCCGCTTGTAATATACATTTTTTTGACATACTCCCACTTTTTTCCGTTACCGTGTGGAAAAAAACGCATTCCGGGGTTATCTTATATGTTATGATAACAAGAAAGAGAATTTTATGGGATTGAAAAATTGGAAACTTACCGGCGGTAATCAGGAAGAAAAAATCGGGAAACTTCAACGCGAGCATAAATTGCCGCGTCCGATTGCCGTGTATTTTGCCTCCCGTGGCATCGAGAGCAGCGAAGTCAGCCGCTTTCTTGACCCCAGACTGTCTAACTTGAGCGACCCCTATCGCTTCCCCGGCATCAAAGATGCCGCCGCAAGATTGTGGCGGGCGATTTCTGACAATGAACCCATCCTCATCCACGGCGACTACGACACCGACGGTATCACTGCCAGTGCTTTGCTGGCGTGGGTGCTGCGGGATAACGGAGCTACTGTACACTCGTTTATTCCCCACCGTTTCGATGACGGCTACGGCTTCACTCCGGAATCTCTGCAAAAAGCACTCGAAGCATTCGGGACATGCGGCGTACTGGTCACAGTTGATTGCGGTATCACTAGTTGCGATGCTGTCAAAGAAGCCACCGACCGGGGTATCGATGTCATCGTCACTGACCACCACGAAGCCGGTACCGAACTGCCCGAAGCTCTGGCGGTAATCAACGCCAAAATCTATCCCGAACTGGAAGATCTCCATCTGCTTTCCGGAGCAGGTGCGGCATTCAAACTCTGCCACGCTTTTATCAAATACGGCAGAGAAAACAATTGCGGCGGATTTCACACCCATCTGGAAGAGATCCTTGATTATGTCGCCCTCGGCACTGTTGCAGATATCGTACCACTGCTGGGAGAAAACCGTATTCTGGTGAAATACGGCATTATGGCTTTGCGTAAACAGATCCGCCCCGGCGTCAGAGCTCTGATCGAAAGTTCTAAAATCAAATCCGGCCTTTCGCCTTCGGATATAACTTTCCGCCTTGCCCCGAGAATCAACGCCGCCGGACGCGTCGGTGATGCCAATGTCGCGTTGAAACTTCTGGAAAGCGACCATATCATCGAAGCCTACGATTGTGCTGCCCAACTGGAAACCTACAACCGTATCCGGCAGGAAAAAGAGCAGGAAATATATCAGGAATCCAAAGAGCAGATCGAACGCAACCTTGCCTGGCAGAGTCCCTATTCTCTGCTGGTCGCCGGCAGAAACTGGCATCAGGGCGTCATCGGTATTGTGGCATCCCGGCTCACCCGCGACTACAACCGACCGACCATCGTGCTGACGATCCAGGGCGATGAAGCATACGGTTCCGGACGCAGTATCGCCTGTCTGAATCTGGTGGAAGTTTTGAGCCGCCACGCCGATTTACTCAATCGTTTCGGCGGTCACCCTATGGCTGTCGGTATCGGATTGCAGACTGACCGTATCGCACCGTTTTTTGAAGCAATGGATACAGAGATCCGCAAACAGATAAGCACCGCTGATCTGGAAAGTTTCATTTCCTATGACGGCGAGGCCACTTTGAATGAAATGGATGATGAGTTTTTTGAATATCTGGACAAACTCTCCCCATTCGGTCACAGCAACCCCAAACCGGTCTATCGTTTCAATGAATTGCGGGTCGTCCGCTGTTCAGCGGTGGGCGGCGGGGCCCATACCCGCGGTATTCTGCAAAGTTCATCTGCACAGATGGAATTCATTGCATTCAACCGCAGTCCCCAGGAATTTTACGGTAAAGTCATTGATGTGCTAGCGACACCGCAGTTGAATCAGCATCAGGACACAACGACACCGCAGCTGAATATTGTGGATATGCAGGAAATCATCTGAAAAGAGGATCTCAGATAAAACAGATCAGCATTGCACCGGCGATAATAAGCGCACTGCAAATGATTGCAATCACTACCGGAAAAGTTTTAAACTCTTTTCCGGTATTTTTTTCCTCGATTTGCGGCAGAGAAATACCTGCAGACGGAACAACTCCGGATGCACGGAAAAAATTCAATCTCAAACGCTCGATTTCCTGCTGATTTGAACCGTTTCCGGCAACAATTTGCAATTCATCGCATATATTCTGCAAATCGTCTTTGCATTTAGCAAGTTTTTCCCGTCGGAAATCGATTTCTTCCAATTCAGCAATGACAGTGGCAAGACTTGACAGCAGACGGCCTTCCAGTTCGCGGCAGTCACGGTCTAACTCAGTACGTTGCGGAACCGCGATCCTTTCGGCGAGTTTAGGCGGAGGAGTTTTTATATCGCGGATGGGAATCTGATTGAATTCATTGTATTCCCGGCGCAATCTTTCGCGGGTATCAACTAATTTATCACTGACAGTTTCATCTACAGACATAGTGCAGTTTCCCAGGTCAATAGTGATAAAGCATCGCACCCCAGGTCAGACCACTGCCGAATGCAGTCAGCAAGACATGATCGCCGCGTTTGATCTTTCCGGCACGGACGGCCTCATCAAGACAAATAGCGATCGAAGCGGCAGAAGTATTGCCGTAGCGGTTTATATTGGCATAGACTCTGTCATCATCCAACCCCAAGCGTTTTGCCACTGCTTGAATAATACGGATATTAGCCTGATGCGGAATTGCAATGGCAATATTTTCCAGCGACACTCCGGCAGTTTCCAAAACCTTGCGGGAAGCATCGACCATCGCGTTGACAGCCAGTTTAAAAGTTTCCCGACCTTCCATATGAATATAGTGCAAATGAGCATCTACTGTTTCGTGGGTTGCCGGATTTTTGCTACCGCCGCCGGGGAGACAGAGGATTTCAGCAAATGTACCGTCAGCGTGAATATCACTGGCGAGCAAAGCACTTGTATCATTGCCGTCATCGATCTTGCGAATGATAGCGGCACCGGCTCCATCTCCGAAAAGCACACAGGTATTGCGGTCGCTCCAATCGGTTATAGCCGAGAGTTTTTCCGCCCCGATCACCAGTACAGAACGGTAATTAGGATTGCTTTTTACCAGTGAAAAAGCCAATTCAAGACCGGCGATGAATCCGGTACAGGCAGAACTTATATCCAGACAGAAACATCCGGTGGCACCGATTTCACGCTGCACCAGGCTTGCGGTATTGGGAAAAGTATAGTCCGGAGTGGTGGTGGCAATGATGATCGCCGAAAGTTCACCTGCTTGCATTCCGGCGGCTTCAAGAGCTCTGCGTGCTGCGGTAGCGGCCATAGTTGCGGTGGTTTCATCGGGACGGGCGATGTGTCTTTCGGAAATACCGGTACGGGTGACAATCCACTCATCACTGGTGTCGACCATTTTTTCCAGGTCGGCATTGGTCAGGATTTTTTCCGGGATATAAGACCCAGTCCCTGCAATCATAATACTCATAGAGTGAACTCCGTTTTATTCTGCCGGCACTTCTGCCGCCGCTTTGAATTGTTCAACGCTGACACCGTATTCACTGATCCGGCGGACGATGCGATCATTGAGATCAAACTCCACACATTCAACTGCGCCGCGGATAGCATTATACACAGCCTTTGGGGTGGATGAACCATGGCCGATAAGACAAATACCGTTTATCCCCAGGAGAGGAGCGCCGCCGACGGTTTCAGATGCTCCGATAGATTTAAGTTCACGAAACGCATTCTGGGCGAGCAAAGCGCCGAGTGTACGCATAGCATTGCGGGTGATTGCCCGTTTGAGCCAGCTGAAAGTCGATTTTGCCAGTCCTTCGGCGGTTTTCAAAAGCACATTACCGGCGAAACCTTCGCAGACCAACACATCGACTTCACCCTCAAATGCGGCATCTGGTTCAATATTGCCGACAAAATTTATCGGGAGTTTTTCCAGTATTTTGAAAGTTTCTTTGGTCAACTCATTGCCTTTGGAATCCTCTCCGCCGACACTGAGCAGACCGATTCTGGGCGATTTAGCCTTAAAGAGATATTCGGCGTAAACTCCACCCATAACTGCAAACTGCACCAGATTCAGCGGACGGCAATCAACATTGGCGCCGGCATCCATAAGCAAAAAACGTTTGCCAAGCTTCTGGGTCGGCAGACTTGCTCCCAATGCGGGACGATCGACCCCCGGCAGGGTACGGGCAAGGACTTTGGTAGCTGCGACGGTAGCACCGGTATGTCCCGGAGTTATCATCGCATCTGCTTTTTTCTCTTTGAGCAGTCTTGCTCCGATGGTGATGGATGAATTGCGTTTCTGACGCAGAGAGATGGTTGACGGATCGGACATTTCGCATACCGAAGCGGCGTGAACCACCTCAATACGGGGATGACCTGCCAATCCGTATTTTTCCAGATAGAACTCTACTTTTTCCTGATGTCCGACCAAAAGAAAATCGCACTGCGGGAAATGGGGCACTGCCATAGCGAGCCCTTCCACAACAACACCGGGAGCGTAATCACCACCGAATGCGTCAACTGCGATTTTCATGATCTTTGATTCCGTTCAGGATGACACCGGATAAAAAATTCAGTCTTCGACACTCAAAATCTGTTTGCCGTCAAAAGTACCACAAGCTTTGCAGACCCGGTGCGGAGCAACGGGAGCATTGCATTTCGGGCAGTAAGTAGCCTGCACACCTTCGTAACGGTTGGCGGCTTTGCGCTGACGACGCTGCATACGGGAAGTTTTTCTTTTCGGAACTGCCATTTTCTTTTTCTCCTTGAATATTTAAGTACGTAAAAATTTCAACAAATCAAACTCGTTTTTATGCAAAAATCATTTGACAACTTATAAATATATCACCTGATTTCATATTTTTCAATTTATTTCATGGCAAAATGGCTGTTTTTCTGTTTAGGCTTGCATTTTTCGCATATACGGACTAATTTAATAATCATAACTTTAAATGCTTCCGCCCTTGACAGAAGCGTTTTTTATGGTATATTATCTTTCAGTGAAAGATTTTGTGTTTTTTTGATTTAACTTTTTACAACCTTTATTTCAAACGGAGTTTTTTGTTATGTCTTCTTTTGAGCAGATCATGCAGCACGTGACAATCGGCACGCTGTCAGTTACCGCAGTGGTTCTTTTCATACTTATTTTTAAAGTATGGACATTGCGGATCATCGGATTCATCCTTTTTCACACGATATTCAGATTGAGGATGTTCGGACTTGACAACATTCCCAAATCCGGTCCGATCGTCTTTGTTGCCAATCACGTTTCACTGATCGACCTGCTGCTGATCCAGCTGGCCTGCCCCCGGCGGGTACGTTTTATGGTGCGTGCAGAGATCCTCGAATTCATCCCCACCCGTTTCATTTTCTGGTATCTCGGCGTAATCAAAGTACCGAATCCCCGCCGTCCGAGCGAACTCAAGAACTTTTTCAACGGTATCCGTTCCCGCTTGCGCAACGGCGAAGTGATATGCTATTTCCCCGAGGGTGAAATTTCCGGCAACGGCAATATGATGCGTTTCCGCTCCGGTGTGGAACCGCTTTTGCCGTCCGACACTGAAGTCGTAGTGCTGCCGGTGCGTATCGGTATGCTTCACGGCAGACTTTTTTCTTACGTCAACGGCAAGATGCACTTCCTTTTTCCCGACCGTCTGCCGGTGGATTTCAGTCTGGCGATCGGCGATCCGGTAAGCCGCACCTCGACAGCATTTCAGCTGCGTCAGAAAATTTCCGAACTCGGTGCCAGTGTGGAACGCCGTCCCCAACCGGGTGAAACCCCGATCCACACTTCGTTTGTCCTGCGGGCGAAACGCCATCCTTTCCAGAAACTTTTCGGCGATGCCATAACAAATAAATGGACGAGCAACTTTTCCATGCTGGTCCGGCTGGTGATTTTCACCAGATTTGTCCGGGAACTTGACCGCGGAGACAACGGCTATGTCGGTATTCTTATGCCCAACAGCTCTATGACTGCGGCGTTGCTGTTGAGTGCGATGCTGGCAGACCGGACACCGGCGATGATCAATTTCAGTGCCGGACAGAAAGTCGCCCTGGATTCTGCTGCCCGTGCCGGAATCAAAACGATTTTCACCAGCCGCAAATTTCTGGAAAAAATCAAATGGGAAGCCAATGAAAATATGGTCATCCTGGAAGATCTTGCCCCCAGCGTAACTTCCGGAATGAAATTCAAAGCCATTATGCGGGTGATTTTCACCCCCGGCAAAATGCTTGTCCGCCAGTTGGCACCTTACAGTGCTTTTAATATGCACCGTCAGGCGGTACTGCTCTTTTCCAGTGGTTCGACCGGCACACCCAAGGCAGTACAGTTGACCCATCGCAATATCAACTGCGACGCCTGGGCATTTTTGCGTATGGCGGCGGTGACCGGCAAAGACAAAGTGGTCGGCAACCTGCCCTTTTTCCATTCTTTCGGTTTGATGGTCTGCTTTGCGCTTTCCTGCCTCCGCGGAGTTCCGGTGCTGCTCCATTTGAGTCCCCTCAATGCCGAAGAAATCATCAAAGGTATCGAAAAGAACAAACTGACCATTCTGGCGGCGACCCCGACCTTTATGCAGAAATATCTGCACAAAGCCAATGGCGAACAGCTTAAAACCTTGCGTATCACCGTTGCCGGAGCAGAAAAACTGCCGAGAGAACTGGTGGAAAAATACTATGAAAAAACCGGCAAAATCATGATCGAGGGTTACGGTTGTACCGAATTGTCCCCGATCGTGACCATCAATTTCAACAACTCCATTTACGACCTTGCCACCCGCAGTCCGCACCCGGGCAGTATCGGTTCCCCCCTGCCCGGTATCCACGTGCGTATTGTCGATCCTGACACCGGCGTGGAACTCGGCCCCAACCAGTCCGGTCTGATGCAGGTCAAAGCCGGTATCGTGATGAATGGTTACCTCAATGATCCGGAACAGACCGCCCGGGTCATCCAAAACGGATACTACAACACCGGTGATATGGCAAAAATGAGTGAAGACGGTTACGTCTATATCACCGGCAGAGCATCGCGTTTCAGCAAAATCGGCGGAGAAATGGTTCCGCACGAAGCGATCGAGGATGCTCTGCGTGAATACTATCCGAGCGAAAGCCGTATCGTGGCAGTGAGCAGCCGCTCCGATGCCAGAAAAGGTGAAAGACTGGTAATTTTCTACACCCCGGAAGATTTCGATCCGGAAGCCGGCATTGAGCATATGAGAGCCAAGAATCTGCCCAACATCTGGCTGCCCAAGCGTGATGATTTCTACCGCATCGAGGAACTTCCGCTTCTAGGAAGCGGCAAACTGGATCTCCGCCGCCTCAAAGAAATGGCATCGGAAATCGAGGCATAAAATCAGATATAACTGCTGGTGAATGTCAGCAGTTATTTTTTGAGTATCTAATGAAATACGCACAATTATCTGTTTTTGAAAACATAGATTTTCCCAAGCGGGATATCTCAGCACTGACAGAAGAAGTTTCCGCTTTTGAAACATGGGTGATACCTGAAATTGTTCTTGATTTACAGCACTCGGAACTTCCTATTGCTGCAAGAAATTCATTGGAACGTCACTTTACAGTTGCTTCCGGCGGGATTGAGGTTGAAACTATTTTAGATCCGGCATTGAAACCGGAAGAATTCATTCTTGAATGCAAAGAGGATTCCATCAGGATTACCGCTAAAGATGATTCCGGATTGCGTTACGGCGTGTGCGAGCTGGAAGATAGACTTCGTAACAGAGAACACGGTGTTTTTCGTCAGGCTCCTGCTATTCCTCGCCGGATATCAAGGTGCTTTTTTGCCCCTACTTCAAGACCGCCTCTGAAACTTGATGAACTCACTGATGATTTTGACTACTATCCGGATGCATACCTCGATAGAATCATGCACGATCGCCTCAATGGAGTGTGGCTCACGCTTTACCTGAATGATATGCCCTGTTCCTTTTTTCCGGAGAGGGGAGAAAAAGCTGACATAATTCTGAAAAAACTGCAAAAAGTTGCAGATAAATGCGCTTTATACGGCATAAAGTGCTATATTTTTATGGCAGAACCCAGAGTTTTTGCTGACGACGTCTGGAAAAGCGGTTCAACCAACGACCTGGCCCGCCATCCTGAACTCGGCGGCCACAAAAGCGGCGATACTGCGGCATTCTGTACCTCTGCTCCTGCCGGCAAACAATATCTGCAGGAAACAATTGGTTATATCTTTTCGCACGTGCAAGGCCTCGGTGGGCTTATCAACATCATGTGCATTGAGGATGCTGTACCATGTGCTCTATGGAAGCTTTATGATCATGTCCAACACTGCAACTGCGCCTTATGCTCTCAACGCAGTGCCGCAGAGCTTTTCAGCGAAATTGCCAGTATTATGGCAAATACGGTAAAAAAATATCAGCCTGATGCAGAATTTTTCGGTTGGTTTTACGAGCCGATACACTTCAAAAACGATCCGGAACAGTTTTTGCGTCTGGAAATCGCCAGAATGTGGCCCGATAATGCCCAAATGATACATAACATAGAAACAGGCGGGAACAATTGCCAGCTGGGCAGAAACCACACAGTGCATGATTATTCCCTCTCTTACGCCGGTCCCTCGGAATATTTTCTGAAACTTGCCGCAGAGCGCCCAACATTTGCCGCAAAAATGCAAACCGGATGTTCTCACGAAAATGCTTCTGTACCATACATTCCTGTACCAGGAATACTTTTTCAACGCTACAAAAATCTGCGGCAAGTCAATTGCTGTGCAGTGATGCAATGCTGGTATTTCGGATCTGCCCCCGGCATAATGAATCGTGCCGCCGGCAGGCTATCTTTTGATCCCATGCCGAAAAACGAAGATGATTTCCTGCTGGAACTGGCCAAACCTCTCTGGGGAAAGAATGCCCATCTTGCAGCCAGTGCGTGGCAGAAACTCGGTGAGGGGTACCAATATTTTCCGGAAAACCTGCTTTTCAAGTGGTTCGGACCTATGCATAATGCTGTTGTCACCCCTTGGTATCTTTATCCGGTTGACACTCCTGTTGCACCGAGCTATACGCAAGCATTTCCGAAAAATTCAGGAGATCGTTATGGAGAATACTTTGGATACGAACATACTCCGAATGAAATTCGCCTTTTAACTCGCTTGATGGCTACCCCTATGAGAAAAAGCGTTTCTCTGATCCGTCAGGCAGCAATAACACCTGAACAGCAAAAAGAAGCAGGTGTGATTGAAACCATTGCGATCCAGACTGCCAGTATGCAGCGACTCTTTGAATTTTACCAGGCAAGAGAGGAAATGATCTATCTTGGCAAAGATAATAAATCCTTTATACATCAGCTTATTACAGATGAAATAACAGACACCTTCAGACTTGCTGAACTTTGTGAAAAAGATTCCCGTCTGGGTTACCACGCCGAGGTGGAAAGTTTTCTTTTTTTCCCGGAGAAGCTCCGTGCCAGAGCCAACCTGCTCAAAGAGTGTGACAGTTTGATAGACACATTTAATCTTAATGCTGATATATTGAAAGAGTACCGTGGAGAAACAGGTAAATATTATCTTCTTTATCCCAAAGAAAATGCTTCTGCATTTAATCTTGACGGCAGCTGTGGCAGTTTTTACAGCGATGCCAATAAGTTTATCGTGGATATCGACAGGTTTTCTCAACCGGTAAGAGTTGAATTTGAACCTTTCCGGATGATGCAAATTATAGATTTCAAAGTTTCCTCCGACCGCCACGATCACAATGTTGATTTAATTAATGGTGTGGAAATTATTCACACAAACCGGAAAACACAAATTTTCTTTGATCTGGATTATTTCAGCAGATGGAGAATAGATGACACAGCCCCGTACCGTTTTAATTTGAGTAGCGGTAAGGATTCTTTACACCCGATCGTATCACAACCGTCACGGCTTTTACTCGGCACTGCCAATACCGCAGATCTTGTGTTGCTCAAGAAGATCTGAAATATTTCAAAAACCGCCGTCAAAGGAGATGTTGTGAGAAGCGGTAAAAGAGTTTTCCCGCAAATTGGTGAACGGCAGTTTGACGGAAATGCGTGACTCAGGATTTCCGGGGCTGTACAATGTGATAAATTCCCGGTCATCCAATCCGGCAAAATTTTTGTCCAAAATAAATAGCAGAGTATATTTTATGTCTTTTCCTGCTTCCAAAACGACTAATTCTCCGTCAAAAGCGCCATCACCCACCCGGATCGCAACACAGGGATATTCTCTGCCGAAAAGTGAAAGTTTGAAATCAGTCAAACACATTTTTCTTTTTTCCGGCAGCAGCATAGTAACAGCCGCATAAATTCTTTCCTGCGGCAAATCAGGATACATACTGGAATCAAATCCGCGGATATAAACTTTTTGCGAAGACAATTCAGCGGCAAGGATTTCCCCCCCCGGAAAAAACAAGGGAGCGGCGGTCAAAAAAGATGTACTCAAAACCAACATTGCGATCATTAATTTTTTCATACTCAACCTCTGTGATATGCAAAAAAAACAATACAAAATCATCCTTGACCTAAATATAGCACACAATAATCAGCTTGACAAGTTTTGCATCAAATGGATAAATTATAAAAAAGCAATCACCACCAAACGGACTACCCGGACCGGTAAAGCAGCAGGGAAGAGATCCGGAGTGAAAATATCAATCGCAATCAATAACCCGGACAGAGTTATCTCTAAATTTTGGGAAGAAGTGAAACGGTTTTATTCCCTCCGCAATCAAACCGCAGCAGAAACTGCCCGGAGCGTATTTCTCAACGGGCTTACAGTAATGCGGCCGGCGGAAGTTTCCCGTCTGGTTGTCAGGCACGAATTATTTACTCACGACGGCATCCGCCGGATGATGAACGATGCCGATCGCCGGGAATTGTTTGAGATCATTGCCGAAAGCCACCGGGAGGAACTGGAACGTTTTGCTGCGTCATACGGCTATGCTGCCGACAGCGACCGGGCAGTGGAAGAATTCATTGCCTCCAGGATGGAGTTTGAGGGCAACGATCCTGTAAAACTTTTTGAACTGCACAAGAGCGATATTACCCGCTTTGCCGGAGAAAACAGACTGCCATTTGAGACAGCGCAGGACTTTATCGAGGCAACCAAACGGTTTTTTGATGCCGGAATGGCAGATCTGCCCAAAGTTGCATGGTATGATAAATTTATAGCCTGGCTGCGGAATTTTATCCGCCGCTTCACGTCTCTTTCTTTTGCCGATTTTACCGATAATGATTTCCGGAAACTTTTCCGGGATCTCGGCAGAAATGTCCGCAAAAACCGGGCGGTAAAAGGAAACAACGGCGGAAAAAGGTTTGATGTCAATACTGTATCGAAATTGAATCATTCCAGATATCAGGAAAACACTATGTTGTCCGGGGATGCCGAAATTCCTGTTGTCACAGTTGAAAGTGTTTTTAAAACAGTTGATACTGTTGAAAAAGAATTGACTGCAAAGATAAAAAATGCCGACGGGAAACTTGTTGCTGTCAATAAAGATCAGAATATGAGTGTTCTGATACAATCTCATAATTCCCTTGATGAAGCAAGTTCCGAAAAAGCGATAAATGAGACCTTGTCAGATGGTACTCCTGCTGAAATC
Source organism: Victivallaceae bacterium (assembly GCA_045654745.1). Classification (GTDB taxonomy): domain Bacteria; phylum Verrucomicrobiota; class Lentisphaeria; order Victivallales; family Victivallaceae; genus UBA1784. Next base: position 651 of record JAZONW010000015.1, on the reverse strand, counting down.
CATGCGGCGGCCCTTGCAAATATTGAACCGCTTTTGACGGAAGCACGACTTGGTGTCAGTCACCGAGATTGGCATGTTCACGCCAAGAACCAGCAGAGAGGTCAGGACAAAGAAACTGCTTTGCAAATACATCGTTTTTATGTCGCAATGCAGTATGACTCCGATATTTTCGGAGTAAAAATGACAGTTCGCGAAAAGCGAAACGGAGCAACGGTGTTTTACACTATCGAAGCACATGAACTTGATATTCAAAAAATAAACCCGGAAACCAATGGAATCCGGGGTGGTGTGGCGAAAGCGGCATTACCCGGGCGATCACCTGTCGTTAAATATAGCACCTTTTTTGAAAAATTCAATCCAATCGATGATCTTTTGGGATTTAAGTACAAAGAAAAATATCCGGATGTCCGTTTTTCCATTGGCGGCGAAATCGGTGTCCGCCGGATGCGGGATGCCGAAAAGAGACTGGCAAATCTCTCTCTGGCCAAAAAGATGCTGGCAAACGGCAGTGCTGCCAAAGCGATCCGTTTTGCCACCGGCTGGGAAAAAGACGGTGACGGCAAATGGAAAACCGATATCCCTGATCTGCAGATATCCCGCACCGGCAAACTGCCTGACGGTACGGAATATGAAAGAACTCTCGCTGATATT
>JAZONW010000014.1:0-4088 GCA_045654745.1 Victivallaceae bacterium | reverse complement strand
GGCAGATGAAGCAGTTGCTTGCCGTCAGTAACCGTAACGCCCGCATGAGAAAGGTTGATGCCATGCAGTACTCTCCGGTATCCGGTGCGATCGACAATCGGTGCCGCCTGTGCAAGCAACTCACCGAAGTTCACCGGCAGTATAGCCGACATCGCATCGGCTGACGGTTCTTCAAACGCCGGAAACTCAATGAACGTTCCGGTCAGTTCCAGAGTTTCAGAGCGACCCATGCGAACCTGATCTTTGAGCTCCTTGAACGGCACGCAAAAGTCAATTTCACTTTCAGCAAACGCATCCAGAATTACCGAAACGACTTCGACGCCATCCGTAGCCATTGCCATAACGCCATCGACATCGCCGACAAACCGCACCGACCGATAAAGTTCCACCGGTGAAGTCTGGCACACCACCTTGCCAAGCACCCGCAAGGCATCATTCAAAGTTTTCTTTTCAATTCTCATATAAACCTCCTGTTTGGTTAGAGTGACAAAAACAGTTTAGCCCCACCGATCAAAAGACCGATGAGGCTGTATTCGTGGAGATAATATATATGTTAATTTTTTTGATAATCGTTTTCAGCAGCTAAAATCTGCAATAATTGCCGGAGAATTATAGCATAAAGCAGAAGTTATTTGCAGAGTAAATAGATAAATGCCGGGAAAAGGTTTGGAAAAAGGGGGTGGGGTCTGAGGGGGGGGAAAGGGACCTTTCCTCAAAAGGTCTTTTCCCCCTCCTCAAGTACCGACCCTTATTGGGAACAGAGCAAAAAGAAAAAGGCGCAGTAGCGTGAACCATTGTCAGAGACATAGATTATTGCCGCCCTCGGCGATATTTCCGGTCTTTGGGAATTTATGTTTCCCGGAGCAAGACAGGAGTTGGTGCATCTGCTCATCGGCGAGATAAGAGTTTTTGCCAACAAAATCAGTTTGACTTTGAAAGTTGACGGATTGAAAGACCTTGCCTCCGAAATGGCGGTCAGCGGATATTTTTATGAACCTCACGGAGAGCCGGAGAAGTTCCCGGAAACCGCACAGGAAGTTTTAGATGATGGTTCAATCCGGATGACCATGCAGTTGGAAAGCAAAAATATTGACGAACACCGCAGAGTAGTGATTCCAGCTCCCGGAGCAGACCGGATGAAGCAGCAGTCTTTACTCCGGGCAATTCGCAACGGACAGCGGTGGATGGAAATGTTGATCAATGGAGAAGCAAAGAACATCACAGACCTGGCAGCAAAGCTCGGTTTGAAACCACCGTATGTAACGCGGGTACTTGGCTTGAACAACCTTGCCCCGGACATCGTTGAAGCGATCGTTGCGGGGACAGAACCCGATGGATTGTCCATCGCACAAATTATGAAAAACGTTCCAGAGGACTGGAACGAGCAGCGGAGGCTTTTCGGTTTCCCGGAACGGTGATTGCGGAAACCGCTTGGCGGCAGGAGAAATCTTGCCGCCTTTTTTGCGTTTATAGGGGCGTGTCGCGGCGGTTGCGGTAGAGGTCGGGGATGTGGCAAAAAGCAGCAAAAAAGCCCTTGTGAAGCGGTTTTGTGAAAAAAACTTCACAGAATTTTTGTTAGACTTGAAAAAATGGTCAGCGTTTTTTTATCTTCCCCCATTACCTCGGTAAGAATTGATGATTTTTGAGGGTAAAATGTCGGTAAAAATCTAAATAGACCATTGGGGGTAGATAAAAACTTGCCAGCGTTTTCGCTTCTTCCCCCCACAAAGTAAGTTATCTCGGTAAGAATTTTGAGAGTAAATTTTCCAGCAGGATAAATACCGCAGAAAGTTCAAACAATTTCAAAGACTTTATTTTGTTTTCACATCATTTCTGCTTGCCAGTCAGATATTTTGCAAGTATATTATCACAGTAAATTTGTTTGCGTAACAGAGATAATTGCAAAAGTCAGTCAAAAAAGATTGAAAAGACGGGGCAATTGCAAAAGTCAATCAAAAAAAGATTGAAAAATCAGCGTTGAAGAGATTAAAGCGGTAGTTTGAGCGTGGCTGTTGGATAAATAACCACTGAAAAGGCTCTTGCTTTAAGATCGCAACGATGGATTTCAAGAGTTTTTGAGAACTTTTGAAATTGACTTAACTTACGGATCAGATGAATGCAGATGAAAAACAGATTTTTCCCCGAAGAATACCGTGCTTTTTGTAACGGAGAGTTATCAATTTGTGTAGAAAGATTCGGTGGTATCAATTCAGTAAATTTACTGGATAAATACGAGTGCGGCGGCAAAATTTATCCTGACCGTTTCCCGCTGCCGCTTTTCAGCCGCAACGGAACGTCAGGCGGACGCCCGTTGTTTTCTTCTCCGATACGCTTTTTTGCAGTGGACAGCGGTGAAACAGAAATTCCATTTTATCCAGAAAATGCAGAATTATTCCCTGATGGTTTTATCAGCAAAAATTATTCGATGTTTCTTGACAATGATTCTTTCGGGGTAAATCTCATTCCCGACAAATCAGACAGAAAAGTGTTTGCTGTTATCAGCAAGTGCCATTTTCTCTCTGGAGAACTTGAATCCCTGAAAAATCAATTAGCCAAGCCTTACAGTGCGATCCAGTGGATGGATGACTGCTATCGCGGTGACTCTTTTGACCGTTGTTCCCCGTTTGAAGACACAACTCAGAAAATCAGCCTGCCTGATGTCACTTTCAATGATAACCGTTTGATTATCCAATGGGAATTGGAATACAATTACTGCCGTAAAAAACTTTATATGGTTGTTCTTGCAAACAGACAAATCAAATTCAGTCAGAATCAATATTTTTATAAACTTGAGGTATCTGACAGTGCGGCAGATACAACTTTCGGATTCGGAATCGCTGAAAATATCGCAGATGCCTGTAAAAATGCTGAAAAATTCACTGTGGATTTTCAGGCGGCAAAACGCCGTAAAAAACAACGCAAATTTTCCCGAAGCGTGAAAATCAAGGTGGATTCCATTCCCTTTGCCAGTGAATTTGCCGCAATGTTTCCGCATTACCAGAATGCAATGTTGATCGCCCAGACCGACAGAGAGGTATCCAGCCGTGCCGCAACGGATAAATTCGGTTATTTCGCCATGTGGGATCAGATATATCCGTCGAGAGATTTTTTACTTACAGGAGAGTCGGAAATCACGAAAAAATCCCTCCGTTACATGTTCAATTATCCCCATGCCGACAGTTGTATGTGGGTCACATTTCATCTGGTGATAACACTCAATGAATATCTTGCATTTACCAGTGACCGTAAATTCCTGCTGGAAGTTAAAGAGCGGCTCATCGAATTTTTCCAGTTCAGCACCCGTTTCACCGATGAAAAGACGGGTCTGGTCAAAGATACACTGGTCTATGGAGTGGATGTATCCAAAGAACTTGGATTGAACGGATTTTTCTATGCCGCATGTGTTAATTCATGGCACTACAACTACTGTCGGTGTCTGGAAAATATGTTCATGGCCCTGAAGTTGGATGACTATGCTGAAAAATGCAGGGAAACAGTCGGAAAAATCGAAAAATCATATTCCAGTGTCTTTATGAATCAGCAGACTGGTTATCTGCGTTCAGCAGTGGATGAGCAATTCCGTGTACCAGAAATTGAGATATTCCAAAATGTCAATACTATCGGAGCAGATTATATCCACGGTCAATATCTTTTACGAAACATCATGAAAGATCTGGCAACTTATCAGGCGACCAAACTCCGCCATGTACTCGGTCATACCGCCGTTGCCGTTGACAGCAGTATTCCCTGCGACATGTGGCGGGCAACACATATGAATCAGCATAACGGTCATGAATGCAAAGTTGCCCGTTTCGGCGGTCGGGCGGAAGAAGCATTACGGGTCATGCATGGATTTATGAACCGTGCGGAGGAATATCACACTGCCATTGAAACATTCAATTTGAGCGGCTTCCCGGGAAACTGCGTACAAACTTCAAACTGGCAGACTTTTGCCGCCACCGCTGCAATGCAGGCGATGCTCTGCGGAATCATCGGTCTGAATTATCATCAGGGTGGGATAAACTATGTTCCAGCTGCATTCACAGGGCGGCATGAAATATCCAACTTCCATTTCCGCAACATGATAT
>JAZONW010000013.1:0-11946 GCA_045654745.1 Victivallaceae bacterium | reverse complement strand
ACACAAAGACAGTGCTTCGCCGCCGGAACTGGCAGAGCATTTTTTTGCCCTGGCGGCGGCTGAAACCGGTATCACCGACCCGTTTATGCGGGAAAAAGATGAATCCACCCGCATCGGACTTTCCATTCTGGAAAGATTCCGGAGCCGTCAACTTGATTTCGATACCCGTTTGCTGCTTGCCATCGGCGGCAATGCCATAGATTACGGTGTGCATCCGGATTTTGACCTCAATACCGCTGAAAAAAAGGTGTTGGAAGCTCTGGATATGCCCTATGACCGATCCGCCGCGGCAGATCTGCAGCAGCGTATGGAAAACGCCGGGTCGATATTTTATATCCTCGATAATTGCGGCGAAGCCGTGATCGACCGCCTGCTGATCGAACTTTTTGCCGGTAAAATCACTATCGGCGTCCGCGGCGGAGCGATACTCAATGACATCACCCGCCGGGAACTTGCTTCATCGGGGCTGGCTGATTTCCCGGTGGTGGATACCGGCTGTGCCGCTCCGGGCGTGCTGTTGGATAAAGTTCCGGCAGATTTCAGATACCATTTGGAAAACAGCGATCTTGTCATCGCCAAAGGACAGGGCAATTTTGAATCGCTGTCGCATCTTTTTCACTCCCGTCCCATTTATCACCTTTTGAAACTTAAATGCAAAGTAGTTGCGGACTTCCTCGGCAGAGAGTTGGATTCGATTCAGATAATCGGCAGAAATTTGGAGAAATAACTATGACAGAGCAGATAACCGGGTGTTTTGATACCCTTTTCGGCAGGGTCGGTGCCGACAATCGCAAAACTGTAAAAGAGGGCAGAGTGCTGCAGCTGTTGGCCGGTTTCCTCGATTGCTGTGAAAAAGGCAGCGGGGACAGCTTCCTTTATTTCAACGAGTTGAGCCGGGAGTGCAAAGGCCTGCCGCTTTTGCCGATTCTGGCGGGCGAATTTTTTGATATCCTCGTTGCCGCCGGGATCAATCCGGCAGTGGATGACTGCGGCGGCGGCGATGCCGGATTTTATCTGGATAATATGACTGCATTGGTCAACGGCACCGGCAAAATGATGCTCCGCTGCCTGACCGAAGCCCCCGGCAGATGTCTGCCGCAATGCCGCAATGTTTGCGGCGATCTCGCCATTTGCACCCGGGAAAAACTGGTGAATGACATCCGGCTTGCCGACCGTTTTGCCGGAGGCAGATGTTTTGTTTTTGCCGACGGCAAACTCACTGCGGTTTCGCCGGATTCCTGCAAAAGCACCGGCAAGTTTTACGGATTCCCCGGAGTGCGGGCGATCCTTGCCGACCATTTTGCGGATTTCACCGGCAATATCGCCAATACTCCATTGCTGATACACAGCCTGCCCGGCTACGGCAAGACCAGTATGACCATTTCTTACGCTCTGGAAAAACAGGAAAACACGGTCATTCTGGCGTCGCCGGAAACATTGCAGCACGACTGGGCGGCATTGATTTCCCTGCTTTCCGGCAGGAGCGACCGCAAATTCATCATCTTTTTTGATGACATCGAGCCGGAAAATATCGACTGGTATCTTTTCCGCACCAATGTCGGCGGAGCCTTTTCCCTGCCGTCAAATATTCTGGTGGTGCTGGCGTCAAATTACGAATTTCCGGCGAGTATCCTTTCCCGCGGCAGGGCGGTGACATTTCCGGTTTTTGACGAATTGCGCTGTGCCGAAATGATCGAAGATTTCCTGCTGGATTTCGGTCTGAAAAATCCGCCGCAAAATTTGGTGATGCTGCTGGGAGCGGATTACACCGAGGCTTTCGGGCAGAAAAAATTCACCGAATTGTCGCCGCGGACTCTGATGCGGCATTTGAGCGTTTTCGTCCGGAGTCAGACCAAACGGCGGATGCTGGCGGAAATGGCTGACGGCGAAATGATCACCAAACCCGATCCTACGCTGTTTTATGAATTCAATATCAATTTGATGCGGACTCTTTACGGCGATGAATACATCGCCCGTTTGCGGGAGGATAAACTCCGCAATCTGGGGAAATAAAATATGAATATTTCAGGGATACTGATACTTGCGATCGTGGCGGCATTTATTTATCTGGTGAATCACTGGCATTTCCGCCGCCGTGAAGTCCGGCAGAAATTGATGGTTTACTACCGTGAGTGCTATATCGCCCACCGGGATTCGGAGCATAAAGAAACTCTGCCGCAAGTGGTGTATGAATTTGCCGCACTGGAAAATTTCCGCAATGGATTTGCGGCAGTTTCCGCCCCCGGCGACCGGGAGGCGATGGAAAAAGCAAGAGAGAGTTATATCGCCGCCGCTGAAATTTTCAATACCGATATGCAAAAAGGGATATTTGTATTGATAGCGGCATTGACCAGAACGCAGAAATTTCCTCTGCCGCAGGCAAAATAACTTACATATCGGCAAAAAAAAGAACCGGCATTTCTGCCGGTTTTTTTTGTCTGTCACAAACAGGACTCTCTTTACTTTGCCAGTCTGGCGGCGACGGATTTTTCGTAAGCGTCAAAATCGTCGATGATCAGTTTGGCAACTCCGGTGGCGTGGGCGGCTTCTGCCACCCGGCGTGCCACGTGAGGCACCACCCGGGGGTCAAAGGGTTTGGGGATCACCAGATCTTTACGCAGGCCGCTGCCTTCAAACATTCCGGCGGCGGCATCCTGCGGATAAGCGGCGGCAAGTTTGGTTTTGATATCTTCGGGGATCGGCATCCGGGCGATTTCCGCAAGTGCTTCTGCAGCGGCAAGTTTCATTGCATCGTTGATATCGGTACTGCGGCAGTCCAGAGCGCCGCGGAAAATGCCGGGGAAACCGAGGACGTTGTTGATCTGGTTGGGGAAATCACTGCGTCCGGTACCGACGACGGCGGCTCCGGCGGCAATGGCTTCGTCGGGGAAGATCTCCGGAGTCGGATTGGCCATAGCAAAAATGATCGGGCCGGGCGCCATAGTCTTGACCATTTCAGCAGTCAGACAGCCGGGTTTGGAAAAGCCGAGGAAAATATCCGCTCCTTTGACTGCATCGGCAAGGGTACGCATATCGGTATCTCTGGCAAAGCGTTTTTTCTGCTCGTTGAGATCGTCGCGTTTGCTGTGGATGACACCTTTGCTGTCGCAGAGGGTGAAGTTTTCTCTTTTTGCCCCGGCGGTGATGTAAAATTCACAGCAGGAAATTCCCGCCGCACCGGCTCCTGAAACAGCAAAGCGGCAGTCGGCGATGTCTTTGCCCAGCAGTAAAAGAGCATTTTTGATCGCCGCCATACTGATGATGGCAGTGCCGTGCTGGTCATCGTGAAAGACCGGGATACCCATTTTCTTTTTGAGGACAGTTTCGATTTCAAAGCAGGCGGGAGCGCCGATGTCTTCCAGATTGATACCGCCGAAAGAGGGTTCGAGGGTTTCCACTGCCGCAATGACTTTGGCGGCATCACTGCGGCCTTTTTCGTCAAAAACCTTGGTCAGGCAGATACCGACAGCGTCGATGTCGGCAAAGCGTTTGAAAAGTACGGCTTTGCCCTCCATCACCGGCAGTCCGGCTTCCGGACCGATATTGCCCAGACCGAGGACGGCGGTACCGTCGCTGACCACGGCGACCATATTGCCTTTGGAAGTATAATCCCAGACTTTTTCCGGAGTGTCGTGGATCTCCATACAGGGTTTTGCCACGCCGGGGGTGTAGGCGAGCGAAAGGTCTTCTGCGGTTTCGCAGGGCTTGGTCGGCACTACCGAGATCTTGCCGCAGGGCTTGGCTGAATGATAAGAAAGTGCATCAAAATCTGCCATAATAAAATCCTCAACTTTTAATATATTTTCAAATGGTTATTTGGCGGGGATAATATACATTACGCCGCAAAACAAATCAAGATTGCCCCATTGGTTTTACGCCGGAAAAAATCAAAAAATGTTTACTTTTGCAGTTTTTCGGCGGCTTCATTTATCCCGCCGAGATTGACCACATTGGTATAGCCGGCTCTCTGCAAAATGGCGGCGGCGACTCCGGAGCGTCTGCCGCTGCGGCAGAAAAGATACACCGGAGTCTCTTTTTGCGGTACGGCAGAAGTGATTTTGCTTTCGATCTCATCCAGCGGTATGGAAATCGCACCATCGATACTGCCGGCGGCAAATTCTGCCGGAGTCCTGACATCTATCAGTACGGCATTTTCCGGCAGAGTGATCTTTTCGGCGGCACAGCCGCACAACGGGAGAAAAAGTCCGGCAAGAAGTGAAAAAAAGCGTTTCATTTGATTTTGTTTCCTCTTTATGACATCAAAAATGCGACACTTATAAATATAGTTGCTCCGGGCATAAAAGCAACCGTAAATCTTGAAAAATCCCCGATTTGCAGTATATTATGAGTGATTGAAAGTCTGTTGTTTTCCTGTAAAAGGGATCAAATATATGAAAAAATCTGCTGAAAATCAAACAAGCCGGCTGAATGCTTTCTGGATAAATCTTTTCAGTTCATTCAATCCGGTTTATTTCTGTACCTTGACCGCCCTTTGCTTTTTCCGCGAAAATCAACTTCTTGCCCGGCAGTCATACAATGTATTGCTGGTGGCGGCTCTTTATACTCTGCCGTGGATGTGCAGCAGTGCGCTCTCCAAATACTATCTCACCCGCTTTTCTTCACGCGGAGTGGTCGTCCACAGCAAACTTGCCGAAACGGGCATTGCCGTAATGGCGGTGGTCTTTGCCGCCTTAACTGGAACACTCGGTTATATCCCGCTTTTTGCCGTGGCGGTGCTGATGGGGCTTATCTATTCGATCTACCGTCCGGCGTTGAAAACTTATGCGGCAGTTATGGTCAGCCGCCGCCGGACAGCCGGTTTTGCGGCATCGGTGGAATGCGGCACTTTTATTGCGGTGGTACTCGGAGTGGTTTCAGCCGTGGCGGTGCATTACAGCAATCTTGCGGTGTATTACGCAGTGGCGGTGGCACTGCCGGTGGCAGTAGCGGGGCTTTACACCTCTTTTTCGCTTGCTCCGGTGAATGCTCCGGCGGTGACCGGGGGCTATAACGAACCTTTTCCGCTGGCACCCCCCGCCGGTATGAAAAAACAACAGCGTTACCGTGAACTGCTTTATACCGGGATCGGGGAGTGTTATGTTTTTGCTTCGATGGTGCTGATTTCCTCAATGTCGCTGCAGCTGCTTGATTTGCACCGGGATGGCAGTCCGGTGTGGCTGCAATATTTTATGATGGGCAGTCCGATCATCGGGGCGGCTCTGGGAGTGCTTTATTCCGGCAGGTCATCGCGGGGAAATATTGAAATCGGTATCGTGCCGCCCGGAGTGATGCTGATGGCATTGAGCAGTCTTGTCATAGGATTACTGCCCTTTTTCGGCAATTATCATCTCGAAAGCAGTCTGCTGGCGGTATTGCTCTTTGTTTTCGGTTTCGCCGCCGGGACGATCCTGGTGCCGTTGCAGAGTTACCAGACATATTTTATCAAAAAGGAACTGGCAGCGGGATTTTTCAGCTGGTACTATCTGCTTTTTTCCGCCGGGATAATGGCGGCGGAAGCGGTGACTTTTGTCATTTACTTTTTTGAAATCAGATTTTTTACGGTGATGCTGATCTTTTCGCTGTTGACGTCAGCGGTTGCCGCGGCGGCATTCTTTCTGATGCCGCAGTTTCTGTTGCGGATGCTGATCAGGATTTTGCTGGCGGTCTTTTACCGTCTGCGGATATTCCACGGCGAAAGATTGCCGGAAAACGGTCCCGCACTGTTGGTTGCCAACCGGGCTTCATTTGTGGATATACTTTTTATTTCTGCGTGTACCAGCCGCCCGATCCGCTTTATGATGCACGAGCATTATTTCCGCACTCCGGTACTGCATCACCTTTACCGGTCGGTCGGTTTTCTGGAAGTCCCCAGCCGCCGCCCGAAACAGTTGAAAACCCTGATCGAAAACACCCGCCAACTGCTCCGCAACGGCGAACTGGTATGCGTTTTCCCCGAAGATGACATCACCCGCAACGGCACGATGTCCACATTCAGCAACGGCGTGGGCAATCTCGTGCCGCCAGATGCCGATATCCCGGTGATACCGATGCGTATCGGAATGACCTGGGGCAGTATTTTTTCGTGCAGTAATGCCGGTAAATTCAAATTGCGGCGTCCCCGGCACCACCGTCATCCGGCATCGGTCACTGTCGGCGAGCCGATCTCTCCGGCGACCGGAGCCTACGAAATGCGTATCATCATGTCCACGCTTGCCGCCGAGACTGAACTTATCTGCGATCGTGAAGATTATCCTCTGCACACCCGCTTTGCCCGCTTTGCCAAACGCAATATGACCGGTTCTCTCATTATGGAGTGTTCCGGCGGCAACTGGCGGCGGCCGTGCAATTTCCGGATGCTGCTGGAAACGGCATTGTTGAGCCGGTTCATCCGCAAGCGGCTCTTTTCTGCCGGAGAAAAAGAGGAATATATCGGCATTATGCTGCCGAATTGTATTGAAATGGCAAAAGCGATGCTGGCGATACAAATGGCGGACAGTTCTCCGGCGGTATTGAATTACACCGCTTCGCAGGAGGCAGTCAATGCGGCAGTCGCCAAAGCCGGATTGAAACATATTTTCACCACCCGCAGTTCTGTGGAAAAAAACCATATCCCGCTTTTGCCGCAAATGATTTTCCTCGACGATCCGAAACTGCATATCGCTTCGTGGATCACCAGAATACGCTATTTCATATCCATCCTCTTTTTGCCGGCGGATGAATTGATGCGTCAGCTTTCCCCGGTCAGCTGGAAAGATGTCGGCAAAGTCGGGGCGGTGATTTTTTCCAGCGGTTCCACCGGGGTCCCCAAAGGAGTGATGCTGACCCACCACAATATCATTTCAGACGTGCTGTCGATAAGCAACTCTTTGAATTGGCAAAAAAGTGACAGCGTTGTCGGCAATCTGCCGCTCTTTCACTCTTTCGGTATGGCGGTGTGCTTTTGGATGCCGATCGTCACCGGTACCAGAAGTGTCTTTATCCCGAGTGCCCTCGATGCCGCTTCGGTGGCGGAGGCTATGCGGGTGGAAAAACTCTCGGTGCTGTGTGCCACGCCCGGATTTCTGCAAATATATATGCGCCGCTGTGTGCCGGAAGATTTCAAATCACTGCGGATCGTCATCACCGGTGCCGAAAAATTGCGGCAGGATGTCGCTGAAAAATTCCGCAATATGACCGGTATCGTTATTACCGAAGGCTACGGCTGTACCGAGTTGAGTCCGGTGGTTTCCATCAATCTGGCGGAATCGGTCAGCAAACTGGGCAGTCACGTGGTGGTGCCCGGCAGTATCGGACCGCCGCTGATCGGCATCTGTGCCAAAGTGGTCGATCCGTCCACATTTGAATTGTTGTCCGAAAATACCGACGGCCTGCTCATCGTCACCGGGGCAACCGTGATGAAAGGCTATCTCGGCGAACCGGAAAAGACCCGTGAAGTCATCCGCGACAATTGGTATATCACCGGGGATATCGCCCGGATGAACCGCAACGGATTTATCACTTTGACCGGCAGACTTTCCAGATTTTCCAAAATCGCCGGAGAGATGGTGCCGCACGAACTTGTGGAAAGAGAAATCAACAACATCGTCAAACCCGACGACCGGGTGATCGCCGTATGCGGCGGCAACGATCCCGTCAAAGGTGAAGTGCTGGTGGTGTTTTACAGCGACCGGGAGTTGATCGCGCCCGAATCAATAATCAAAACTCTGCGCGCCAACGGTATTCCCAATTTGTGGATACCCAAGCAGGAAAATTTCGTTTACACCGAAGTCATTCCGGCACTGGGCAGCGGCAAACTCGATCTTGCCGCATTGCAGACAATGGCAGATGATTTCTGCCGGGGGAAAAGAGTATGAGAGAAATCATTCGCAAGTCGGCGGAATACCTGGTTTCGCGTTTTGAAAAAGACCGGTCTTACGGTTTTATCGACACTAAATTTGATATTATTTCCGGCAGGGATTTTGACGGGAGCGATCCGGAATTCTGCCGGCGGGACTGGATCTACGGGTGGATACAGGGACGCGGACTGGAAAGTCTCGCCGACCACGCCGGATATTTCCGCCGCCTGGGCGAAAACGATCTCGCCGACCGCCTGACGGATATGGCAGGCAGGGTGCTTGACAAAATGGAATTGATCCGTGCCGCCAATGGCGGCAGACTGGCATTTGCGATGACTCCCGATGGGAAAAACCGTTTCGGGGAAAATACTCCGCAGGGGAATTTTACCGATCTCTTTTACAGCAAAGGTCTTTTTGCCGCCGCCGGGATAACCGGAAACCGGCAGGCCCGGAGCGAAGCAGAAAAACTTTTCCGCCTGGTGACAGATGATATTGCCGCCAATCGTTTCCGGACTGATCAGCACGGATTTGACCCCAAAAATCCGGTGGCTTTTGTGCCGGGCAAGTTTCCGCAGGGGCCGCGGATGATCGCCTTGTACGGATTTGCCCGCTTTGCCGCCGCGGAGATGGGGGATTTTTATCTCGATACTGCCGCCGATTTCATCAGGTACATATTTGAATACCACATCAACCGCGGCAAGTACCGGGATCTCGCTGATTTTGACTTTGTGGAATCTGTGGACAGCGACGGCAATGCGTGGGACGACGGCGGCAGGATCCTCTGCGACCCCGGTCACGCTCTGGAATTTGCCGGACTTGCGGCAAAGTGTTTGCTGGAAATGCAAAAACAGGGCAGACACAGCGATCTGGTTGCCGGATCGGGCCGGATATTGCCGGAACTTTTCCGCCACACTTTTGATCTGGGATTTCAAAATGCAGGCGGCATCATCAAAAGTTTTGATCTGGTCAGCCGCCGGGCGGTCAACAGCGATATGCCTTGGTGGAGTCTGCCGGAAACCATCCGGGCGGGAGTGGAGATAATGGCACTTTATCCCGGATATTCCGACGGTATCGCCGCCAGAGTTGATGCCGCCGGAAAAAGTTTCCGCAAATTTCTTGACTGCGGCTGTCACGGTTTTGCCTGTCAGACCAGAAACAGTCAGGGCGAAGCGGTCAGAGTCATTCCGGCAGTGCCGGATGCCGACCCGGGGTATCATACGAATCTTTCGCTGATAGACGCTCTCTCTTTGCATACATTTTGAGCTGTGATTTATCCGCTTGACAAAGCGGCAAAAAAGCACTATATTTTATGCAATCGTTTTAAAACCATATAAATCAGGAAAAAACTATGGAAAAAATGGCATATTCTCTCCGCAGTCTGACCGCCGAAATCGGCAAAGCCCCCAAAGATTTCACCAAAAAAGATATCGTTGATTTCATTTGCGAAAACGATATCCACCACGTGAATTTCCAGTATCCGGCGGCAGATGGTAGACTGAAAACCCTTAATTTCGTGGTCAGCGACCGCGAATACCTCGAAGAAATCCTTTCCTGCGGCGAAAGGGTTGACGGTTCCAGTCTTTTTTCCTTTATCGAAGCCAACAACAGCGACCTCTATGTGGTGCCGCGTTTCCGCACTGCCTATATGGACCCGTTTTGCGAACTGCCGACCGTGAACTTCCTCTGCTCTTTTTTCAACAAAGACGGCGAGCCGCTGGCGAGTTCTCCGGAATACACTCTGCACAAAGCCTGTGAAGCATTCCGCAAATCCACCGGTATGGATTTTCAGGCGATGGGCGAATTGGAATACTATGTCATCGCTCCGGATGAAGAAGTCTATCAGGCTGTCGATCAAAAGGGCTATCACGAATCCGCCCCCTATGCCAAATTCGGCGAATTCCGCCAGTTGTGTATGAATTACATCGCCCAGGCGGGCGGCTGTATCAAATACGGTCACTCTGAAGTGGGCAATTTCACCCTCGACGGCAAAATCTACGAGCAGAATGAAATCGAATTTCTGCCGATCAACGCCGAAGAAGCCGCCGATCAGCTCACTGTCGCCAAATGGATCATCCGCAATCTGGCTTATCAGCAGGGGCTGATGTGACTTTTGCTCCCAAAATCACCGTCGGCAAAGCCGGTTCCGGACTGCACGTCCACTTCCGCGTGGTCAAAGACGGCGTCAATGTTATGCTCAAAGAGGGCGTGCTTTCAGATGAAGCCAAAAAAGCCATTGCCGGACTGATGATAATGGCTCCTTCCATCACTGCTTTCGGCAATACCAATCCGACTTCCTATTTCCGGCTGGTGCCGCATCAGGAAGCCCCCACCAACGTCTGCTGGGGCGACCGCAACCGGTCAGTGCTGGTGCGGGTGCCGCTCGGCTGGACCAGTCAGAAAGATCTGTGCAGTCAGGCCAATCCGGGCGAACCCTCTGCCAAATATGACACCACCCAGAAACAGACGGTTGAAATGCGTTCCCCCGACGGTTCGGCAAACGTCTATCTTTTGATCGCCGGACTTGCTGTCGCCTGCCGCTACGGTTTTGAAAGTGCCGATGCTTTGCAGGTCGCCGCAGATACTTATGTCAACGTCAATATCCACAAAGACGAAAACAAAGCCGTGCTTGACCGTTTGAGCGTACTGCCCGACAGCTGTGCCGCATCGGCGGACTGTCTGGAAAAACAGCGTGCCGTTTACGAATCAGAGGGCGTTTTTGCTCCGGCAATGATCGATGGTATCATCGGCGATCTGCGTAAATTCAATGACCGCACACTGCGTCAGGATATCGGCACTGATCAGAAAAAGATCCTGGCTCTGGTGGAAAAATTCTTCCATTGCGGCTGATTTCATAAACTCACTTAAAGGTCTGCAGCACAGCAGACCTTTTTTATTTGCTGCCATAAGGAAAGGAAAAAACAATGTTCAGAAAAATTTTTATCGCCGGTTTGCTGCTAGTTTTTTGTAGCGTGATAAATGCTGAAACTTCATTTGTTGCTGATGCGATGAAACCGTTTATTGAAAGCGGTGAATGTGCCGGTATGATCAGTATTTTATACAACAACGGTAAAGAAGAAGTTGCTTGCCTCGGATATGCCGATACGGCAAATAAACGCCCGATCGCTATGGATCAGATATTTATGCAGTGCAGTCAGACCAAAGGTTTCTGCGGTGTGACGATCGCCATTCTGCTGGAAGAAGGTAAAATTTCGCTCGATGACCCGGTGGCAAAATATCTGCCGCAATTCAAAACCCTGACCGTCAAAGAAAAAGACGGTTCACTTAAAACTATTGACGGCAATATCCTGACCATTCGTATGGTGATGTGTCATACTGGTGGTTTCCCGTTTGATGTAAAAAAGGCTTGGCCTGCTATGTCTTTACAGGATACTGCCAAACTGGCGGCAAAAACACCGCTTGCTTTTATGCCAGGTACTTCAGCAAAATACTCCAATACCGGTATTGATATCGGTGCGGCAGTGATCGAAGTCGTGACCGGCAAGCCGTGGGAAGTTTTTCTGCAGGAAAGAGTCCTTGACCCCCTCGGTATGAAAGATACCACTTTTTGGCCGACGGATGAAAAACTTGCCAGTAGAATTTTTCTTTACACTGTCACCCCGGGGGAGAAAGCGAAATTCAAAAAGTACAGTCCATGGATGCCGATGCCGCACAACGGTCCGACTGTCCATCCATCTGCCGGAGCCGGTCTCTGGACTACCGCCAACGATCAAATCAAATTTTACAAAATGCTGATGAATCTCGGAGTCGGCGACAATGGAGTGCGGATACTGAAAGAGGCAACTGTCAAAAAATATCTGGCCAGACGGGCTATGAGCAAGGCGGGAGATTATTCTTTAGGACTGCGGGCTGATTATTCCAGCGGAGATATCGGCCATGGCGGAGCATGGCAAACTTCGGCACATGTCAATTGGAAAAAGAAACAACTTCGTATCCGTATAGTTCAGCAGCAGGGAAAACACAGATGGGGAAGCAAATGGAACGAAGCCGCTAACAAATTTTTCAACTCTAACAAAAAAGCGGACGAATCATATACAGGCAGATTAAAATAAAAAATCTGTATATATGGAGGTAACAATGAAAAAAATTTTTG
>JAZONW010000012.1:0-7323 GCA_045654745.1 Victivallaceae bacterium | reverse complement strand
CATTAAAGCTCCTATAAAATTATTTGTAAACTTGTAAACGCCGCCTGTTTACGCATATCTTCCGCTGTCGGATAGCGCTTGTTTACTATGTCATAATGCTACCTCCATTGTGTTCTCATCCAGTTTCTTTCCCGCCTGGCGTCATTTACTACCATCATTTTTGAAGAAATCAGAAATTTTTCACCTCTGCCCAGTTTCTCTCCCGGCTGGACTGGTTTAGTTCCACCATTTTTGAAGAAATCCGAAAAAAATTCACTCTGCCCAGTTTCTTTCCCCAATGTCCCGATTTTTTCCTACTGCCTTTGAAAAAAATCTGAATTTATTTATCTCTATTCAGTTTCTTTCCCGGACATCCAGTTTTTGTCTCACCATTTTTGAAAAAAGTTGAAAAATTTGCCATCACCCAGTTTCTCTCCCGGTAAAGCTCATTTACTCTCACCGGATTTGAAGAAAATCTGATTTTTTGTCCCTATTCAGTTTCTTTCCAGGAGGACGCAATTTTTTTCACTGTTCTTTGAGAAATCTGAAAATTTTTTGCAAGGCGGGATTATCATCCTGGCAGCACTGCAAGAAATATGCATATATTATTGCTACTGAACTGGATAAGAGCGAATAGTACGCTTAATTATGTATAGTGCAAAGCAAAGTGTTAACCTACAAGGAGATACATAAAATGACCAAAGAGCAAATGCAAAAAGAGATCGCCCGGCTGAACCATAAAATCGAGATCGAGCTGGAAGAAGTCAAGAGCTTTGCCCAGCGGATCCTCAACGGGGCAGATAACCCCTATGCGGTCACCTTCCACTGTCCGAGCCGGATGCTTGCCCAGAGCGAAAACACGCTCAAGGAACTCCTCGCCCGCCGCGACACCCTCAAAGAAATCCTCGGGGAGGAATAAGCCATGAAGGTAGAGCTGAACATCACCGGCACGGCACAGGCCTGCAACGAATGGACATTCGCCACTGCGACCGCCAACGGCAAAGAGTACCGCGTCATGATGGTACGGTTTGAAGAGCCGAGTATCTACGGCATCCGGCAGGGCAGAATCAGCAAACTGTGGATGAGCAACACCGAGTGCGGCGAGTTCATCAACTATGACCGCGGGTGGGATATGCGTCCCGTCAGCACCGAAGCCAAGGCGGTACTTGCCGCCATAATCAAAAAATTCAACTGAAAGGAAAAACTATGGATCCGTGGTTCAACAAAAAATTCTGTGACAGATGTGGCAAATCCCTTGCGGATGGTTTCAGCATGAGCCGCTTCAACACCGACGCCTTGTGCTATGACTGCCTTGAAGAGGAGCGTCAGCATCCGGACTACCAGAAAGCGGTGGATGCCGAGCTTGCCGCACTCCGCTCCGGCAACCGTAATTTTGAGGGCATCGGATGGCCCGGCAAAAATGGAAGGGTGAAATAATGGCTGATACCAAGACCGACATCATCGTGCAGCTCACCGGTACAGATGGAAATATTTTCAACATTATCGGCAAGGTCAGAGCGGAACTCCGTCAGAACGGACGCTCCGACCTTATCAAAGAGTTCACCGATTATATCACCAGCAGCAGTTCCTACGAAGAGGCTCTCTGCCGCGTGATGGAATATGTCATCGTAAAATAAGGAGCAAAGTTATGCGCGCAGTAAAAATCGACCCTGTCAGCCGGACGGTCACGGAAATCAACCTCGCAAAGAACCCCAACCGCACCCTTGATGAACTCTACAGTATCATCGGATGCGACCTTGTGGAACTCGTCCAAATCGATGCAGATATGGTCATGGTAGTGGACGAGGAAGGCAAATGCAAAGATGTCCAGGGGGCGTTCATCTTCATCGGATGGGGAACGGTAATCGCTGGGACAGCCATCATCCTCGGTGGCAACGGCAACCGCTTCAAGGCTCTGCCGGAGAACCTCGCCAGTTTCCAAATGATGACGGAGTGGGTAGAACCGGCAGATGTCCCTCCGGCAAAGTTCACCGTGGTGGAGATGAACTGAAAATCACCACTAAATTGTAATAACGGCATTGCTTTAATGGAGTTGCGGATCAATGTTATAACGCCCGCCACCCCGTGACAGCGCAACGCGCCTACACGCTTACCACAGCGCACACCCGCTGGCAGACCGGGTAAAGTCTGCCGCTTTTGTTTATAGGAGGATTTATGGCAAATATATGTTTTGTTTCACTGAAAATTGAATGTCGCAGCAAAAGAGCGGCTATTAAAGTTAATGCGGCTTTAACGCAATTAAAAGAAGCCGCCGACCAACAGCGTAAGGGATTCTATGCCGGTTCTGACCGATATATTTTTGATGCTGCGTTTTATGTCTATGAGAAAGAGGTCAGCATGGTATATTGGGTAAAATGGGGATACAGTGATAAAGAGATTATTGCACTGATCAATTTTTTCAACGAAATTACTCCAATAAAATCTTTGCGGCTCCATTATGAAGAAGGCGGCAGTCTGGAGTATGGAGAATACATTTATTCTGCCGGAACTCTTTCATGTCGAGAACTTTCTGTTTCGCATTATCCCGATGCAAGCGACAGCGATTCCGATCAGGAACACCTGCAACAGGCATTTGAACAGTATGGAACAATAAGACTGATTCCATTCTCATGACACATCATGAAAAAATGCAGTAAATCCAGTAAAAACTGCATAAAACTAACACTTTTTCTTGTATTCCCGTTTGAAATTTCACGATAATATTGATATATTATCCCAAACGGTATGTGGTAACATCCTCCGTCGCTGAAAGCTATGGAGGATAAACTGACTTTCAGGAATATTGCAATGAAAAAGCTTGATTTGATAGAAGACAGATGGCTCTCCATCAAAGAAATCGCAGAATATCTCGGCGTGCGTCGGGAGACCATATATGTGTACCTTGAAAAGAAAAATCTCCCCGGACACCGTATCGGTAAATTCTGGAAATTCAAAATAGCCGAAGTGGATGCCTGGGTGCATTCCGGACAGGCTGCTCACGGGAGTAAATGATGAAAAAACAATCAATAAAAGATTTATATCTTGCATTTTCTTTGAAAAATCACGCTGCAGGTAGTCATGCTCCCGGTTCTTATGTCACCGCAATGGATATAATAGATATTGCTTGCCATCAAAACAACTTTTTTTTAGAAGCAAATGAATCAGTATGGGATATTTGTGATGCGAAGCGTCTGACAAAACTTTACGAAATCATAAAAAAAGAAATAAAAAAAGATAACGGCGGAATATTTCGCGATATCAAAACTAAAAGTTACTGGCAAAACAATTATTGTTCCGCAGCGGTTGGAGAATTTACAAAGTTTCTTATTTTAACAGAGCGTGAGAGCATAATGCTTCAAAAGTTTGAAACGATAAACGATGCCCAAAAACTTACTCAGGAATTGGATAAGATCGGCATTGTTCGAAATACGCTTTTGATTTCTGATAACAGAAACACTATCGATGTGAACTCCAGAGAAGGCAAAGAGAAGTTAGCGGAAGTCATGGTTCGACAAAATCAAAATGTTTTCCGGAAAATGATTTTAAGCATATATGAGGAAAAGTGTTGCCTGACAGGATTACCGATGGAGGAAGTTCTGCGAGCCAGTCATATTAGTGCATGGGCAGATGATGACAAGAATCGCATGAATCCCGAGAATGGACTTTGCTTATCTGCTACCTATGATGCAGCTTTTGACCGCCATTTGATTTCCTTTGATGAAGACTATCGGCTGATTTTCGCTCCATCTCTCAAAGAACACTACACCAATGAAGCATTCAAGGAGCAATTTCAACGCTTGCACGGCAAGAAAATCACAATGCCGATAAAATTTCTGCCATCACAAGAATTGCTAGCTAAACATCGGGAGCATTTGGCATAAAATGAAAATAGAAACACCGACTCAATACAGAAAAAGATTACAGTCTTTGTTTTATAGTAGTGATCTATTGCCTATTGATCCACCAGAAGAAAAAGAGCGGATTAGTGCTGCATTAAAATGCAATATCCCCCATATCGATCTTTTTCAGTATAGATCATGTACGAAATATAGCGTATATAACTTTTGGAAAAATCAACAGGTTTTGGTTAATCCAGCAAAGTTCAATGATCCATTTGATTCTTTCCCAGCTTGTGATAATAAAAGAATAGAGAATTCATTTTCCTCATTGACGGCTACAAGGTTCCGTGAACTTATTGATATTGCCAGAATGCGTCCTTTCGATGCAGAAGAAATAAAGGAACTTGGCGGTATGCAAAATATAAGCATATTGCAAAAAATAAGCGAAGTCCCGCAAGAGGAATTAGAGAAGTATTTTTATCCTAATTTTGAAAAAATCAAACAAAATGGATTAAATCAAACCATAGATTTTGTAAATGCCCTTGTGAAAATGTTACAGCAAACTATTCGGATTGCATGTTTCAGTGAGGTATATAATTCTCCAATTATGTGGGGGCATTATGCAGATTCCGGGAAAGGATTTTGCATAAAATATAGTATAAAACCATTTTATCATTTACTATTTTGTAAAGGCAAAAAAGTTTTTACGGACTCTTCTTGTACAAATCAAGGATGGCTTTCAATATTGCCTGTAATATATCAGAATGAACGATACAATTGTACTCGAATTATCGAAGAACAGCAGAAATATTTTGTTGCAGATACTTTAAAATTAGAACTTGATTTATCGTATTTTGATTTTTTAAGAGGTTTTAAAATATCATGTTTCAAATCTATAGATTGGAAATATGAAAAAGAATGGCGTTTAATATTGGATCGTGCAACAGGACTCCCCGACTATTATGTGGCATCTATTTTTAACGCAGAAGCACTTTATTTGGGACCACAAATCGCTCTAGATGATGAAATCATGTTACTTAATTATGCGAGCACGATGAAGAAAGCAGACGGGAAGCCATTGCCAATATACAGAATGGTTGTTGATTGGTCCCAACGAAAATTTCAGTTAAAGGCAGTACCTTATATAGGCAGGAAAAAAGTAAATACTAATGGAAACTGAACTTTGTAATATGTGTATGATCACCGATGCCCAAGGGCGGGTGTTGGTGCAGGAGAGATTGCCGAAGCCGTCAAATCCGTGGTCGGGGTTGACTTTTCCCGGGGGACACGTTGAGCCGGGGGAAACGGTTGTGGCTTCTGTGATCCGCGAAGTTCAGGAGGAAACCGGGCTGACCGTTTCCGACTTGCAGAATTGCGGATATATTCAGTGGTATAATCCGGTGAAACAGTCGCAGTATTTTGTTTTCCTTTTCAAAACCAGTACCTTTTCCGGAGAACTGACCGGTTCCGTTGAGGGCAAAGTCAAATGGATGACATTGGACGAAATGCTCGCAGGGAAACTCGCCCCCAATATGACCAAATACCTCGCTGTCTTCCAAAACGAAAACATCCCCCAAGCCTACGGCATCTCCGGGCAAGGGTTGAATTTAGTGGATAATAGAGGTAATTTGAATAATGGAGAAAACAATGCTTTATAACATTTATTTCAGCCCGACGGGCGGGACGAAGAAGGTGGCGGATATTCTGGTGAGCAATCTCGGAGGCGAGGTTTGCGAGGTGGATATTTGTTGCGATATTAAAAAAATGACTTTGCAAGCGGATGATATCTGTCTTGTTTCGGTTCCGTCTTTTGCCGGACGGGTTCCGCAAGTCGCTGTTGAGCGGATCAAAAAGATTTTCGGTAATGGGGCGAAAGCGATTTTGAATTGCGTTTACGGCAATCGGGAGTGGGATGATACTTTGACTGAACTTCAGGATGTCCTTGAAGCTTGCGGATTTGTTTGTGTGGCGGCGGTTGCTGCCGTGGCCGAGCACTCCATCTTCCGGCAGTTCGCTGCCGGTCGTCCGGATAAAGAAGATACCCAAGAGCTTGCGGAGTTTGCCCGGAAGATTGTGGCAAAACTTAGCAGCGGTTTTTTCGGAAAGTTGGAACTTGCCGGAAGTCATGGCTCATACAAGGAGCTTGTTGATATTCCTTTCAAGCCCGAAGCCAATGATGCTTGCGATAAATGCGGAATTTGTGCTGCCGGTTGTCCCGTGGGTGCGATCGACAAAGCCGATCCCCGCAAAACCGACAAAGGCGTTTGTATCAGTTGTATGCGCTGTCAATACATTTGCCCCAAACACGCTCGCGATCTCGATCCCGTTTTCATGCAAGCCGCCGCCGAAAAAATGGCTCCGAAACTCGGCGGTCACAAGAAAAATTACTTGTTTTTGTGAATGATAATGAATCCCATCCGCAAACTTTTTGATATTCTTTTTGATTATTATGGACCACAGAAGTGGTGGCCTTGTCAGACCGGTTTGCGGTGGGAGATCATTGTCGGGGCGATTCTTACGCAGAACACCGCTTGGACCAATGTGGAAAAGGCGATCGGGAATTTGCTCGGCTCAGATGTGATGTCGCCGGAAAAGGTTTTGGCAGCTTCTGATGACCAATTGCAGGAGTTGATCCGTCCGGCTGGATTTTTCAAACAGAAATGTGCTTATTTGAAAGCGATGGCGGCGTTTATGCTTGAGCGTGAAGCTGCGTTCGAGCAGTCGGCGGATGTCTGGGCTTTGCGTAAAGAATTGCTTGCGGTAAAAGGTGTTGGGCGGGAAACGGCGGACAGCATCTTGCTTTATGCCTTCAATAAGCCGATGTTTGTCATTGATGCCTACACCCGGCGGGTGGCAGAACGGCATTTGCATCTTGACGGAACCTTACATTATGACATTCTGCAAAAGATTTTTATGGACGCCCTGCCTACCGATGTTGCCATTTACAACGAATACCACGCCCTCATCGTTGCTCTCTGCAAAGAGTCCTGTCGCAAATCCGGCTGTGGTGAAATTTGCTCAAAAATATCTGATATTGCCATTTTAGATTAAAATCCTGAGTAAATATTTAGGCAAGTTTACAATAAATACCGCTTGACAAATCAATGCAGCAGTATATATTATCGTGAGCGCAACTAAATATTTAGGCAATTTTACAATGAAAGGCTGCCATTATGGAAATAAAGCGGGAACACTATTTACAGCAGTTAATCGACCGGCAATGGAACGGGATGGTGAAAATTATTACCGGCATCCGCCGTTGCGGGAAATCTTTTCTGCTTCGTACTCTGTTCAGAAATTATTTGCTGCAGCAAGGTATGAAAGAAGAACAGATCATTCATATTGAATTGGATTTGACTAAAAATATCCGTTACCGTAATCCATTGGAACTGGCAGCTTATGTCCATAGCCTGATTGATGGCAAATCAGAAAAGTATTATCTTTTTATTGATGAAATTCAGATGTGTGAACCGGTCAAAAATCCCTATTTGCCGGACGGGAAAAA
>JAZONW010000011.1:0-1786 GCA_045654745.1 Victivallaceae bacterium | reverse complement strand
GGATGATTACGAAAAAGCAACGGAAATTCATACAGTAGTCATGCCCGAGTATGAAATTCCAGTTACAGAAACTCCCGGAAGTGAGCCGGAAGACCGCCCCGCAATGCAGCAGCTTTACAAAGACGGCTTGTTGGATATGCGGCATTTGGCAGAACTGCCCAAAGATGAATTGCTGGCTGGACTCAATATTCTGACCGATGATTATGCCGAATGGATCAATGAACAACGTCAGAAAGCAGAAACCGCAGAATTGCAATACTATGCAGATTCCGCACAGTCAGCAGTTGAGCATTGTGAAGAAATTTCAGAGCGGTTACGGGAAGGCTTGCAGGTAATTGCAGATAATTCCCTTGCTTTGGATGCTTTCCGTTTTGCAAATAGTGCGATGGCTGATCAGCGTGTTCACTCTATATACGCATTGAGTAACCGCCGGAATGAAAATAAAAAACTTGTTGACTTTGATAAGCCGTCAAATCACTCCTGGCGACCATTCCAGTTGGCGTTTATGCTTTTGTCCATTCCTTCACTGGCTGATCCTGCTCATATTGACAGAACCAATCCTCTGGCGGCACACGCTGATCTTCTCTGGTTCCCAACTGGTGGTGGTAAAACAGAAGCATATCTTGGCGTAGCAGCCTTTGCAATGGGCATTCGCCGCTTACAAGGAGAACTGGGCGGATTGGATGGTTCTCGCGGTTTATCAGTTATTATGAGATATACACTGCGTTTGTTGACAATTCAGCAGTTCCAGCGTGCAACAGCTCTTATTTGTGCTATGGAAAGTATCCGCAGTAAAGAACCGAAAAAATGGGGCGAGACACCGTTCTCCATTGGGTTGTGGGTCGGTCAGAAAACAACTCCCAATACTACTGATGAGAGCCATAACGCTATTGAAAAAGAGCGGGAACACCAATACGGTATAAGTTCCACTCCGGCACAATTGACAACTTGTCCGTGGTGTGGTGCAGAAATTCAGCCCGGTAGGGAAATTGTTGTCGATCGCGAGTGCGGACAAACGCATATTTATTGCGGTGATCCGCTAGGACGCTGTGAATTCAGCCGTGCAAAAAATGAAATCGGTTTGCCGGTGGTAGTAGTAGATGATGAAATCTATCATCGTCCACCGACAATGCTGATCGCTACAGTTGATAAATTTGCGATGATGGCATGGAAAGGTGCTGTCAGAACCTTGTTTGGTAAAGTCAGCCACGAGTGCCCCAGACACGGTCTTTTGTGGCCTGATGCAGATTGTAACGGCAATCACAAGAAAAAAGGAAAACACGAGGCAACCGTAGTCAAAGCTGTAAAAGAAATCCGCCCGCCGGATTTGATTATCCAAGATGAGTTTCACCTGATTAGCGGTCCACTCGGAACAATGGTTGGACTGTATGAAACTGCCGTTGACGATCTTTGTTCATGGCAGTATGAAGGAAAAACAATCCGTCCTAAAATTGTTGCTTCAACTGCCACTGTACGAAAAGCTGAAAAACAGATCAATAATGTATTTTTGCGCAATGTCAGTATCTTTCCAGCTCACGGCATTGATGTTGAAGATAACTTCTTCTCTGTTCAGCGGTCAATTGATAAACGCTGCGGTCGGCGTTATCTTGGCATTTGCGCCCCTGGTGCATCTCGTCCAGCTGTTTTGATCCGTGTTTATGTAGCATTGCTTACAGGTGCTCAATCGCTTTTTGAGCATTTCGGTTTATTAGCTGATCCTTATATGACATTAGTGGGGTATTTTAACTCTCTGCGCGAACTTGGTGGTATGCGGCGATTGGCAGAG
>JAZONW010000010.1:0-46680 GCA_045654745.1 Victivallaceae bacterium | reverse complement strand
TGAAAGAGAACGATAACTCAACTCGTTACATTATACCGAAAAACTCCGGTTTTACGCTCAAAAATCTTATTTGCCTTTATTTGCCAATTTTGTTGAATAACCACACAAAACCAAGCCAATCCCCCTCAAAACAATATTTTTTCACTCACAATAAAAAACAATAACCAAGTCACTTGCAACTTATTTGTAATCAACATGTTTACTGTTGTACCTAAAGTAGAAAGGCAAAAATTTGATGCCCAAATTTTGGGCAAAAAAATGGGGTGGTAGACCGGACTCGAACCGGCGACCTCCTGGGCCACAACCAGGCGCTCTAACCAACTGAGCTACAACCACCATTGATGAAGTCTTATAAAATACACTGCGATTTGCGTTATTTCAAGCGTCAGAAAGAGTTTTTTGCAAAAATTATTTCTTTGCCGCACTTTTCAGAGTCCGGCTCGCTGGAAGCTGATTCTCCGGATCATCTGGCCAGAAGTGTTTCGGATAACGGCTTTTCATTTCCTTTTTTACCAATTCCCACGAACTGTGCCAGAAACCCGGCAAATCACTGGTAGTCTGCACCGAACGGCCCGCCGGTGAAAGCAATTCCAAGCGTAGCGGAATTTGAGATTTGCCTATTTTAGGATGGCACTTTACTCCGTAAAATTCCTGCACTTTTGCTCCGGCAGTCGGCTGTTCTCCGGAATAGTCAATGAAATGAGATGTCCCGGCCGGAGTTTGGAATTTTTCCGGGAAATCGTGTTCAAGCGTGCGGAATACATTTTCTCCCAGCAGTTGCCGCAGAATATTTTTCCAATCAGCTTTTTCAATATCCTGAATAGTTTTGCATTGAGTCAGGTGATTTGCCGCATCACGGCAAAGGATGTTGCCCCATTCTTTTTCACTCCAATCCGGATAGTTTGCTTTTTCCAGTTTTCCTGCAAACCTCACCCTCTGTAAAACGGATATTGCCGCTTCGTTTCCGGCAGGAGGTAATGCAATATGGCGTTTTACTGCTTCTGCAAGCAATGCCTGCGCCAAAGCTCCCGGTGGAGGCACTGCCGGAGTTTTTTGCAACACTATACTGCCCAGTCGTCTTACTTTGAATGCCGATGCTTTGCCGTCGGCATTTAATTCTACGCAGTCCGATTCACTTATGCGATCGGCAAAGAATTTTTCCAAATCATCAAGTTGCAACGGTGCGGCAAGGCGGATGACACTGCCGTTGGCAGTGCTGCTCAGTCTCGCCACAGCCAGAAATTCGGAATCAAGATTCCCGCTGTCGTCAAAAATTCTGGCGGTCCCGCCTTTGGATAAAACATATTCATCTGCAAAACGGCGTTGGGCGATCCAGTCGGGAAAGGCAAATCCAGTCAACACGCCGGTGGCAACCTTTTCGGAGTCATTGCCGGAAAGCCGCATCAAATTCCGGAGTTTACAGCTTAATTTGACGGCGCTGGCAATCCCGCGTCGGTTTGAATTCAGTATATCCAGATAATGATTCAAATCAACACTGTCGGAAAAAGTAACATTTTCTTCTAAAATTCCGGCGATGTCACAGGCCGTCCGGCAGCTGCCGCAGCTCTCTGATTTCAGCAACATAGTACCGATACGCGGATTTACCGGCAACGAAACCAGTTTTCTGCCCAGTGGCGTTATTTTTTGCTGGGCATCAACAGCACCGAGATCATACAATATCTGCTGTGCTGATTCAAGATTCGCCGGGGCTGGAGCATCCGGCAGATGTAATTCGCCAGCATCGCAACCCCATTCGGCAATTTCAAGGCAGAAACGCAGTAAATCGCACTCTTTTATTTCCGGAGTGACGGCTTGAGGCATCCGCTCAAAATCGTATTGACTGTAGAGTCTTATGGCAGTGCCGGGAGCCGTTCTGCCGGCTCTGCCGGCACGCTGGTCTGCGCTGTGCCGGCTGATGGTGACATTTTCCAGAAAGGACAATCCTGTACCCGGGCTGAAACGCAGGCGCTTCTCTCTGCCGTAGTCAACAACAATTCTGACATCCGGTACAGTAACGCTGCTTTCGGCGATATTAGTGGCAAGGAAAACTTTGCGTCCGGGGGAGGGGGTGAGGATTTTATTCTGCTCATCAAGAGAAAGTTGACCGTGGAGTTTTTCCACAGAAATATCCGGAATATCCCCCAGCAGTGCCGCACATTTGGTGATTTCAGCAACTCCCGGCAGAAACACCAGCATATTGCCTTCGCACTCTTTCAATCCCTGCATAATTGCTCTGGCGATCGCAATATCGCGATCTTGGATCGTTGCCGGTATCGGCGAATACACCGTTTCAACCGGAAACATTCTGCCGTCTGCCGAAAGGACAGGACACTGGAGACAATCGGCAAGTTTTGCCGTATCCAAGGTGGCGGACATTACGATCACTTTGACATTGAGAGAGAGTTTTTCGACTGCATCCAGTACCAGCGCCAGTGCCAGATCTGATTCCCATTTACGCTCGTGAAATTCATCAAAAATGACTGCATCAATATTTTCCAGCAGAGGATTTGCCTGCAATGTTTGCAACAAAACTCCGGGAGTTACCGCCAGTAATCTGGTGGCATTACTGCGACAGCTGTCTCCTCTGACTGCATATCCGACACCGGCTCCGACTTTTTCACCTCTGACTGCGGCGATACGGCAGGCTGCGGCACGGGCGGCGATCCTTCTCGGCTCGGCAAGCAGGATATTTTTGCGGCATATATCCAGCATTTCAGCGGGTACCAAGGTGGTTTTACCGGCACCGGGGGCGGCAGTGATTATCAGATTGCGATGTTTCTGGAGCAGATTTCTCATATCCGGCAGGATCTTTGCCGCCGGAAGGTCGTTGAAGTTCATTTCGCCCTCGGATGTGCTTTGTCATAAATTTTTTTCATTTGGGCAGCACTGATATGAGTATAGATTTGAGTCGTACTCAAACTTTCGTGTCCGAGCATTTCCTGGACACTGCGTAAATCTGCCCCGGCATCCAGCAGGTGGGTGGCGAAACTGTGCCGCAATTTGTGCGGAGTGAGATCCGGCGGCAGCCCTGCCTGTGCCAAGTAATTTTTTAAGTTGCGTTGATATGAGCGCGGAGTAAGTCTGCCGCCATTCTGGTTGACAAAAAGCGGATCATTTTTGTCTCTGCCGACCACATTGCGTCGCACTTTGAAGTATTTCAGCAACGCATCGGTTGCCGGAGTACCGATGGCACTGTATCTCTCTTTTTTTCCCTTGCCTTTGACCAGTGCCATCTGGTTGCCCAGATCCACATCGCCGAAGTTCAGATTGACAGCTTCACTTATACGCATCCCGCCGGAGTAAATTACTTCGGTCAGGGCGGTGTCACGCAAGCAGGCAAAATCGGCACTTTCGGCAGATTTAACAGCATTTGCCGCCGTCGCCATCTGCCAGTATGCAGTGATTGCCGCAAGGAGTCTTTCTATGTCGCTGATATTCATCACCTGCGGCAGAGGTTTGTCTGCCTTGATCGGCGGCAGATTGTAAAATGGATTGTCAGAAACGATCCCCATTTGTACCAGAAAGCGGAAAAACGACCGCATCGATGATACTTTGCGCTGGATCGAGCGTTTTGAATCTCCGGCATCGTGCAGTGCGATGACAAAACTTCTGGCGTGGTTGCGGTCGATCGCCGCCCAGTCGTCAAAATCCTGATCGTCATCGAGTATCCTGGTGATAAATTCGCGGATGTCCCGGCAGTAAGCACTGACAGTATGTTTGGAAGCATCTTTTTCTGTTTGCAGATGCCGGATAAAAGATTCTGTTTTGCTCATAATCAAAAAATCATTAAAAACAGGAAAGTTTTCTGTATCTGATATACAGTCTTTGAAATCATCAGCCGGAAATAAAAAAATCCAAATATTTATGCAAAAACTCTTTGAATACCACTTGCAGTAATTGCGAAACAAGTTATATTTATACAGTAACCGGTTTTCCCGACTTAATTTATACCGGACAGGTGATTTATTCAACATAAAAACAGCAGAAAAGGGATGTTATAATGAAAAAGTTTGCCGTTTGTTCAGTTTTTTGTGCAGTTGCGCTGACTCTTTGTGCCGGAGCCCCCGGCAAGGTCAATGGCAATCGGGTCAATATGCGGGTCAAACCCCGTATGGATGCTGCTGTTGCCTGCAAAGTGGATAAAGATACCGTACTTGATATCCATGCCGTACACGACAACTGGCTGGAAGTTTCTGCTCCGGACAGCGTAAAAGTCTATATTTCAGAAGCTTTTGTTGACAATGGCAAAGTTACCAAAAGCATCAATATGCGTTCCGGTATGGGGACCAATACTCCTTCTTACGGTGAGATACCCGCCGGTACTCCGGTGAAACTTATTGACGAGAGAAGTTACGGCTGGGTCAGGATCGCCCCGCCGGAAAAACTCCATGTTTACATTGCAAAAATGTATGTCGATTTCGACGAAGCTGCTCTCACTGCGGAAAAATCCGCCGCCAAAACTGAAGAAGCAGAAAAAGTTGAAAAAACTTCCGATGCAGAAAAAGTCTCTGCTCCGGCTGAAAATACCGGTGCGGAGGCAGCTCCTGCCCCTGTGACTGCCGAAAACGGTAACAGCGAAAGCACCGTTGCCCCTGTCGTTGAAAAATCCACCGAAGCGGTAGCGATCCCCGCCGCCGCTGATGATAAAAAATAAAAAGGTTACGATGATGAGTCTTGAACTGCTTAAAAAACTCGACAAAGATTTGCTGATAATTTCTTCCGGTGACGGCAATATACTGGTTTCCAATCATTTTCAGGGCAGGGTGTTCGCTGAAATCGGCGGCAGATTACTGCACCGGCTGGTGGAAGACCTTGCCCAATATCCCGATCCGGTGGAATTCAATAATCTGGGCGGTAATTCCCTCTGGCCCGCTCCAGAAGGCGGCGCTTTTGCTTTTAACTACCCCCCCAAAGGAGGTTGGATGGTTCAGCAGGGTATCAACTCTGTCAAAACCATCACCGAAATGCACACCCCGGAAAAAGTCGCAGTCAGTAAGCGGATCTCTCTGATGAACCGTCAGGGCGAAGTGCTGGATGTCGGTTTCAACCGGATCATTTCTGCCGCCGCCAGCCGGTTCGGACATCAGGATTTTGATTTGCAGGTGACTGCTTATGATTCCATTGACAGGTTGAGTATCCCCTGCGGTATACCTACGGATAAAGCCCTGATTTCCGCCTGGAGTCTGGAACAGTTTCCCGGGGCGGAAAATGTCTTTGCTTTCGGCTGCTGCAAAGGCAGTGCCGCCAATGCTCTCAATCTTGATTTTTACGGCGATCCTCTGCCGCGTCTCTCGTACAGGGACAACTTCTGGGGGTTCCGTCTCGGCGGAGCAAACCGTCTGCAAATCGGAGTGTCCGCCGCCGCTGATCCGCTGTGGATAGGAGCGTATTCCCCGGACAAAAATATGGTGGTACTACGTTCAACTTGCAAACGCCCGGATGGCAGATATTTTAATATTGCGGATAATGATCAAGTTAATGGTGCATTTTCTGCCGGAGATATGTTCAGTGTATTCAACGGCTCGCAGGAGTTGGATTTTCACGAATTGGAAACGATTGCACCGGTAACGATCCTGCCGGATGGAACCATCGGCGGCAGTGTGCTTGAATCTCATACTTCGCTTTTTACAGGAAACAACAGCGAACTGCGCCGTTTCCTGATTTCTCTCGGCGTGCCGTCAGAAATGCTGGGGGATAAATGACTCAAAAAATTGCTGTCGTCGGAATGTCCGGCGGAGTCGATTCCAGCGTCTGTGCCAGCATTGCCGCCCGGGCAGGATACCGGGTCATCGGAGTGATGCTGCAATTGAAATCTCCCGGAGCTGCCAGAGAAGCGGATGAAGCGGCTTTTGCCGCTGTTGCTTCCTGTTTGAATATCGAGAGCCGGATATTGCCGGCACCTGAATTTGACCTAGATGTGATTCGCCATTGTGCTTTGGAATATGCTTCCGGCAGGACTCCGAATCCCTGCTGTGAGTGCAATGTCAAAGTGAAGTTCAAACGGCTGTTGGAATTCGCCCGCAGTGAATATCCGGGCGCAACGGTGTGGACCGGGCATTACGCAAATATTTCAAACAATATGATCTGTCGCGGCAGTGACCGCGGCAAAGATCAGAGTTATTTCCTTTACCGTCTGAACCCTGAATCTCTGCAGGATATTGTTATGCCTTTGGGGAAAATGACCAAGGATGAAGTCCGCCGTGCGGCATCTGAACTTGCTTTGCCGGTGTTTGACCGTCCGGACAGTCAGGATGTATGTTTCGGCGTGCCGGGGGAATGTTGCGGCGAAACTTTACGCAAACTTGCTGGTCTGCCGGAAAAAATCGGTTATTTCCTGTACAACGGCAAAATAGTCGGCAGTCATCGCGGTGTCGGTAAATATACGATAGGTCAGCGTTCCAAACTCGGAGTGGCACTCGGTGTCCCCGCTTATATCAGCAAAATTGATCCTGTCAGCGGAGATATTACTCTCGCTACGGACAGTGCCGCTTTGGAGTGTCGCAAGTTTTATCTCAAAGATGTCACTTTGCACACGGGGAGTCTGCCGGAAAAAGCCGAGATCCAAATCCGTTACCGCAGTCGTCCGACGGAAGTTTTTCTGTCGCGCCACAACGATATGGTGGCAGTGGAATCTCCGGAGCCTTTGCGGGCAGTAACTCCCGGTCAGGCCGGGGTCATATATGCCGGTGATACTTTGCTCGGCGGCGGAATAATCTCATTGACGGCGGAGTGAAATATGCTTTTGAAAGTGATCCTTGTCGGCAAAACCAAAGACCGGCTTATCGCAGACCGCATCGCGGAATACAGTAAACGGCTCAATGCCTATTGCAAACTCGAAACCGTCTATATTTCTGACAGCACTGTTGCAGGCGAAGGGGCGGCAATCGTGCGCGAACTGGAAAAAGAACGTAATTCCAAAATATTCATATTGAGCGAGGAAGGCCGAGAATTCACCTCTCCGCAAATGGGGGAAATGATAAAAAAACTTGACTGCAAAGCGGTTTTTGTTATCGGCGGGGCTTTCGGGCTGGCAGATGAGGTCAAGGCAAAAGCAGATGTATTGTGGTCGCTTTCCAAATTGACATTTCCTCACGAAATCGCGGCGTTACTGCTTTTTGAACAACTGTACCGGGCTTGTAATATTTCTCATGGCGGCAGTTATCATCATTAAAGATAGCATTATCCTGTTGTCAAAATAA
Organism: Victivallaceae bacterium; assembly: GCA_045654745.1. GTDB lineage: Bacteria > Verrucomicrobiota > Lentisphaeria > Victivallales > Victivallaceae > UBA1784. The sequence goes on along the minus strand of JAZONW010000010.1, from coordinate 39,481 downwards.
TAGCTGTGGGATATTATCAACTTGAAGAATCTCAATTGCAAGGGAAAAACAAACGGAGTGATCATTTTGGTCCAATTCTGTCTGTCTTTTTTTGAAAAGGATATATGGAGAAATCAGCGACCTATGCTTCGCAGGATTCATCACTGTCGGAAAAAGTCATGACTTTTGTTGTCTCTTGTTTCTTTCAACAGCAAGGATATTTTTCTTTTTCCCTTTCATATCAATGGTGTGTGGATTTTTCCATTTTGAGTAATGTGCAGAAAAAGAAATATAAAAGCAATCTGAATAAAAAACGCTGATTTCACTGCCGGGGAAATTCTGTCAGGATAAATTCTTTGAGAGCATCTTGCCAGTGCGGCATCGGCGGCAGACCTTCGGTTTTGAGTCTGGCTTTTTCCAATCTTGAATTCAACGGCCGCGGGGCAGGGCGGGGAAATTCCGCCGTAGTGCAAGGTGTAATTTTTTGTTTTATTCCCGTTAGACGGAATATTTCACAGGCAAATTCATACCAGGTCGCTTCACCTTCGCAAGTGAGGTGAAAAACACCTGTCAATCCCGGATGGGAAATCAGATTGGCAAGCTGTCGTGCAACCGCCACTGTCGAAGTCGGATTTCCGTGCTGATCTGCAACGACTTTTAATTCCGGTCTGCTGCCGTCGGCAAGTGCTGTCATAGTATGGACAAAACTCGGTCCTCCGGCACCGTAAAGCCACGATATTCTGGCAATGATGTGGTCAGGACAATACTTTCTGATTTCTTCTTCTCCGGAAAATTTACTTTTGCCGTAAACAGTTCTGCCGCCATCGGCAATATCGGATTCGCGGTATGGGCGGTCACTGTCGCCGGAAAAAACATAATCAGTGGAAATCGCTATCAGCCTGATACCGTAACGGTTGCAGGAAATTGCGACATTGCGTGAACCGTCCCGGTTGAGTTTATATGCCGTTTCGATTTCGCTTTCACATAAATCGACTGCAGTCATCGCGGCACAATGTATTACGACATCTGCGTTTGAATCGCGGATGAATGAATCGATTTTTCCGGCATCGGTGATATCTGCTTGCGGCAGATCGGCAATAATAATATCGTGATTGGATAATTCTTTTTGCAAAGTCCTGCCCAGCATACCTCTGCCGCCGGTGATGAGAATACGCATTATTTTTCCTTCCACGGAGATATATCACGCAGCCGGGGATGTTTCCGGTCTTTTTCTGACAGTATCCACTTGTCAGGATTAACTTTCCAGTCGATATTCAAATCCGGATCGTCAAAGGCAATTCCGCACTCGGCATCCGGCATATAAGGATTATCGCATTTGTACGCACAGATCACCTCATCGCTCAAGACCACAAACCCGTGTGCGAAACCGTGCGGTATAAAAAGCTGACGTTTGTTTTTGCTGCTCAACTCAACAGCAACATATTTGCCGAATGTCGGACTCTCTTTGCGGATATCCACGGCAACATCGAGGACTGCCCCTGAAATCACCCGCACCAGTTTTGCCTGAGTATATGGTGCAGATTGCCAGTGAAGTCCGCGGACAACACCATATCTGGATTTTGATTCGTTATCCTGTATCCAGCGGCAGTTTAATCCGGCGGCACGGAATTCTGATTCATTCCACGATTCAAAAAAATATCCGCGATCGTCGCCGAAAATTTTCGGCTCAATAATAAGGATATCCGGTATTTGTGCAGGCGTTATTTTCATTTGCTGATCAATTTCATTACATATTGGCCGTACGCTGTTTTTTGCATATCACTGACGCTGGCTGCGATTTCATCTGCTGTACGCCAGTTGTTTTCATAAGCGATTTCATGTAAACAGGCGATTTGCAGTCCCTGCTGGGTTTCAATGGTCCGGATAAAATTTGCTGCATCCAGCATACTTTCGTGAGTTCCTGTATCCAGCCAGGCGTAACCGCGTTTGAAAATTTCAACAAACAGTTTTCCCTGTTGCAAATAAGCGTTGTTGACACTGGTTATTTCCAATTCGCCTCTGGCGGAAGGTTTGATGGTATGGGCGATATCCACCACATCATTGTCGTAAAAGTACAAGCCTGTCACGGCATAATTAGATTTCGGTACTTCCGGCTTTTCCTCAATGTTTACGGCTCTGCCGTTTTGATCGAACTCGACTACGCCAAAGCGTTCAGGGTTGCGGACATAATAGCCGAAAACAGTAGCTCCGTCGGTACAGGAAGCGGCTTTTTGCAGCATCTTACGCAAATCTGCACCGTAAAAAATGTTATCCCCCAATACCAATGCAACAGTGTCGTTGCCGATGAATTTTTTACCGATCATAAATGCCTGGGCAAGACCTTCCGGTTTCGGCTGTACGGCATAGGAAAAATTTACGCCGAATTGGCTGCCGTCCCCCAGCAGTCTTGTGAAATTGAATTGATCTTCCGGAGTTGTGATGATAAGAATATCTCTTATCCCTGCCAGCATCAAAACACTCAAAGAATAATAAATCATCGGTTTGTCGTATATGGCGAGCAACTGTTTTGAAACTCCCATTGTGATAGGATGCAGACGACTGCCTGCACCTCCTGCCAAAACAATACCTTTCATTTTATTCTCCTTTGCCGAGACGTTCCATTTTGTATGAACCGGTCAACACATTTTTGCACCAGGTGTTGCGGTTTTCCAGATACCACTGTATTGTTTTGCGGATCCCGCTGTCAAAAGTTTCCTGCGGTTTCCAACCAAGTTCTCTGGTGATTTTGTCCGTGGTGATCGCATATTTCATATCGTGTCCCGGGCGGTCAGTGACAAACTTTATCTGTTTCGCATAACTTTTCCCATCCTGCCGTGGGGCAAGTTCATCCAATATGGCGCAAATAGTTTTAACGACTTCGATATTTTTCTTTTCATTATGACCGCCGATATTGTAGGTCTCGCCCGGTTTGCCGCAGGTGGCGACAAGGTAAAGGGCTCTTGCGTGATCTTCCACATAAAGCCAGTCTCTGATTTGTTCACCTTTGCCGTAAACAGGGAGATCCTGTCCATCTAATGCGCGCAGAATGATCAGGGGAATGAGTTTTTCCGGAAAATGAAACGGACCGTAATTATTGGAGCAGTTGGTGATAACTGCTGGAATACCGTAAGTCCGCTGCCATGCCCTCACTAGATGATCACTCGATGCTTTGGAAGCACTGTACGGGGAACTTGGAGCATAGGGAGTGTTTTCGGTAAAAAAATCACCGCCGTTTTTAAGATCGCCATACACTTCATCAGTTGAAATGTGATGAAATTTGAAATTGCGGTTGTTGTTCCCGCTATTGTAATATTTCCTTGCAGTTTCAAGCAGGGCATATGTTCCTATGATATTGGTTTGAATAAAATCTTCGGGTCCGTCTATTGAGCGGTCAACGTGGCTTTCAGCGGCAAGGTGCATAACATGGGTCGGCTGGAACCTAGCAAAGATACTGTCCATTGCCGCCCCGTCACAGATGTCGGCTTTTTCAAAAGAAAACCTTTCGCTGTCAAAAATACTTTTGAGGTTTTCCAGGTTTCCGGCATAGGTCAATTTATCAACAACGCAGACCTGATCAGTTGTGTCGTTGATGATGTGTCTTGCGACCGCTGAACCGATGAAACCAGCACCACCTGTAACTACGATTTTATTCAATTTAATTTCCAGATTTTATTGATTTACGGAAAAATAAAACCGTCCGGCACTTCTGTATTGAAACAGCACCAGGGCTTGTCGTTGAGAAATTTGAAAAACGCTTCTTCTATTGAATCAGCACAAACCGCATCGCCGATTTTTTTCAGAGGCGGCAGATGTCCTTCGGCATCCCAAAAAGCAAGTTTTACCGGACCGGGGATTTTGTACGGTTGGATATTTTTACGGTTTGCAAGACCTGCTTTTACCTGCCGGTAAATAAGATCCTGCGCCGCAGATGGTATCATATGGCACGCCTGATAGGGCGACAGGGCATCCTTGACTTTGGCAATTGCGATTTCCGGTATTTTTGCAAAAACTTCGGCTGTGATTTTGTCATCACCTGAAATCATCACCGTCGGCACTCCGTGATCTCCGGCGATTGCGGCCGCCATTGAAGCTTCGCTCAGGTAAATCGCGCCGTCATTGACATCCCATTTTGAGTGTGGGGTGATAGAGCAGGGGGTTGCACCCATTGCGTGCATGCCAACCAACACCATTGCGTCAAAAGATTCATCTAAAAGCGGCAGCCAGTGCGGGCCGCTGCAATTTTTTCCACATATGATACGACAGCGTGGGTCAAGGTCTTCGAAGAATATATTGTATCCGCTGCCGTGGCTGTCGTTGACGACAACTTCGGTCGCACCGCTGTCAAAGGCTGCTTTTACCGCAGCATTGACTTCACCGGTCAGCAAACGGTACATACGGTGGCGATGGAGGATATTGTCTTGATCTTTGGAATTGCGGTTTTCAAAAAAACAAAATCCGGCGATGCCTTCAAGGTCGGTCTGGATATATACTTTCATGATTTTTTGCTCCTTTGTCCGTAAAATTTATACACTGGATATACTGTAGCATACAACGGGGATTTTTCAACCATATGCGAAAAATCTGCGGTAAAATAAAAGTAAATATTTTAGAGTTATTGCGGAAATCTGTAAAAAGAGGTGTTGTGCGGGAAAATAAAAAAAAGCAGATATGGGAACATATCTGCTTTTTTTTGCTGAAAACCGTGAAATTAATCTTTTTTATAACAGCATTTCGGGCAGGTGCCATTGGGATTGAGTGTCACTCCGCACAGCGGGCATCTATCCAGAGAAATTACCGACGGAAATTCCGCACTGGCAGTATTGTCGCCGCTGACAAAAGTGAGTTTGACGATATTTAACTTGTCTTTGAGCAGTTGATAAACGATTTTTATCATTCCTTCAACGGTCATTGTTTCTTTAGTCACGACAAGACGGCAATCCGGAAATGCTTCTGCCAATTCAGTTTTGAATACCGGACCGCGCATCTGGTTGGTCGGGGCACCGTCTTTGATTCCTTGCTTGGCATATACATCAAGGATCGCCGGCAGCAGCGGGTCATCGCGGCGCAGCACAAGTGCATGGTCGAAATTCTGCAGCAAGTGCCATGCGGTTTTCTTGATTTCGTTGCAGGGGAAAACCATATTGACGCCCTTGTTGATAGAGTCTTCCACCTCGATTGTCAGGATCCCGGTATGTCCGTGGAGATATTGAGCTTCCCCCTGGAAATTGTAAAACCGGTGAGCGTACTGCAGGTGCAATGTGGTGATGCTTCTCATTTTTTCCTCCTTTATCTTTCGTTGCTGTCACGGCGGCAGAAAATGGTTTCTGCCGGGCTCCTGTGACATTCAACATAAAATAATTTTGGAAAAAAACAAGCACCGGAAAAGAAAATTTTTCCGGAAATATATCCGGTCAGGCAAGTTTTATCGGAATGCTGTCGGAGTTTACCAGAGATGTTTCGACATTTTCAGTTGCAGAAAAAGTGATGTCGTCATTCAACTCTTTACTGATAAGTGTCCGTGCCGCCAATTCCCCTTGATGATATGGATTCTGGTCAACTGTGGCGATCGGCAGTTTTGATACGTTGCCGAATCCGGTCAGTGCGATTTTGCCCGGACATTCGATACCCATTTCCAGAGCCGCCCGGTGTATCAACTCGGCATTGTTGTCATTGTCGGTGGCGATGACAGTGGTTTCTGGGTATTCTGTCAGATATTTGCTGAGGAATAATCGGGCGTCTTCGTCAGAGCAGGATGCACTGAAAAAAGTCCGTTTTTCAAAATCATCAATGCCGTTTTCTGCCATAACGCGGTGCATACCGCTGATACGCGGGATTTGCGGAGCATCAGGAATGCCGATAAAACGCTGGGTGCTGAATATCAGGATTTCCCGGTGTCCTCTTTTTATTATTTCGGACATGATTTTTTGTCCGCCGTTGAAATTGTTGCTGTTGACAAAGGCGACATCAGAGTTTTCCTGTGCGGACGTGCGCGCGGTGTCTATGCAGCAAAGCCGCATCCCCTGCGGCAGCAGGGGAACTCCGAATCCGATCGAAGCCACGGATTTGATGCCGGAGTCGTGTAAAATTTGCAGCCGGTGCGAAAAGTCAGATGTAGAAGGAGATTCTGTGATCACACTGAAATTGTGGCGTACCGCTTCGTCGTACAATCCTTGCAAAACCTGCATCGCATACGGGGTCAAGTGGGATAAAAAAGCTATTGTCCCTGTGAGTTTGTGGTGACCTGCTGCAACCTTTGTCCCGGCACCCCTTATGCCGCGGATAAGGAATCCCCTGTTTACCAACAGGGAAACGACTTTATTCATTGTCATTTTGTTGACAGAAAACTCGTCGGCAAGAAGTGTTTCAGAGGGGAATTTGCTCCCAGCCTGATAGAAACCGTTACGAAGGCGCTCTTCTAGCACAGAATAGATGTTTTCAGATTTCCCCATATAATTTCTCCGTGTTTTTTGTTTAAATATAATATATCTCGCAAAAGTGTATCAGTCAAGTTTTTTCTTAAAAAATTTTTTCCCAGCTTGAAAATAAAAATTTTTGAGTTTATAGTATGAAAAGAAGCATGCGGAATTATTTTATAGTATATCATTTACTTTGCGAGAGGTGCAGTTATGCAATATCTTGAAATGCTGCCGTATCAGGTTCGGGAAGCAATCGACAACAATGTGCCGGTAGTGCTGCCGCTGGGAGTCGTGGAATATCACGCCGAGCATTTGCCGCTCGGGGTTGACTGCTTTACCTGTATCGAAGCAATCAGACGGGTGGAAAAACGCCATCCGGAAATTGTTGTACTGCCGCCGTTTTACTATGGTTCGGCAAGTTTGGCGGTGGCAAAACCTGAACGCAACGGTACCGTACATGTCGATTCAAAAAAGATCGTGCCGGTGGCTGAAGATATTTTTACAGGTCTTTTGCGGGTGGGGTTCCGTAATATCCATTGTTTTATCTGGCATCAGAGTGAAGAATTTTATCACGGTATGCCGACTGATCTTGCCTTCCGGCTTGCCGCCAGAAATGCTGTTTTTGCCTGGATGGAAAAAGTGGCCGGTGAAGGTTGGTGGGGCGAAGAAAAGAATTGTGATTATTATTCCAATGCCAATAATCCTTTTAATTGGATAAGAGTTCATGCCGCCAGAGAATTCGGTGTTGTGGATGAAAACGGTGTTGCTTATCCCGGAGATCACGCAGGTAAACTGGAAACTTCCGAAACAATGCATATGTATCCGCATCTGGTGGAAAAAGATCGTATCGATGGTTCTATATGGTATGCCCGTGCCGGACTTGAAGCTACTGCAGAATATGGTGACGCATCACTGGATTTTGCATCGCGCAGTATAGAAAAAGTCATTTATCCAATGAAGTAACGCTCAAAGGTGAAGCGTTTCTGAATAGAGAAGATATAATAGAAAGGAAAAAAATGAAAAAATTTTTTCTCGCACTCTCCCTTGTCGCTGTTTCTGTTGCCGGAGCCATTGAGTTCCGCGTCGAAGCTGAAAACATCGGAGAAAGATCAAGCTGGGTGATCGGCCATGATGTGGGTGGTGTCGATAAAAAGATGCTTGCATCCAAGGGCGTAGGAGTCAAAAATGCCGCCAAAGGTGTTTATGGTATTCCGGAAACAGATCGTTATTATGTCTGGGTACGCACTCTGACTTTTGGTGAAAAATGGCGCAAAACCGAAGTGAAATTCAATGGTAAAACTATCGGTAAGTTTGGCGACGAAGGTCTGAAACTGGAAAAGCCGAAGTACACTTGGAAACGTGCTCTGATGCCCGTGCAGCTGAATGAGGGTGAACTTACGATTGAATTCATCCCGCTTGGTATTCTGTGCCGTATCGACAGCCTGATCTTTACCACTGATAAAGAGTTCTCTCCGGTTGACAAAGGCAAAGATGTAATCGAAGCCATCACTGAAATGGAATGTGCATATTGAGCGTTTTAAAACAATAAAACAGGCACCGTAAAACAATCAGGGTATCAAAAGTGACGATCGAAGCAATATTTTCAGCTGTAAACGACAGTTTGAATAAAGAAAACATTTGCCGCCGGGCAAAGGGATATCATAAATTCCCGTTGAAACTTGGTTACAGCTCCTTTTCAGATGGTATAAACTATCTGGCAGATGAGTATCGTAAAGCAGGGTTGGAAACCGAAGTTGTCAAGTTCCCTGCTGACGGCAGAACTGTTTATGCCGATCGTCACTTCCCGCTTATGTGGGATGTGGATGAAGCATTGGCCTTTGCCGATGGCGAAAATATTGCAGATTACACTGCTGATACTTACAGCGTTGTGCCTTTTTCTGCCGACAGTGCGGGGGAGCAGACTGCTCAGCTGCAGTTGTTGGAAAATTTGCCGGCAAGCGGAGATCTCTCCGCTTTTGCCGCATTGATAACACATTATCCGTCAATGGCAGAAGTGCAGGAACTAATATCTCGCAACTGTAAAGTCTTTTTTACTGCTGTTGATACAGAACCAATTACACCTGAATTGGCAGATTCCAGACGTTGGTTCAACGATCTTTTTGGTGCAGGTCAGATCGATCACCGCGACAAATGCTGTTGCGGTTTTTCCATTACTCCGGCCTGTGCCGGAAAACTTTCAGACAAATGCCGCAATAATGAAAAAATCACGGTGCGTTATCTGATGAAAACCCGGACATACGTTGGGGAAGTTCCTGCTGTGACAGCGTGCATCAAAGGAAAATCAGACCGTTGTTTCTGGATAACTGCCCACGCTTATGAACCTCATGCCACAAACAATGTGGCGGGCGTGGCGACATCGCTGGAAATTGCCGCAACACTCAAAAAACTTATCGACACCGGCAAAATACCGGTGCCGGAATACTCCATCCGCTTCTTTCACGGGTTGGAAAATTTCGGTCTGTATGCCTGGGGTATGCAGAATATTGAAAAAATGCAATCAAGTATCGGCGGAGTTTCTATTGACAGTTTCGGTCGTGCGGAAGCATTCGGTTTCCGGGAAAAATTCGTGCTCCGCAGGTCTTTGAATATTCATTCGTCCAATCAGCATGCTGTGGCGGAAAAAGCCCTGTCGCTTGCCTGCCGGGCGTGCGGTATGGATTATGAGGTGCGCGAAGCATCTAAAAATAATGAAGATCTGATGCAGGATCCGCTTTTCGGACCGGCGTGGAATCTGCTCTACGGCTCGTTGTGGGAAGAACCGCGCGAAACATATCCGCGCTGCTATTTTTACCATACCAGTATAGATAAACCTGAAATGCTTTCGCCGCGGTCTCTCGGATGTGCCGGGATTTTTGCGGCAGTGCTGGCTTATGCTGCTGCATCCGGAGTGGTCGCACCGGCGGAAGTTGCTGAAATTGCCCTGCTGGATTGGCAGAAAATAACAGAGAAAAAATGTCTTGAAGCCATCGCCATAAAAGATGAAGAATTTTCTTTGCGTCAAATCCGTGGTCAACGCCTTGCAGTGTGGCGGGATCTGGCGTTGAAATCTGCCGGAAAAGCCATCAGCGATGCGGCATTGTATGATGCTTTCGAAACTTTTGCCAATGCCAAGGTTTCTGCCGCACTTGAATTGCTCTGCGGCGGAAATGTGCCTCCATTGAAATTAGATGATTTCAAGGATGTCATTATCCGTACTGTCCCCGGGCCGGTTGGATTGGGGACGGCAGATGAAACGGCGCGTGAACTTGCTTTTGAAGCCCAGGGGTACCGGATAAATGAATACTGGTGCTTTGATGATTCCGGTACCAATTATTACTTTTTTGACGGTAAACGCACTGTTTTTGAGGTCGCACTTGCTGTCTGGGCCACCCGATTTTATCCGGAGTACGAAACCAAAGAGAGTTTTAGTGCCGAGTTGAATCATTATGCAAAACTTGCAAAAGCGGTCGTTGCTGCCGGTATCGCCAAAGTCAAAGAGCCGGTAACTGTTACCGCAACTGAATTGCAGGAAGTGCTGGAATCTCTCGGCGTCGGGCCGGGTGATACAATAATGGTGCATTCCGGCTACAAAGTTTTCGGCGGGTTTGAAAGCGGTCCTGCCGGAGTCATCAGAGCGTTACAGGATTTGATAACAGCTGACGGCATAGTGGCGATGCCGGCATTCAGTGATTGTGCCGATGGCGGAACCGCCGGTGTTTTTGATGTCAGAAATACTCCGGCAGAGAAATGGATAGGGATCATTCCGGAAGTTTTCCGTACTTCGGCAGATGTCGTCCGCAGTACTCATCCGACGCATTCAGTCTGTGCGTGGGGAAATAAAGCGGCTGGATTTATTGCCCAAAAAGATCCTTTTGACTGCTTTGCTCCTGATGGAGTATGGGGTAAACTTGCCCGAGGCGGTAAGATCGTGTTTCTTGGTGATGTCGTTGGCGGCAATACATTTTTGCACGCCTGCGAAGCGTGGTACAATTCGTATCTGGATACAGTTCAGACAGAAGTCGGCGGCAAAATGGTCAATGTCACCAATTTTCCGGGCGGATGCCGCGGTAATTGGTACAGAAAAGGTCGTTCCGCTGATTATTTCAAAATGCTGAATGAGTTGGGAATTGTAAAAACTGCATCATTCGGTCTTTCTTCTGTAACGGTGATGGATGCAGGTGATGTGGCTTCTGCAATGCAAAAAATATTCGCTGAAAATCCGGCAATTCTGCTGCACCGGTCCGGGTGTCGTGACTGTGCCAAAAAACGGGGGATGATAAAGTGAGTGAAAAAAATTATGATTTCCGGCAGCGCCACTGGGAGTATCACAAACCCGGCAGACGCAACGCTGAACGCATCGCAGGAAAAAATGAAATAATGCTGGATGAATCGTGGCAGATAGGTTGTGATGCATCTGCCGGATACATCACTCAAACCGCCGTCGGCGATTTCAGAGATTATCTGGAAAAAAGTATGGGGTTGCCGCTGAAAATTGTCAACCGGAAAATGCCGAAAACACTGTGGGTGCAATTGGATGCTTCACTGCCTGAACTATCCTTTGTCATCGACGTTGCTAAAGATGGTATTACTGTTACAGCCAGTGAGGACAAAGTTGCTTTCCGTGCGACGATACATATCGAGGATATTATGGGTCTTGAAATTGCTCCGGTATTGCCTGCCGGCAGGATCGAGAGGAAGTTTCTGTATCAGCGCCGTATAGTTCATTCCGGCACCGGCATTGATATTTATCCCGATGCTGAATTGATCGGTATGCTCCATGCCGGATATGATTGTGTTGATATTTTTCTGGAAGGTTTTGACCGCAATCATATTGGTTACTGTGACATCAATGATATTGTCAGCAGGGCCGCCAGACTTGGTATTGATACTTGTTTTCACAACTACATCAGAACTTTTGTCCACCCGGATGAAGCCGGAGCGCAGAAAAAATTTGACAAAGTATATTCTGAAATATTCCGCCGCTATCCACAGGCAAAAGTGATCCACTTGTGCGGAGAATCTCTGGAATTCCCGAGCCGCGATCCTCATACGACCGGTAAGCCTTTTGACGAGAGCGTGATTGACGGTATTCCCGAAACCAAGCCGAGTCCGGGCTGGTATCCGTGCAGTGATTATCCGGCTTATATCCAGTGTATAGAAAGAGCAGTTCACAAGGCCAAGCCTGATGCAGTTATTACTTTCGGGACCTACAACTGGGGGTATGCTCCTCTGGAATTACGCAAGAAATTTCTGGATAACTTCCCGGAAAATGTTGTGCTTGAAGTCACTTATGAAATTTTTTCCCGTCGCAAACTGGGGGATTTGCATACTCCGGTGATGGATTATACTTTGTCGGCAGAAAATCCCGGATATTATTTTACCAGCGAATGTGAAGAAGCCGCCAAACGGGGGATACCTTTGAGTGGAAATGTCAATACTGCCGGTATTGCGTGGGATTTCGGCTGTGTGCCGCTGGTGCCGGTGCCCGGTAAGATATTGCGCCGGGATCTCAATTTGCGCAACTCCGCGGAAAAGTGGGGATTGCGTCACCACTACTGCACGCACCATTTCGGCTGGTTTGCCGGGGTGGCGGCAGACCTCGGCAAGTGGACCGGTTGGGAAAATTACGAGCCGGATTATGAAAATTTGCTCCGCAAAATAGCGATCCGCGATTATGGTATGAATGCAGCTGAATATGTCTGCAAAGCGTGGGATTTGTGGAGTGAAGCGATGAATTATTATACCGCATCCAATGAAGATCAGTATGGTCCGTGGCGGGTAGGGGCGGCATATCCCTTTATTTTTCACCCTAATATTTCCCGCACGATGCTCAGCAAGGAAATCAAATTTCCGACGGCAAAACACGCTCACTTTGGTGATGTCATCATCAAGACCTTTTACGGACCGTATGAAAATGCCGGACAGAGTCCGGGATTTCTGCGTTATCCGCAGGAAATAAAATCTCTTACCCGGATGCAGGAGTTGTGGAGTGAAGGTTTGGCAAATGCGGCACAGGCAGTGGAATATGCCGATGAAAACAAAAAAGATGAGGCCGCCCGGCTGGAAGCGTTGGGGCACTTTATCGGCAATGCCATCAAAACGACAGTGAATATCAAACGCTGGTATCTTGCCAACATCGCTATGCTGGCATCTGCCACTGCAGAAGAAGCCGGAAAACACCTTGATGAAATCGAAAAAATCGCTTATGAGGAAATCGAAAACGTCAAAGATACGATCCCGGCTGTGGAAACCGATTCCCGACTGGGGTGGGAACCGAGTATGGAATATGTTTGTGACAAATGGCATCTGGAGTGGAAACTCCGTCAGATAGACAGTGCCATAACGGAAATAAAAACCTACCGCCGGATGTTGGAACTGCATAAAAATTAAAACATTTTCCGCCGCCTGATTTCAGGCGGTGGTTTTTTATTTCCTGCTGCTTGCAAACAAGGTGAAAAACTGCTATATTTCATCCAGTGTTATTTTTATTTATAAGACAAAAATGAAACAGGATAGATTAATGGGGAGTGTAGAAGTCAAGCAGGGTAAAGTCTTTATAGACAATCAACCGGTGCAGATCATTTCTGGAGCAATTCACTACTTTCGGGTGCATCCGGAGTTATGGGATGATCGTCTGGATAAAGCAGTTGCATTCGGTCTTGACGTAATAGAAACCTATATTCCGTGGAATCTGCACGAACCCCGGCGGGGAGAGTTCTGTTTTACCGGTATTGCCGATTTGGAATCTTTTATCCGCAAAGTCCATGCACACGGCTTAAAAATGATCCTGCGTCCCGGACCGTATATATGTGCAGAATGGGATAATGGAGGATTTCCGGGATGGCTTATGGGTATTCCTAATATGGAATTGCGCCGTATGAATAAACCTTATCTCGATGCCCTTACCGGGTATTATGATGTACTTTTGCCCAAAATAGCAAAATATACTTACACCAATGGCGGTCCGGTGATTATGGTGCAGTTGGAAAATGAATATGGCTCTTACGGAAACGACAAAGAATATCTGCAATACATCAGGGAACTTTATTTCAAATACGGCATTGATCTGCCGCAATTCACCAGCGACGGACCTGGCGGTCACGCTATTGTCGGCGGAACGCTGCCTGATGCACTGATGACACTTAATTTCGGTTCCAAGCCAGCAGAAGCTTTTGCGACAGGCAGGACTTACCGTCCGGATGGACCGGATTTTTGTATGGAATTCTGGAATGGCTGGTTTGACCATTGGGGGGAAGAACACCACACCCGACCGGCAGAGGATGCAGCCCGCGAACTGCAAGACATACTCGAAATGGGAGCAAGTGTGAATTTTTATATGTTTCACGGCGGAACAAATTTCGGATTCACCAACGGGGCAAACGGCAATATCGGCGACGAATATATGCCGAGTGTAACAAGTTACGATTATGATTGCTTGTTGAATGAATGTGGAGACCCGACGGAAAAATTCTATGCGTGCCGGAGTGTGATCGCAAAGCATACCGGCAAAGCGGTTTTGGGAATGATAAAAGAATCTAAAAAGATTTGTCCTGCACCGGTCGAACTGTTTGAAAGTGCAGAACTGCTTGAAAATATTTCAGCGATCAGTACTGTAAGCGGCCATGCCGTTACGCCTCCGGTGATGGAAAAGACCGGGGAAAGTTCCGGTTTTATCCATTACACTACCCGACTGGATGGACCGATTTACGGCAAAGAGAAAAACGGCGGTTACCAAACCATACTCCGGTTGATCGATGTGCATGATTTTGCTCTTGTCTGGGTCGATGGCGAATACCTGGGCAGCCGTTGGCGGGAAAATGGAAAAAACACCTTTGATTTGCCGGAAATTCCGACAGATGGGGTGCGGCTGGATATTCTTGTGGAAAATTGCGGCAGAATAAATTACGGTCCGAAAACCGGCAGAGATTTTAAAGGGATCGTCGGCGGAGTTGCACTTTCGTGGCAATTGCGTTTCAATTGGGATTACAATGCTTTGCCGCTGGACGATTTGAAAAGTTTGCAGTTTGGCAATTTTGTTGATAAACCTGCTGTATTTCACCGTGGAATCCTTGAATTGGATGAAAAAGGGGAGGCGTTTTTAATGCGTCCGGGTAAAAAAGGCATAGTCTGGGTCAATGGTTTCAATCTTGGCAGATACTGGTCAAAGGGACCGACAGAAACGCTTTATATCCCGAGTCCTGTTCTGAAAAAAGGGCGTAATGAGATCATCGTGCTGGAATTGGAAAAACTTGACTCCTCTAAATTGCATTTTTCGCCGACATTAAAGTTATGACTCCTGCAAAAATTGCAAAGTTTTTCAAACTGCTCTTGCAATGACCGTTTTATTGTATTTTTTTACGAGAGGTGTTATCTTATATATGAGGTTTTTTTTTATTGGATTTTTCTTGTGTCCTTGGTGTATAAACACTATGAAAGGACAGACGGATGATGCTGATGGATTTTTTGCATAAATTTTTACAAAATATTATCAAGATAGATGCCGATACGCCGAGCCATATATCTGTTTCTGTTTTGGGCATAAAGTGTAAGATTTTAAAACCGGAGTTGAAAAAAGAGCGAAAATCTATTTGCAAAAAATATCAGGAGTATGCAGACCCTGCCGATATTCCTGTTGCACAAAAAGAATTGCGCTTGATTCAGTTGGCAAACAAAGGTTTTTTAAAGCGTTTTGATTGGCTGTGTCGGGAAAACGACATTCAATACTGGATTGATTTCGGAACGCTGTTGGGGGCAGTTCGGCATAAAGGTTTTATTCCGTGGGATGATGATATTGATATTGCAATGCCCCGGGATAGTTATAATAAACTTATAAAAATGTTTCAGGAAAAACAGGGAGAATATTCTGATTTTCAGTTGCTTATAGAAAATAATGGAAGAAACAAGGCCTTCGTTAAAATAAAGCATGCTGGTTCTCAAAATCTTTTTATAGATGTCTTCCCTTATGATTTCTATCACTCAAAAGTATCAGATAATGAGAAAAAAATCCTGTCGTCGAAAATAGCAAAGTTAACAAGCAAAAAAATATTCAGCTTAAAACGTTCTGAAAAATCTTTAAGAAATCGTTTTAAAAACGAAACAGCAAAGTTTCTTTTGCAGAATAAACCTGTCGATTTACAAAAAGAGCCTGCTCTGTTTATGGGAATAGATTTTCCTCATAAATGGGCAAACAAAGTTTACGATTGGGACACGATATACCCGTTGGGATATGTAAAGTTTGAAGATGTTGAGTTCCCTGCACCTCATGACTCAGGAAAAGTTTTGGAAAGTATTTACGGAGATTATATGAAAATTCCGAAAGATTCTTATCCTAGGCACTCAAATTATGCATTTATATCAGATGCAGAACGCAACCTTTTGACAACATTTGCAGAGTAATTTGTATGATTTCAGATTTGTTATCGGGAAAATGTTGATATGAAAATAAATACAAAGTGGTTCAGTTTTAAAGATTGCGATTCTCATTACAATATATTTTTGTTTGGACTGAGGATCCGAATAAGGCATAAAATGTTTTTCAATTATATGCCGGCTGCAGTTCGGGGAGTAACAACAGAAAAACGGAAAACGCAGCTGATTGTTTCTCTCACTTCTTTCCCCGCCAGAATCGGAACAGTACATTTGGCAATTAATACTTTGTTGCAGCAGACAGTAAAACCGGATAGAGTTATTCTTTGGCTTGCAGACAGTCAATTTCCGGCAAAAGAAGATGAACTTCCGGAAAATCTTTTGAAATTAAGAGAATTGGGGTTGGAAATCAAATGGTGCGAGGACATAAAAAGTTATAAAAAATTGGTTCCGGCATTAAGAGAGTTTCCGGACGATATTATTGTTACCGCAGATGATGATATACTGTACGTTGAAAATTGGCTGGAAAGTCTCTACAGCGAATACCAGACGGCCCCTGAACTTATTTATGCACGAAGAGGCCGGCGTGTTTATATAGATAACAATACTATAAAACAAAAAGATTTACCGGAAAACGCAGGAGTATCATTCCAAAACCGCATCGCCGGTGGCAGCGGCTGTTTGTTTCCCCCGGGCAGTCTCTATAAAGATATTTTCAACCATGATTTGATCATGAATCTTATTCCGACCCATGATGATGTTTTTTTCTGGGCCATGGGAGTTTTGAATGATAGAAAAATCAAAATGGTGAAAAGTTCCGATAATAACATATATGCGATACCGGAAGTTCAAAAGTATGGATTATGTAAAATCAACAGAAAAGGCAGTTCCGGTTTGTCGATACAAGAGGCTTATGATAAGATAGCAGAAAAATATCCGGAAATTATTGAAAAATTGAAATAACGGTTTCAATTTTTTATCATATAAAGATGACATATGTTCAAAGGTAATAAAATCTACAAAGTTGACCGGCAAGGGAAGAGAAAACGGGCTTTCTTTATCAAAGGTCTGAAAATTAAATTCAAAGGCAGAAATTCTGTGATTGAACTTCATGAGCCTTTTTTGAGATACAGGAACAGTAAAATAATTTGCGGTGATAATTGCAGAATTATTATTGGGGCTTCTGGCAGAGTTGCCAGAGAATTGTATATTGCGGCAAATGCGGCAAATGGTTATTGCAATATCGGCAGGAATTTTTCCTGTACAAGAAACTGTTTGCTGCAGCTTGCATCCGAGCCGGATAAAAAAATAATCATTGGCGATAATTGTATGTTTGGTTCAGATATTATTCTGCGTACAACTGATTCGCATGCCATTATGGATAAAGATAGCGGACAAATATTAAATTACGGCAAGGATATTGCGATAGGAAACAATTGCTGGCTGGCATCAGAAGTCAAGGTTTTAAAAGGGGTGAAAATCGCAAACGGCTCCATAGTCGGTGTCGGCAGTATTGTCACCAGTAATCTTGAAACAGAACACGCTTTGTATGTCGGAATTCCGGCAAAAATAAAAAGAACGAATGTTGAATGGGACAGGTTGCCTCCTCGATGAATTGTTTGAAAAGGTGTATTTATGGCTTTGAAAATTCAAAATAAAATAAGACATTATTTTACTGCCCGAAATTATAAAAAAGTTTTGGAAAAACTGAAAAAACAGGTGAAAAAACGAAAAATCCGGGTTTTATTTTACGTTTGCGAAAATTCCAAATGGGCATCTCAAACATTATATGACTTGTTGGAAAAAGATCCGTCATTTGAACCTTTTGTGGTTGTCAGCTTGCTTAAGAGAGTAGTCCGGGGAGCGGATAAAACCCGTATCAATCTGGATGAAAATTATCAGTTTTTCAAATCACGCGGAATGAATGTTGAATATGGTTTCAAAAAAGGTAAATGGATACCATTGAGGAATTTTGCTCCTGATATTGTTTTTTATGAACAACAGTGGGAGTTGCCTAAAACTCATAAACCTTATCGTGTTTCCAGATATGCTTTGACGGCTTATTCTTACTATAGTTTGCCAGTTTTTGACTATACAGGAGATTACAGCCAGAAATTCCACAAAATGTTATTCAGGGTTTTTGCTGACAGCGAAGAAAATTTAAAACGCTATGAGAAATATGAAAACGGAAAGTTGGAAAACTACGTGGTGACTGGCTATCCGAAATTGGATATTTATGCAGATGATAATCAAATTGATGAGACAGCAATTTGGAAAGAACCGGAAAAAATAAAGATCATTTATGCTCCTCATCACTCATTTGCAGATAACAGCATAGGGTGTGCTACATTTCATCAAAACGGTCAGTTGATTTTGGAGTTGGCTAAAAAAAATCCGCAAACGACATGGATTTTTAAACCGCATCCGGCTTTCAGATATGAAGTTTTGAGAAGGAACATAATGTCAGAATCTGAAATGGATGAATATTTCAGAGAATGGGCAAAAATCGGCAGAGTATATACGCAGGGAGATTATTTTGATATATTTAAAACCTCTGATTTTATGATTTCAGATTGCTGTTCTTTTTTGGCAGAATATCTACCGACCCAAAACCCGCTTGTTCGGCCGTTGGGAAAAGGCAATGTGAAATTAAATTCTCTGGGCGAAAAAGTTGTAGAGGGATATTATCAGACCCGGGGAAATGAAGAACTGCAAAGTGCTTTTTATCAATTGGTGAAAGAGGGAAATGATCCGAAAAAAGATATTCGTTTGAATGCAATTAAAAATGTGTATAATGGCAGCGAAAAAAGCGTTGTTAAATTGATAAATGAATTTAAAAAATGTTTGGACATTTGCTATGATTAAATTTATCGCTGAACTTTTGACCTTTTATATACCCAACAGAGATTTGAGAAAAAGAGCCCAAGCCAGATTAAGAACATTAATGTTTGGCTACAAGGTCTGGAAAAAAGCCGCCAAAGTGGGTAAAGGATTGTATGTCGGGGGACACAGCGCTGTGAATTCAAATACATATCTGGGCGATTATGTTCACTTCAACGGATTAAAAGTCAACGGCGGAGGTAAAGTTACTATAGGCAATTACTTTCATTCAGGCGTGGAGTGCCTGATAATAGCCCAGAGCCATGATTACGATAACGGAGAGGCTATCCCTTATGGTAAAAAAATGATTTATAAGGATATTGAAATCGGAGATTTTGTCTGGTTAGGCTCGCGAGTAATGATTCTTCCCGGAACAAAAATAGGTGAGGGCGCAATCATTCAGGGAGGAGCTGTTGTACACGGGGAAATCCCGCCTTATGCTATTGCAGGAGGTAATCCGGCAAAAGTATTTAAATATAGAAATATCGAACATTTTAATGAATTGAAAGAAAAAGGTTGTTTTCACTGAAAGAGGTCGAAAAGTATGAAAAGAGTTATTACATACGGTACATTTGATGTGTTGCACTACGGGCATATCAATTTGCTTAAAAGAGCAAAAGCTCTGGGCGACTATCTCATTGTTGCCCTTTCCAGCGATGAATTCAATGCCTTGAAAAATAAAAAATCATATTACACTTACGAGCAGCGTAAAATGATTCTGGAAGCCTGTCGTTATGTCGATCTGGTTATCCCGGAAAATAATTGGGAGCAGAAAGTTTCCGATGTCCGGGAATTCAAAGCCGATATTTTTGTGATGGGTGATGATTGGCAGGGAAAATTCGATTTCCTCAAAGATTATTGCGAGGTCGTTTATCTGCCCCGCACTCCGGATGTTTCCAGTACTCAAACCAAGAGTTATCTCGGAAAATGAAAATATCTCCAAAAATATCCATTATCATACCGATATTTAATGTCGCAAAATATATCAGGTGTGCTCTCGATAGCGTAATTAATCAAACTTTGTCGGATATTGAAATCATTTGCGTAAATGATTGTACTCCCGATGAAAGTTTTGAGATCGTTCGCGAATATGCTGCAAATGATTCGCGGTTTGTTTTGCTTGAGTTTGAATCCAATCAGGGACAGGGTGCCGCCCGCAACTATGCCTTGTCTGTTGCGCAAGGTGATTACATTATGTTTCTTGATCCTGATGATTGGTTGACTGCAGATGCGTGTGAGAAAGCATATAATCAGATATTCAGCAACTGCAATGATGCAGTTTTTTTTAACTGCTATGAAAACAGAGAATTTTACAATGGCAAAAACAGAGAAAAAATTTCCCGTGCCAGAGATGAAATTTTTAAAAAACTTGAGAATATCGATCATGTTTGTCTTGCCAGTGGTGCAGTATCGTTTTTTTCAGCAATGAGTGTGATTCAGATTTATTCAAAAGAATTCCTTTCGCGTCACAGGATTGATTTTTCCGAGCATCGTTTTGCTGAAGATTTACAGTTTATGGTAAAACTCTACGTTGCCAATGCTGATGTTTCGTTTTTAAACGAACCGCTTTATCATTACCTTATGAAAAAAAGTTATTCAATTGTAGATTATTCCAAAATGTTTGATAAAGTGCTGGTAACCAAAAAAGAGGCAATGCAAATAATATCTGATTCCCCTTTTGCCGCACATTTAACTACTCTTTTTCTGAAGTATGAAATATGTTCAGATTTATATTTCTTTAAGATTTTTTCGTACAGAAATCCGCATGACAGCAAAAAAAATTATATCAAACTGCGTCAGAGATTCCTTGAACTTGATCCAGTTGCCGCCAAGCTTGATTATGATGAAAAATTTTTGACAGATTTTAAGTTGATCTTAAAATGTGATACACTGTATAAATTTAAAATTTACCGTTTGTGGGCAAAAATTTGCAGAAAATATTCCGTAATCAGCAAAAAAATCAAACAGCAGTAGTGGCAGATTCTTTTGATTACAGGAATTTGAAATTTTCAGGAGCGGTGGAGCGCTGGTAAATGGTTGCTGATTCGCCGAAAAGCATCACAGCGGCGATCTTGTAGCCTTTGGGCAGATTGAGGCTGGCACGCATTTTGCGATTGAATTTCAATGCATAAACAGCGAATCCGCACCAGCAGGTGCCGACTCCAAGCGTTTGGGCGTAAAGATCAAAATTGCTCAAGGCAATATAAGGATCGGCCTCTTTGCACGGTGATTTCTCTGAAACTGCACACACGATCATATGAGGTGCTTCCCGGAAAACCACATCTTCTCCGTTTTGAATATCCTGCAAAAAGCGTTTCACCCGCGGATAAAGCATCTGCAAAATGCCGAAACGAAGCAGTTTTTTGAGCATCTTTTCTGTTTCCTGACGGAAAAAAGCCATTTCTTCTTTACTCTCTATCAATTTGAAAATCAAACGCCTGTCGTTGCATCCGGTGGCACTCCAAGCCAGTGCAGACTTTAATTTATCCAGCGTTTCTGCGGGCAGATTTTCGTTTTTGTAGTGTCGGATACTGCGGCGCTGGCGCAGCAGTGCCGCCATTTCTTCCGGAGGGGGCAGCGGTGATAAAGGCAGGCACTCATCAGCTTTTTTGCCATTGCTGTTTATTGCTCCGGTCGGGCAGACTGCAAGACAGTGCTGGCAGTCGAGGCAGAATTTTTCCAGTTCTCCCGGCACAAAGGGGAACCCGTTTGCATCCCGTTGTAAAATTTTGACTACACAATCATTGATACATTTGCCGCATTTGATGCATTTTTGAAAATCTGCTTTGACCATTTTGCCACTTCTCTTTTTTTATGTAGAATGAATTATTTCCCGATGCAGAAATTTTTGAAAACTTCATCAAGTGCGTCAGGTTCAACTGTTTTGCCGATGGCACTGCCGAGATGGCGGGCACTCAATGCCAGGTCATCCGCCGCCAATTCATATTCACCGAGGATAAAACGCTCTTTTGCCACCTGTAATGCGGCAAGGGATTTTTCCAGCAGATCGCCGCAACGGCTGTTGAGGACGACTTCCGGTACGGTGAAATCCCTGCTGCCGAAAACTTTTTCCGAAATCAAATCAATGAGATTTTCCAGATTTTCTCCGGTATGTGCTGATATTTTTACCGTCGGACAGGGGAGTTCCGGCAGTGCTTTGTCACCGGCAAGATCGATTTTATTCCAGACCCCGATCACGACCGGCGCTTCTATATTTGCCATAGCATTGATTTCACCGGCAGGGTCATCTGCCGAGGCATCCAACAAAAACAGAGTTATTTGCGAGCGTGAAATAGAGGATTTACTGCGTTCCACGCCGAGTTTTTCTATCGGGTCGGAGGTTTCCCGCAAACCGGCGGTATCCACAAGGTGTACGGGAATATCGTTAAGCACACATTCCGCTTCGACGGTATCTCTGGTGGTGCCGGGGATGTTGCTGACGATTGCCCGGTTGTACCCCAACAGCAGATTGAGCAAACTGGATTTACCGGCATTGGGTTTGCCTGCCAGCACGACCTCAATACCGTTGTGCATCTTTTCAGAGATAAGCCGGGTATCCAGCAGGTGTGTTATTGCCGCAGAAGCTTCGTCAAATCCCGGAATCTCATCCGCGAAATCCAACTGCTCATCCGGAAAATCCAATCTTGCTTCGCACTCTGACCGCAGGTAATTGAGTTTGTCGTAAATGTTGTTGAGTTTGTTTCCCAACGCCCCGGAAAGTTGCCGTGCCGCCAGTTGAAATGCCGCATCACCGGATGAATTTATCAAATCAGCCACTGCTTCTGCCTGAGTCAGATCCAGTTTGCCGTTGACAAATGCCCGGAAAGTAAATTCACCGGGTTCGGCACATCTTGCTCCGGCGGCAAAAATTTTTTTCAGGGCGTGATCGGCGGCGGCGGCTCCGCCGTGGCACTGGATCTCCACTACATCATCGCCGGTATAACTGTGCGGAGATTTCATATATACCGCCAGTGCCGGTTCAAGTCCGATCCTGCCGAGTTTCATTACTCTTACGCAGGAATCATCCAGCGGACTTTTGCCCTGCCATACGGCATTGCCGACGGCAAGAGCATTGGCTCCTGAAATGCGGATGACACTGACTGCTCCGCCCACGGCACTTGCGGGTGCCGCTATGGTATCTGTTGTATTCATATAAAAATTATTCCTGATTGGTGTTTTTGAAATATATCATCTCAATAAATTCTTTGCAAGCATCTGCGGTGGCGGATGCGGCTGATATCCGGCGGTTGACGATCTCCTGCCAGATTTCCGGGTTACCGAAAACTGAAATCTTTTTGCGGGCAGGATTCAAAACCGGTAAAAGTTGATCAAAGACAAAATGATCCGGCAGTTTGCCCGGCAGTATTATAAGTATGTCTGTCAGTTTTTCTTTTTTGAGCTGAAAAAGGTTTACACAGTCCGCGTGCGGCACAAGTTTTTTGATTTTTTCCGGCGACATAACACTGGAATACCCCATGGTGACGATAGTGTCGCCCTTGAAATTGCTCAAAACATTGCCTGCGGCAATTTTACTGCTGTCGAAAAAATCCAGTTTTTCAGGTAAAGCATTACCTTTTTTCAGACTTTCAAGTATAGTGTTTGGGCGTTTGCGGATCGTTGTTATTTTGGGCAGTGCAGTTAGAGAAGCAAAATAGCGGTGAGTGAAATTGCTTTCAACTTTGTCCGGATCTCCGCAAATGATTAATTTTGCTTTGCCGGTTTCAGCACTTACTGCGGATATCTGCATCGGAGTAAGGCGTTGACTTTGCCACAACAATACTCTGTCTGCGCTGTTTTCCAATGGCATTCCGGCAGATAATTCTCTGGAAGTAAGGGTATGCAGGACGGGAAAACGCTCTTTGATTTCAGCAGATTCGGCGGCACTGGCTGTCACGATATGGAGTTTGCCGCCCCCCTTTCGGGCAAAGGCATCTGTCAGAAGCAAATCTGTATCATCGGCGTCTGCTGATATTATTTCAAGAGCATTGCGTGAAATAAGTTTCTGCAGATTTTTTACAAGGTTGATTTCAGCTTTGAGATATTTATTGATATGGATATATTCCCCATTGATGATCAATGGTTTTGGCTGGATGGTCGTGCCGTCGTATTCGGCAAAGACTCCTGGAATTGCGGCAAAAGCATCCCGGTCGATCCCGGTGTCGGATATTTTGATACGGTATGAGCCGTTGCAGAGGGCGGTGAAAAGCATTGCTCCGCACAGATAGGCGATTTCGCCGTGAACATCCGTCAAGGTCGTAAGATATGTGCCGAATGCATCGGCGGCAAGCGAAAAGTTTTTTCCGTTATTCATTTCAACAGCTCCATCGCGGCTTTTACTGTTTCAAAATCCGGCCGGTGAAAAAAGATACCGTTGCCGCCGTTTGATGGAGACATCCCCCGCAGGAAAAGGTAATACGCCCCGCCGCAGAAACATTCATAAGCATTGGCATCAAAAACATCAAATACTTTTTTGTGCATCAGAAATTTCACCAGTGCGACCATATAGATCAAAAGTTGCAGGGAATATGAACTTGTACGCATCGTTTCCAGCAGGGTTTCCTGCGAATAATCTGCCAGACGGTTGCTTTTCCAGTCGGCGATAAAAAATTTACCATCTTTGCGGAAAAGCAAATCGATCGAACCGGTAAGGAATCCGCCGGAAACCGGCGATCCGTTATCCGGAATTTCCAAATCAGCAAGGGTAAAAAGTTCCGGTACATTAAGAGGATTTTTCAAAGCAAATGTAAAGCGTCGCTCTGCCACTCTGTCTGATGCCGGGATGTCGCACAACCTGATGTCAGAAATGGGGGTGTTTACCGCATTAAAAAGCAGAGATGCTGTATAAGATATTTCATTTTCATCGGCATTGATTGCGGTCAGATAACGTGCGACTCTTTCTCTTATAGCAGCAAGATCACAGGAGAAATCCATATTTTCCAGAGTGCTGTGGATCAAGTCGCCGTACCATGCACCACTGAGCCGGGGCAGATTGTCATTGCCGGAAGCATTTTCTTTTTCATCATTTTCCGGCAGGTCAAAAGGTATTTCGCCAGTTTGGTGATTGTGCAGGGCAAGCGAAGAAAAACTGCTGATTTTCCAGTTTTGATCCGGCGAAGCGGAGAAATCTCTGACTGCAAGTTCGCATTTTTCTGCCTGTGGGGAATACGGCACTTTCATTTGGGAAGGTGGCAGATAGATAAAGTGCATTATATCCTGATTTATCGGCAGGTCGTTTTTGGCAATATCCACAGCATATCCGGTACTGCAATCGTTCTCCCGGTTGCGGATAAGGTAATCCAGCACCGAGGCGTAGTCTGATTTTTGATTTTTGATTATACCGTTTCCTGCTACGATACAGCAATTTACCGCCCGGGTCAATGCGACATAAGCCAGCCGGAGTTCTTCCTCAAAAGTTTCGTTTTTGAGGGCGGCTTTATCTTCTTCCGTCGGACTCAGTGAAATAAATTTGCACTTTTCTCTTTGGTCATAATAAATCTCTCCGCTGTGTGATTTGGTTTTTGCCGGGTCTTTTTCGTCAAGATAAGTACAGATCGTTACATTGAACTGCAATCCTTTGGCGGCATGCATAGTCATAATTTTTATGGCGTTACTGCTTTCAACGATCGATTCCGGAAAGGCTTCTGCATTAGAACTTTTTTCGCTGATCGCCTGGGCAAGAAATGCGGTAAGTGCCGCCGGCGAAAGATGATTGCGATGTGCCTGTTGACGGAGAATATTACCGATACCGGTGAATGCCGCCAGCCGTTTTGCTCCCTCCGGCATTCGGGAATAACGTTCAAAAATATTGAATTCGTCAAGGATTTTTTGGAAACAGAGGGCGAACCCTTCATTTTTCCATACAGTAAGGAATTTTTCCAGCAAGGTCAGGTATTCAGATTTTTCATTTTCACTGGCATCGAGCAGTAAGTCAACCGATTTTCCGGTGAGATTGCCCAGCAGACTGGCTGATGCCAGATTGCGGTTGCCGGGATGCAGTACCGCACGCAAAAAGCGGAGAATATCCAATGCTTCGGGTGAGGCAAAAATGCTGTCGGCTTTGATCGTGGTGGTCGGGAAGCCGTAGGCTTCAAGAATGTTACGAATGATTTTTGCCTGATCCCATTTGCGGACAAGTATCGTTATATCCGACAACTGCAAGCTGCGGCGAGATTTTTCCTGTGCCGAAAAAACATATAAATCCTGCTGCAGTAAATTTGCAATAATATCTGCCACCATATGCGGATAATTGTCAACATCATTTCTGATTTTTGGCATAACTATTTGCAAAGGTGCGAAATTTGTACCATCTTCTTTTTGCAGCGGATAGCGTTTTTTGTCTTCATCCTGCGGTTCCTGCAGGTGCGGCAGCTGAAATTCTTTTTTGCCGAAAGCACACTTGTGACCGCCGAAAAAGTGGTTGAAACAAGCGATCAGTTGACCGGCACTGCGGTAGTTGCGGCTCAACGTATAGCGGTTATCGGCTTTTTGGGTGGCGTCAAGGTAACTGCCTAAATCGCATCCGCGGAATTTGTATATTGCCTGTCTGGGGTCACCGACCATAAAAATCGGAGTTCCGCAGGAAAAGAAAATTTTATCCAGCATCCGGCATTGCAAAGGATCGGTATCCTGAAATTCATCAACGATGGCAAACTTGAATTTCTGCTGTAATTTTTCAGCAAAGGGTGTTGAAGTTTCCAAAGCAAGGACACTTTTTCTGATAAGGTCGTCGTTGGAAAGCAGTTTATGCCGGGTTTTATAAAGAGCTGTTTTTTCGCTTATCCATTTTCGTGCATCCGCCAGTAAGTGGCCCTGGCACTGACGGTAGTGCCGGAATATCGCTGTGCAGTATTTGACCAGTTGGGATTTTTCGGCGGTGGCTGAAATGTGTTCGTACTGCTTTTTGCTTCTTTTATTTGCCAGTGAAGTCAATGTTTCCAGGCTGACGGCAAAAATATATTTCCACTCATCTTTTTTTATTGAATCGCCATTGCAAATAGCGGTGAATTTTTTCCAGAAATCGCTCTCTTTGAGCAGTGATTCTTTTTTGAAGTAATCCGGCAGAAAATTTTTGACCGGATCGTTTTCTGCCGCTTCTTTTAATGCTGCAAAAAGTCGTTTGATTTCTGTCAGATTGCTTTCAAAGGAGCCTTCGAGTTTTTCCGGAACTCTTATCCCGGCGTCTGTGTTGCGGATGAGTGCGGAAACACAATTGGTGAAATCATTGGTGTTTTTCCAGTTAAAAAAGTTTTCTCTGCCCCAGTTTTCTGCCGGTACAAAGAAAATATTGCGGCAAAAGTCTCTTGCTGTCCGGGCAAGTAAATCATTGTCGTCTTGCAGGATTTCAAAATCAAAATCACTGCCGCATTCAAAGGCATAATCCCGCAGGATATCGGCACAGAAACTGTGGATGGTGCTGATTTTAGCCCGGTCAAAATCCAATATCGCCTGTCGGAGTTTGAATTGGATATCTTTTTCGGTAAGTCCGCAGGATTTTGCTTTTTGGATCAGGTTTCCGGCTCTTTCTTTTTCATCAGCACTCAGAGATGCTGTATCGCCGCAAACACTATCCAGTACCAGTTTGAAAATGGCAAATATCCGCGATTTCAATTCTGCCGCCGCAAGTTTGGTAAACGTAACCAGCATAATTGAATCCATCGGGATGGATTTTTCCAATACTGCCCTGATTGTCAGAGTTTGGATGTTGTATGTTTTGCCGGTCCCGGCGGCGGCTTCCACAAGGTTTATACCTTCCAGCGGGGCATTAACGGCATCAAATTCCCGGTCTTGATTCATAAATCAATCATCTCCCCTTTTGCAAAATGGGCGGTATATTTCGCTTGCCAAATCTACCAGTTCAGAAAAAACTTGCTCGTCATCAAGGCAGTCCGGCGAATAAAAAATTGATATTGCCGGATCGTCTTTTTCTGCCACTTTTGCGAAGTTATTGGCGTTAGAAAATTCCTTGGTTGCGGCACTGTAAGGATCCTTGTCATACGCAGTGTTGGCTATTTTCCAGCCGGTTTTACAAAAAAACGGCAAAGGGTACAGAGTGCTTTTTCTGGCGATTTGGATCAATCCTCCAAGTCTTTCACAGGCATCTTCGGGCTGATAACAGGGAAGGGGGAGGGATTTGCCTCGTTTCAAATCGATATACTTCCCTGAAATTTCTTTATTTCCTGCAAAAGCACAGAGGAAAAGATGCCTGCAGTAAAAATTTACCATATCTTTCGGAGAGAAATCATGGGATGCTCCCAGCATAATATAAGAAAGGTGGTCGTTGCAGTTGATTTCTCCTGAAACATTGATACCTTGACAATCGATAGCGATTTTACGGGGGGTGCTTTCCCGTAATACAGCTTTATCATCGGTGGTAAGTTTATTTGCCCATTCCTGCAAAAGAGAGACCTCTTCATCCACAGTCTGTCCCCGCGGCATCAGACGGGAAGCCAGAAGTTTATTTTTCAAAAGTGTCCGGGCTTCGGCAGTATTGTTTTGCAGTAAAAAGAGTATGTATTCAAGTCTTTTCCAGGGAGGCAGATTTTCCGGCTCTGCATCTTCCGGGGTGTCCTGTAATTTGTCAAGCCGCAACAGGTCAGAATGGCTTTTGAGGAAGTACATACAGGGATTGCAGAGAGCAGATATAAGTTCATCCAGCGATATTTCAGAGGCGTAGATGTCCGGATGATCTTCGGCGTTTTCACTGATGTATCCGGTTAGAAAATCCGTCGTTTTACAGTGGTGCGATGCAGTGATGCCGCGTGCCGCGGCAAAGGCTGTCCGGTCGTATGAAAAAAGTTCGCCGCCGCGGAAGTATTCCGGTGCAAAGTTATGAGCTTTGTGGCGGATTTCGGAAAAACCGGCGTAATTTTCCTGCATATACGCTGATAATTCTGCCAATGGTATGGATGGCGGCAGGATACTGGCATCTTTGTCGTTTTGTCCGGAATAGAAAAACAGCAGGCGTTCTTTTGCCGCCAGCAGTATTTCCAGAAAGATATAACGGTCTTCGAGGACTCTGCTTCTTTCGCCGCGCAGACGTTTTGCCATTAAGTCGAACGATATTTCCCGGTCGATGCGGGGAAATTGATTTTCGCCCATACCGAGTACGGCGATCACTTTAGCCGGGATATTGCGCATCGGTACCATCGAACAGCAATTGATTTTACCGCGCAGGAACATTTGTTTTTCGATTTCTTTTTTGACACAAGAGGAAATTTCCTCTGTAATTACCCCCGCGGAAACTTCTATGATCCCGTTTCTTTCGGCGGTATCAAATATCTGGGAAACCGATCTTTTGAGGAATTGAGTTTCGACAGAAAAATTTTCTGAATCAGGAAGCAATTCATCAAAAATGAATTTGCAGGCACAGGAAAAATCACTCAATGTCCTGCCGGATGACAACAGTTTTTTTGCTTTTGCAATCCGATCGACTGCGGCAGCAAATTTTCCCAGTACAGCCGGATTGCAGGTTATTCTGACCGGCACAGTGCCGGAAACATCATCATCATCGCCGATGGCAAACCCCTGCCACAATCTTGCCAGACCATCCTGCCAGGAAAATTCATTGTATTTGACATTGCAGAAATCAAAATGATCCCCGGCATCCATCCCCCAGAGGATGGCACTGTCAGATACCATTTTGCGTATTGATTCAAGATCGGTATCGGTGATCGAGAATTTTGCCTGTACCGCCTGTTGGGAAATGATTTCAATTATTTCCCCTGCAGTACAGCGGATGACCGGCAGACGCAGAATTTGCATCAGAGCCCCGGTCACCGGACCGCTGCTTGATAAGTTACGGTCGGAAATCAAAAGAGCATCCTTTAATTCTCCTTTGCTGAAAACAGCTTTTAATATTGGAGCATATTCGTTTATATCCGGGGCAGTAATGATGATATCCCGGTATTCCAGATGCAGGGAATCTATGGCGTCAAGAATCTGGTCGTGGAGGATTTCCACCTCTCTCTGCATTGAGTGACAATTGTGTATCTGCAATGAATCATCTGCCGGAATTTCGCCTTTGACGGCAGATTTCACCTCAAAAATATCCTGCTGTAAATGTGCGAGCATAGAATCGCTTTTGGCAAGGGGCGGCACAAAAGCATCATCGTTGTCGCTTACTCCGTCAAAAGGCAGGTGTTCCAGCGTGCTTTGCAGAAATTCTCTGCCGAGAGTGCCAAAATCTGCCAGAAAGATGTTTTCAGGTTCGCAGAGGATGTCGTAATCATCTTTTCTGCGGTCAAAGCGTCCGCGTAAATCGCTCCAATCCTCTTTTGAAGGCATCCACAAAAAGAAATAAATATCTGTAAATTCAGCCAGCCGGGCAAGATAATTGAGGGTCGCAGGCGGCAGGTAGTTGAAACCGAAAAGCGAAACCCGCTCCGGCAGAATATCTTTTCTTAACGGTGAAACTGCATCAAACGCTTTTTGGAAATAGTATTCCCTGCCGCGACTTCTGCCGCTTGAAAGTTGACGGTAGAGTCTTGATTGCCAATTTTTTTGCTTTCCATTGCCGTTGTTGACAAAATCCAGCAATTGCAACGGACGGTGGTATTGGCAACGGTCATACATCGCGGCAATTTTGGCGGCAAGTTCGTGGCGGTAAATATCAGGTTCCGGGTGTGCCCCGATACCTTGAGTTAGTTCCGGATAGTTATCCGGGTAATCGCGGATGATCCGGTCGATTTGCCAGGTCAGGCTTTCCTGTGAAAAAAATCTGGCATCGTGCCGGAATTGCCACTCCTCCTGATCGGAGAGAAATGCTCCCAGACTGCGGTCGATGAAATCCCGCAAAAAAGGCATTTCCAATCCGGTAGCGATACCGGTCGAAGCAATAAATTGCTCCAGATAGGTTCCTGTGCCGCGGCTGGGAACAACTACTTTTTCTGTATTCAGGATATCTCCCGAAGCCTGATTGTATATCCGGTCGCAAAACACCCCGGCAAGAGATTCAAGGGAATTTCCGGTAAAGACAAAACACCCCATTTTCTCAAATATCCAGTTCTGTTATCTTGTCTGCCAAATCCTGTGCGGATGTGAATTGCCAGGCATTCCAGCCGTATTCTGTTGCGGCGGCAATCAGATCCGCCCGGTCATCGACATATAAACAGGGGGAACCGAAACGTTTTTCAAAATTGCGGAACATTTCTTTTGCCGGTTTCATAAAACCGACTTGATAGCTGTATATGCCGCAGGGAACTGCAACGGCTGCTTTAAACATTTCGCGGGTCTTGCGGATATGTATTTCAGAAATGTCCGAAAAAAAGACCGGTTGAATACCTCTTGACGGCAATGAAGTGATCAATTTTTCCATTCCCGGCATCGGTTCCTGCAAAATGGAAATGAATGTTTCAGTCATTTCCATTTTGGAAAAACCCTGACCTGCGGGATGCTTTTGGAAAAAATCCAGCATTTCGTCAAAAGAGAGTCTGCCGCTCTCAAATTTCCTGGAAACCGAGATGATTTCAGGCGGCAGAGAATCAAATCCCATACGGCTGTAAGCCGATACCGGATTTATTTTGATACATACATTGCCGATGTCAAGTGCGAGGTATTTCATTTGCCGGAATACTTATTCAAAGATGATTTCGCCAAATTCTGCAGGCAAATGGAAATCCAGTTTGGAAAGTTTCTGCCAGGAGAGCCAATGCGGATGCGAGCAGTCATCGGCACATTTGGTGAAGTTCGCTGTCCATTTCTGACCTTGCAGGATCGGATTTATTCCGGAGTGCTTCACAAAAAATTCCACCGGGATATAAAAACTCATCGACCAGTTGACATTTTCTGTTATTTCCGGTACGACCTGCGAAGGCAGGGAAGATTTTCTTATAATGGTGTCCAGATCAGCCTGCGGGATGACTTCAAAAATTTCAGCTCTGCAATCTTTTACGTGGTAAAGCAGGATGTTGCCGGTGCAACTCATTTCCAGATTGAAATAACGCTCATCTCCGGCAGGGTGGACAAAGAATTCAACACAACTGTCCTGACAGACCGGCTGCTGATCTCCGGTGGCTTTGCCGAGAACATAGCGGTCGCGGACAGTAAAAACTCCGGCTATCCCGCAATCATCGTAAAGCATTTTTACTTCGGTTTCAGGGGTGTGACCGGAATCGGCATTTATTATTTCGGCAAGTTTCAACGGTACAGCATTTGCCCATTGCGGATGAGAGGGATCGGCACCGGGGATAAGTTTGCAGGGACTTTTTTTGATGATATAAGACATAATATGCACCACTGTCAGTTTACCGGATACATCACATCGACGGTGGTGCTTTCCCGCAGATCTTTGACTGCGGCACGGTAGGAATCCATATGGGGCGCCTGCTGGTGGGTACGCAAAGCTTCTTCACTTTCCCAGCATTCGATAATGGTGACAAAGGAATCGTGTTTTTCGGGATCGATATCCCGGCAGACCTGATAAGTTATACAGCCTTTTTCTGCTCTGACTGTGGGGACATTATTCAACAGCACTTCCATAAAACGGTCCATACAACCGGGTTTGATCTGCATTCTTGCTACGACGTGTATCATTTTTTTACCTTTATTTATTAGATTTGTTTTCAGTTTACCATTGAAATAGAGCCGGAGCGGTAATGGTCATACCAGCCGACGTGTGAATGTGTCGCCGCAGAGTGCGGCAGTCGGGCGTCAAGTTCCTCGATCGAGTCGATTTCACCGTTGAGGAATTCTCTGATCCGCAAAGCACATTCTTCCAGTCTGGCAGCGAGGGTGGCGTTGCGGGACTGGATATGTTCAATGCCGAAAGCTTTGGCTTTGCTCATCCATTGACTGCGGAAAGAGGCGTCGAATTCATTTACCGCGGCGATAGCAGCGGGGATCATAGTCACGGCAATGTCGCGCAGGGCGAGGCGGTCGCCGCAATCGTAAGCGGCTTCCAATGCTCCGCGCAGTTCAACTTTACGCATAATGAGGTTGATGGTGTTGACCGCGTGCTCAATGTCTCCGGCTCCGCATTTATCCATATGCGGCAGGATGCGGCACAAAAGTTCATCGTAATAATCCAGCAGTTTGAGGTCGAATTCCGGATCTCTGCGTTTGTGATCGCCGAAACTGATACCGCACAAGGGGTCATCCCAGATCAGGGTTGCCGCGCTGCACCAGTAGTCTTGGCCGTTGTTTTCAAATTTCGGAGACATCATCCCGGCGGCGACGTGAGCTTCGTAACTGGATGAGCAAAGTGTATCAAACCGCAGTGCAGTGATTTCCTCATCAGTCTGCTCAAAAACCTGATCCGCACCGAAAAAGAGACCGGCAAGGGCAGAATCAAATTCACAATAAGCACCGTCATCACCCCACATAGTGAAAATGACTTCCTCAATATTCATTTCCCGGCAGACTGAAAGAGCGGGGGGCATTACTCTTGTGGCATTGTCGTGATTGTACCAGAGGTTGCCCCAGGTGCAGATGCCGCCTGCCAGCATCGGCTTGAAGCCGATGTCAATATGCTTTTGGAACATCATCCGGTAGGTGTCTTTGTCGGTGTTGTAATAATCCCAATATACCAATTGGACATTTTCAGGAATGGTGTCGATGATTTCCTGCGGGATTTTGCTTTCGGGGTCGTAATAAGCGTGGGTTTTGCTGGCGAGCCGGAAAAACATATCCGACCAGATCATCGGTTTGAGTCCGCGTGCGGTACACATTGAATTGACCTTTGTCAGATGGCGGTTGAAAATTCTGGCAGGGTCTTCGTAGCCGAATAAATCAAGGTGTCTGCCTCTGCCGAGATCGTGAGTTTCATCCATGCCGATATGAATGCGGCGGCTGGTCAGAGCCTCATCCCAGAAAGCAAGCATTTTTTCAATGAGTTCATAAGTCTTGTCGTGATCAGCCAGCATCACGCTTGCTGAATCGCGGTATCCTGCATTCGGGTGCCATTTGAGAAACTGGCGCATATGACCGAGAGTCTGGATACAGCCGACGACTTCGATACCGAGTTTTGCGGCGTAGGCATCGATTTCTTTGATGTCATCCATAGTGTAGGCACCGCGCATATAGCCGAAAAATGGTTCGTCTTCCAGTTCATAGGTGTCTTCTGTATAGAGCATCAGCAGATTGTAGCCGCAAAGAGCCATTTTACGCATCAGAAATTTGATGTGATCGACTTTCATCACAAGGTTGCGGGAAACGTCAAGCATGATCCCGAGGGTTTTAACCGGAGTTTCCTCCTCTCCATCCAGACTGCTGAATGCAGAGCCGAGGCCGCGTGCCGCTGTCGAAATCGAGGTGTATTGGACTGTTACTTCACCTTTGGAGCGGATCACGTTGGAAACGGCTTTGCCGCTTTTGATTTTTTCAAAGTTGATTTTGAGGCCTCTGCCGTGCGATGCCACCGGATACTCTTCGCCGAGGGTTTCCAGCATAGGTACCAGTTCGGCAGGGATGGTTTCCGGGTTCCATATTAAAGCAGACATAATAGACTCCTTTGTGTGTTGCATTATTGCTTGCAATTTGAAATATATTACTTTATGTAATATAACTCTAAAGGTCTCCGGCGTAAAGTTGAAAAAGGGTCAAAAAAGGATTTTTTTGAAAAAAATTCACCGCTGTTTGAGAAAATTGTGGAAAATTTGGCTTTTTGATTTGCATAACACGCAAAGTGTGTGTATGGTAATGAATGGTTCAAGGGCGAGGGTGTACTTGCCGAAGCGCAATTTCTCCTCTTCATAAATTACTCCTCTGACGGTAAGTATGCTTTCGACCTTGAACTTTTTTGTATTTGAATAAGGGGCAGAAATGAGTGACAATACAGCAAACCGCATCATGCTTTTTGATGCGTACAGTCAGATATTCCGGGCTTTTTATGCCATCCGCTATTTAAGTGATCCATCCGGGAATCCGGTCAACGCTCTTTTTGTTTTTACCAAACTGCTTCTGGAACTGGAAAGAAAATATCCCTCCCGCTACGGCGCTATGCTCTTTGATTGCGGCAAAGTCGATTTCCGCTTGAAACTCAATCCTGATTACAAAGCCAACCGTCCGCCGATGCCGGATGATTTGAAAAAACAAATTCCGCTGATCAGAGAAATGGCGTCTGCTTTTGGCTGGCCCCAGTATGCAGTGACCAATTTTGAGGCAGACGATCTTATCGGCGGTATCGTTGCGGCATCTCCCGGCAGAGAAATCCGTATCGTAACTTCCGACAAGGACTTGTCGCAACTGGTAACGGATGATGTGAAACTGGTTGCCCCCGCCGGGGCGAAGCAGGGCGGATTTGAAGAACGCGGCACCGATGAGGTTTATGCCAAATTCGGCGTACCTCCGCAATTGATTTCCGATTATCTTGCACTGGTCGGGGATTCATCTGATAACATTCCCGGTATTCCCGGCATCGGTCCCAAAGGTGCCGCAGAGATGTTGCAGAAATGCGGAGGCATTGAAAAGTATCTTGCTGATAAAACTTTGCTTGCCGGCAGTAAATTTGAGAAAAAACTTGCCGGTCAGGATGAGTTCTTGAAGTGTAATTTACAGTTGGTCAGACTCAAAACAGAACTGCCGCCGGAACTCTCTGATCTTCCTGCCGCACTTGAACGTGCAGAAACGGATTGGGCAAAGATCCGTGAAATATGTGAAAAACACGGTTTCAAAAGTATCGTCAGAGATTTGCCGGAAGTGGATGATGTACCGGCGGAAGAAAAAGAAAACAGGGTCGTTGACGATGATCTCTTTTCCGGTTTTTTTGATTGCCGGTGTGAGGAGAAATCAGACGAAACCGAAACTATTTCTGCCAAAGAGAGTATGGAACAGGGTGAACTGTTTTAGTACATTTGATTTAAATAAAACGGAGTCGAAAAATGAAATCAGCAAAAATTTTTGCGTTGTTGTTGACAGCAGTTTGCTGTCTTGCCGGATGCTGTTGTGCCAACAATAGCAACGCCGCCGGAAAAAACGATGAAATGTTGCTTGTCGTCCTTGCCGGTCAGTCCAATATGGCGGGCAGGGGCAAAATCGAAGCTGCGGATAAAATTCCCATTCCCAATGTTTACACTCTTGATCGTGACGGCAACTGGGTGCCTTCGGTTGAGCCGACTCATTTCGACCGTAAAACCGCCGGAACCTGCCTCGGCAGAACTTTTGCCGAGGAACTGCACAAAAAATATCCGGATAAAAAAATCGGTCTGGTGCCGTGTGCCATCGGCGGCAGCAATATTGAATCCTGGTTCCCCGGCGGGGTTTACAAACTCCGGTCAGGACACGTTGACAGACCTTATGATCAGGCTTTGCCACGCATCAAGCGGGCACAGCAGGATGGTAAAGTAATTGCCGTTTTGTGGCATCAGGGGTGTGCCAATGCATTGAAAAAAGGACAGACTCCCGAAGAAGCGTACAACTATTATAAGACCAAACTTATTCAGGTCATCCGCCAGTTCCGGACTGATGTGCCTGAATTGCAGGATGTACCTTTTATTATGGGTGAGTTGCGTTCTTTCCAGCCTGCGCTCAATGTTGACCACATCAACCGCGTCATCCATGATATCACCAAAGAAATAGACAATACCGGAGTGGCTTCAAACGAGGGTGCAACTCCTCTTAAAGACCGGATCCATTATGACCGCAAAACCTTGCGGGTATTCGGTCAGCGTTATTTCAAAGTTTACGACGATATGGTGAAATAATCACACCGTTTTATCCATTTTCAAAACGACCGAGTGGACCGCCGCTGATTTTTCTTTGCAGTCGGCGTCAGTGAACAGGATATGCTGATCACCGAACCAGGCAAAAGCGGCACTGTTGATCAGCATATTTTCTGCCATAAGGACCTTGCCGGAAATTTCAGTGACGGCAGTCGGGATATATGTCGATCCGTCGGCGGTTTCGATTTCAGCATAGCATACGCCGGTACCGCCGAAACCGTAGAATTCAAGTTTCAGATTTTCCAATTCGCAATCTGCAGGCAGGAAAAGTGTCTTTTCAAACAGGGCATCAGTCGTTTCGCAGAGGCTTTTGAATACGCTTTTGGTTACCTGCTCCCATTTGCCCTGTTTTTTGAGTGAAATCGTACAGAATTCGCATCCCCATTGATTCGGTATGGCAAACCGCAGCGACAACCGCGGGGAGGGCGATTTGAATTTTTCCGCCAGCGTCAGAATCGAGTTTCTGGCATTGTGAAAGTCGCTGTCCACCATAGAGTCGTCAATTCCAGGGCGGATTTGCGACCAGAACTTTTTGCGTTTGGCATACCACCGATCAAGCTGATCCAGGAAATCGTTGACAGTTTCATCATCTCCGGTATCCCATTTCATACTGCGTTTGAGAGAAAAGAAATTCCTCACGTTTTGCGTTATAAAAGCTGATTCCAGTGCCAGCAGGATATCATCCAGTATTTTTATGCCGGTTTCTGTTTTGATTTTACTGCGAAATGATCCAAACTGCAAAATAAAAAGTTTCAGATCTGCTGCAAGTTTGCTTTTTCTGCCGAAAAAACCGGTAGTAGCAGCCCCATCTGCTGAAATCCGGTCTCCGGCAAAGCGGGTACACATACCGTTGTCAAAAACGGCATCCAGCAAGGCGGAAAACAATTGATCGTCAATGCCGAAAAGGGATGTGGCAACCTTGCGGATGGCGTCGGTATGGCTTGAACCATTCCAGAGTTCTCCTGCGTAGGCGATCACCGGATATAGCCGGGGTTGAAACGAATGGGCGCGTTCCCAGTTGGTCAACAGCATCCCGCTTACTTCCCGCATAGCGGCATATTCGGTAAATGTGCGGATATTGGATGCAGATGTAGTAGGGGCGCAGATGACATCAAATCCTTTGTCCCGGAAAATTTTGAGATTGTCTGTTACTTCGAGATTGGCGAAATGCGAAACACTGCGGATGGCATCACTCTGATACTGCCAATCCACGATAACTGTATCTTTGGGAAGTTTGTCGGCGATGTCTTTGTATTCCTCAAGCATATCCGCCCAGATCATCGGACGCTTGTTGAGCTTTTTCAGAATCTTGTATGCTTTGAGCGTGTTTTCTGTAATGAGGCGGCTTTCGCCGTCCGGTTCGGCGGCGATTTTACTGCATACGGGACATTTGCCGACAGACGCGATTTCATCCTGGCCGATATGAAAATATTGTGAGGGGAAAATTTCTGCCAATTCAGTAAAGTATTTTTCCAGAAAATCATACAACTTTTGCTGCATTGGGCAGTATTCCTGTAATGTCTTTGCTCCGTAGCGGTTGGTTTCGCCGCCGCGTAATTCTGCCAAATCAAGCATCTCTTTGTGCCGCAGAAATCTTTCGGCGTGGCCCATCACCGGTACGCACGGAATTATTTCAAGTCCTTTTTGAGCGGCGTACCGGACAATGGTTTTCATTTCTTCAATGCTGTAAGTTTCATTGTCAGCAGGGTAGGGGTAAGAGGGAGTTTTGATCCGGTCTTCCAGATAAAAGAGCAGGGCATTGTAGTAATGTTTCGCCGCAAGATCAATGAACTCATATATCGCAGATATGGTTTCCATTTGTCTTGCAAGGTCGATCTGGACTATTTTAAGCATATAACTCTCCCGGTAGATTGGTAAATCACAACAAGTACTCGTTATAATGTACGGCATAATGGATAAAAGTCAATACTGTTGCCGGATCATCAAGTAAAAACATTGCAGAATATTTGAAAAAAACAGTGTCAAAGATTACATTAATACAAGTTGGATTTGGCTGATCGCAGTGCCGGTGTCAAAAATATCTTTACTTTTCGGCGGCACTGTTGCATTTATGCCGATAAATGATAAAGAGTGAATAAGATGCATTTTGCTTTTGTTTTGTATCGTTATTTCCCGCACGGCGGCTTGCAAAAAGATTTTGTGGCGATGGCAAAAGAAGTTGCCGGACGCAGTCACCAAATTACGCTCATTGTATCTGAAATCGATGAGCCGTTGCCCGGTATTGCCGGATCGACCGTGGTGCAATTACCGGCAAAGGGGATAAGCAATCACGCAAGGACAGCTGATTTTGCCAAACAGGTGCAAAAATTTTTACGACAGGCTGTTTTTGACGCAGTTGTGATGTTCAGCCGTATTCCCGGCGGCGATTTTTATTATGCCGCCGATGATTGCTTTGCCGCACAGGTTCAAGCGGAACATCCGTTTTTATCCCGTATTTTGCCGCGTTACCGGACATTTGGTAAATTGGAAAAAGCAGTTTTTGCTCCGCAGAGCAATTGCCGTATATTTACTCTTACTGACAGGCAGATAATGCAATACCGGAAATATTATCAGACGCCGGAGGATAGATTTATCCAGCTTCCGCCCGGTATTGCCGGTCGTTTTTGCACCCCAGACAATACAGAAGTCGTCAGAAATGAGGTGCGGCAGGAATTTAATATCCCCGATGATGCCATATTGATCTTACAAATTGCATCTTCATTTAAAACCAAAGGGGTTGACCGTGCGATAGCAGCAGTGGCATCTCTTGACAAAAAACAAAATGTTTATTTTCTGGTCTGCGGTGGAGACAACTCCGTCAAGTACCGCAAACTTGCCGCCGGACTTGACATTTCCGACCGGGTGATCTTTACCGGAGCAAGGAACGATGTTGAGCGTCTGCTTGCCGCGTCAGATGTGATGCTTCATCCCGCCCGCAAAGAGGCTGCCGGGACAGTTATAATTGAAGCACTTGCCATGGATATTCCGGTGATTGCCACAGACGTATGCGGATATGCCTGTTATGTAAGGGAAATCGATCCGGGATTGGTCGTGCCGTCAGATTTTGAGCAGAAAAAACTTAATAACATATTGCAATATGCCCTGTCTGATTTGAGTAAGTCCCGGTTCGGCGGCAACAAGGATTTCTACCGCCGGGCGGAAGTTTTTGCGGATATGCTGGAAAAA
>JAZONW010000009.1:0-12278 GCA_045654745.1 Victivallaceae bacterium | reverse complement strand
CTGGGCGATAAACTTTGTATAAGTATCGGTCATCGTGGCTTCATCAGCAACGATGGCTTTCGGCATCGGGAAACCGATTGTTGAATTCATAACTGTTTTTCCTTCCCAAATTCCTGGTGTCTGATGTTTCTTTTTTGACACCCGTTAACAATTGCGTTAAACCTGCCGCTTGTCAATCAAGCGGCCAACCAAGCGGGTTTACTTCAGACCCTGCGGCGTTTCGGAGGACGGCAACCGTTGTGAGGAACCGGGGTGATGTCCTTGATCACGCTGATTTCGAGTCCGGCAGCAGCAATACCGCGGACAGCGGATTCACGACCGGCACCGGGACCTTTGATCCGGACTT
This sequence comes from Victivallaceae bacterium, assembly GCA_045654745.1. Lineage (GTDB taxonomy): Bacteria > Verrucomicrobiota > Lentisphaeria > Victivallales > Victivallaceae > UBA1784. The sequence continues at coordinate 11,932 of JAZONW010000009.1, read as the reverse complement.
CGACTTCTTTCATACCGAGAAGCATTGCTTTTTTAGCGGCGTCGCCGGCAATGAGCTGTGCTGCATAAGCGGTGCTTTTACGGGAACCTTTGAATCCGTTTTTACCGCCGGTAGACCAGCTGATCACATTACCGTGCAAGTCGGTGATGGTGACTTTGGTGTTATTGAAAGTCGCCAAGACATAAACAATACCGCTGGGGATGTAGCGACCGCTTTTTGCGCGCTGTTTAACAGCCGGAGCGGCAGCAGTTGCCTCCGTCTCGACGGCGGATTTCATTTCTTCTTCAGCCATATATATTATTCTCCAATAAAATTTTTTACGCTGTTAAGGTTGTTGCCTGTGAAAAACTCTTATTTAGCAGCCAGACGACGCTGAGTTTTGTCACGGATAGCACCGATTGTAACCTTTTTACCTTTGCGGGTACGGGCATTGGTTTTTGTGCGCTGTCCGCGGACAGGCAGATTCCGGCGGTGACGGATGCCGCGATAGCAGTTGATCTGCTGCAAACGGCGGATGTCAGCGGAAATGCTGCGGCGGAGATCGCCTTCCACCAGAAGATCATCCTGCAGGATCTTGGTGATCTGGGAGATCTGGTCGGGAGTGATGTCACTGGCACGCATGTTGCGGTCAATACCGGTTTTTTCGAGGATTTCGAGCGCCTTCGCCGGACCAACACCATAGATGTAACGCAGAGAATACTCAATGCGCTTGTTGCCCGGGATGTCAACACCAATAATACGAGGCATTTTCTTTTTGTCCTTCTCTTAAATTGTTACTACTCAGCCCTGACGCTGTTTGTGGCGCGGGTCACGGGAGCAAATCACGCGGATTATCCCGTTTCGTTTGATGACCTGGCAGAATTCACATCTGCGTTTGATCGAAGCTCTAACTTTCATTTCTCTGTCCTTTGTTCGATAACTTGTTCAAGCCCGATTATTACCTTACGGCACATCAGCTGCAGTTGACGGAAATGCAAAAAAAGCGGACACTTTCTGCTGATGCAGTTGTGTTTCGCTTCAAACTAAGCTTGAATTTCCTGTCCGGCAGAAACCACTGCCGTACTGTTTTTTGTGTCGTTTATACCGTGAGCGGTGGAAAGGCGATCCGGTATAAAACAGCACGCTGTTATGCCTGTCGATCGCAGACAATCGTCTGCAACCTCTTATAAAATATCACGACTCAAGCTGTTTGTCAAGTGCTAAAAGCCCTTTATTACCACTTTTTGTCATGTTTTTTGTCAAAAACAGTGTGATAAAGTGCATTTATCGCTCTTTTATGACGATTTCGGTTTGGAGTGTGTTTTCCTGATGCGGATCTATGAAGCGTATGCCGGTGTCTTTGAGCAGTGCGGCTGCTTTGACTGGATTGATAGTGCAGGTTTGCGGTTCTATGCAAAAAATCCGGTGGCGGTGATCCCAGTTCCACAAGACCCAGAATTTGTATTGCGGATCGACTTTGTAAGTGATTTGTATTCCGGGGTGGTTGATCCGGGCATAAAAACCGCTGTTTTCGACAAGCATATCAACGGGATCGCTTTTGCTGTTGAATACTGTTTTGTAATCGGAATAAGTCCCGTCCGGCAGATTGCGGCCGGAAAGGTTTATTCTGCGTCCGGCACTGACATCGACTTCGGCAGTATCCGGCAGGCGGAAAGCGGTGTGCTGACCGAAAAAGAAGGGCATACGCTCTTGTGAAAGGTTGTGAAACTTTATTGTTTGTATCACCCGGTCAGGGGTGAAAAGATATTCCACATTGACCTTGAATTCAAACGGCCATATTTCCAGGTCGGTATGATGATATGAAGCGGCAAGTTTATCTGAATTTTTGCTCAACTGCCACTTCTTTTTGTGCATGAATCCGTGCAGATGATTGTTTTTTGCTGTTTCATTTATGGGGAAACGGTATTCCCTGCTGCCCAACGTAAAACAGCCATCCTCTATCCGGTTGGGCAGAAAGAGCAGCGGAATACCGTAAACCGCCGGAGATGCAGCGAGTTCACGGAGTGATGCCGGCTGCCGCAGTACTTTAAGATTGGCATTACGGTATTCCAGCCGGAAAAGATTGCCACCGGTGGCGGCAATAGCTGCTTTCCAATCGGGGGTAATGATCGATAGGGATTCTTTTTGCATGGATCTCAGTATCCGATTTTTTCTTCCAGGTAATCGCGCAGCTGAGAAATGTTGACTCTTTCCTGCTGCATAGTGTCGCGGTTGCGCACTGTTACAGCGTTGTCATTGAGAGAGTCAAAGTCAAAGGTTATGCAGAAAGGCGTACCGATTTCATCCTGACGGCGATAACGTTTGCCGATACTGCCGGTTTCGTCGTATTCACTGCGGAAGTAACGATCCATGGATTTATAAAGGGCATAAGCGTTTTCTTTGAGCTTTTTGGATTGCGGCAGCACTGCGACCTGGATCGGGGCGACCAGCGGCGGCAGATGAAGCACGATGCGGGTGTCTTCTTCCATATCGGCCTTTTGGGTGCTGGCTTTTTCCTCGTCGTAGTTGAGGCTCAACAGGGCAAGGATGGTGCGGTCAAGACCGACACTGGTTTCGATGACGGTCGGCATGATCTTGCGGTGGTTGTCGTGGTCAACGTACTGCAGGTCTTCGCCGGAAAATTCAGTGTGGCGGGAAAGATCCCAGGTGCCGCGGTGATGGACGCCTTCAAGTTCGCCCCAGCCGAAAGGATATTTTACTTCGATATCAATAGCGGCTTTTGCGTAATGGGCGAGTTTTTCGTGCTCGTAAATACGCATGAAATTTTCCGGGAAAAGCAGTTTTTCCCGATAGTACTTTATACGCTGTTCTTTCCAGTATTCAAACCATTCCATACCTTCTTCGCCGTCGCAGAAAAATTCCATTTCCATCTGGGTGAATTCACGGCTGCGGAATGTGAAGTTACGCGGGTTGATTTCATTGCGGAAAGACTTACCGATCTGGGCAATACCGAAAGGCAGTTTCTGACGGGTTGCGACCCGCACATTGTGGAAATCTGCAAAAATGGGCTGGCAGGTTTCGGCACGCAAATATGCGACGTGGTCTTCGTCGAAAACCGGGCCGACAAAAGTTTTCATCATCAGATTGAATTCTCTGGGCTCGGTCAGGTCTTTGCTGCCGCAATTGGGGCAGGTGGTGGGGTCTTCCATCTGGTCAACGCGGTAACGGGCTTTACACTGACGGCAGTCAGTCATAAGATCGCTGAACTGGTCAAGGTGGCCGGATGCTTTCCAGACAGTCGGATTACAGATGACAGTGGAATCGAGACCTTCCACATTGTCGCGCATTTCGACCATATCTTTCCACCAGAGGTTTTCGATTGCGCGTTTCATTCTGGAACCGTAAGGGCCGTAATCCCAGAAGCCGTTGAAACCGCCGTAGATTTCAGAACTGGGGAAAACAAATCCCCGCCGTTTGCACAGACTTACGATTTTGTCCATCAGATCAAGGTTTTTTGACTCGTCAGCCATTTGAAAACTCCTGTAAAGGTTGTTGATTTTTTGAATTATTCTATTTAATATAATACCGTTTAGCTTGAAATGCAACCGCAAAAGCACTTCTGCTGCGTATCGTCTGCTGCTGAAAACGCGGTTGTGCTGTAAAAGAGTGTTTCTTTTGTTGAGCGAAAAATAAAAACATTGAGTTTGCAGTATGATTTTGCAATTTAAAAGTGTTTTTTTACAAGGTTTTTCCGTTGCAGATACTCCGCAGTTAAATTATATTTAACAATAAAATACTTCAAACAGTGGAAACAATGTAAAATATATTTCAGATGAAGGAGATCGAAATGAGCTGCAACAAAAAAATCCGTTACGGTATTGTCGGTTTTGGCGGTATTGCAGAAAACCGCATTGCCAAAGAAGGTTTTGCCTGCGACAAATCCCGTTTTCAGCCGCTTGAGAATGCTGAATTGATCGGTGTTACCGATATCAATCCGGCAAGAAAAGCTGCCGCGGAAGCTTATGGACTCAAATTCTACGCCTCAATGGATGAAATGTATGCTGATCCGGAAATCGATGCTGTTTTTGTTGCCACCAATAATACGACCCATGCCTCTGCGGCTATGGCGGCGATGAAAGCCGGAAAGCATGTCATTTCCGAGAAACCCCTCTGCACCAGAATCGAAGACGGTGAAAAAATGATTTCTGCCGCCGCCGAGTATGGTCTATCACTCTCGGTTGACCATATGATGGTGAAAAATGCCCGTAATGAACTGGCAAGAGAATACATCAGAAACGGCAAACTCGGTGTTATCAACGATGCTCATTTGCATATGGAATTCGAATATGGTTACAACGAGGAAGATGCAAAATCCTGGCGCTGCTCCAAAATCGAGGAAATGGGCGGTCCGATCGGAGATGTGGCTTCCCACTGTTTCTATATGGCGGAGTTTCTGTTTGACAGCAAAATCGTCGGTATGACTGCCTGCTACTACCCCAAACAGATGAAAATCGCCGCCGAAGACGGTGCTTATATCCGTTTTGACCTTGCCAATGGTTTGCAATGCAGTGCCAGTGTGGCGTTTTGTGAGCGTCGCGGCGGAGCGCTTGGAACTTTTTCAAACCTCGGATTTGAGATATACGGCAGTGAAGGTGTGCTGCGTTCTTTCGGTACTATGTTCCAATTCTCCGGCTACGAAGATGAGCCGTATAAAATCCGGTTGGAACTTGAAACTGCCGATGGCGTGCAGCAGCTCGTCCCGGAAAAAGTTTCCAATATTTATCAGGGGATCATCGAAGATCACGCTGAATCCATCAAAAGCGGCAAACTTCTCAATGCCGAAAGCGGTCTTGACAACCTCAAATATTGTCTTGCCGCCCACAAATCTGCTTCCAACGGCGGAGTTTACTGCAAGATTGATTAAGAGAATCTCTTTTGGCGAGATACAAGCGGCCGGTTTCCGGCCGCTTTTTTTTTGCGGATACGGCAATATCATTCAAAATGCAACTATTTTACCACAAAATGCAACCAAATTATCATTGTAAATCCATTACCAGGTGCTATAGTATGAAACAAAGTAACAGTATGAATTTTTTATAACACAAGGAGTTCGCAAAATGATAAACTGTTATCCTCTTTATCCGGGCCGGAAAATTTTTGATCTTTCCGGAGCATGGGATTTCTGTCTGATCGACAATGTTGATGATCCGGCTGTTTTGCCGGAAAAAATAGAATATACCGAAAGGCTTTCTGTGCCGGGATGTTTTGATGTCCTGCCGAAATATGCCGGCAAACGCGGCACTGCTTACTACCGCACTATGGTATATACATCTGATAATGCCGATATCATGCTCAAGTTTCACGGACTGGGTACCTGGGGGGCTGTTTTCTGGGATAAAAAATTTGTTGCACTTGCAGATCAGCCTTATGCCGCAATGGAATTCACCCTCAATGCCGGTGCCGGCAACTGGCATGAATTGATAGTGATTATCGACAACCGCTTTGATTTTGTCCGTCAGCCGCTGGTCCGGGTACTCTATGATTTTTACTGCTTCGGCGGGATTTACCGTCCGGTGGAACTGCACGAACTGCCGTCAAAAAGTCTGGATCGTGCGCAGATCACTACGACCTGCCTTGATAAAGGTGAAGTGAGCGTGAAAGTATTTTTCCGCGGCGTCGGTGACGGCGAAAAAGTTTCTCTCGCTTACCATTTTGACAATGAAAACGACTGTGAACTTTCTCTTGAAGTTAAAGATGGTTGTGCTTTTTTTACTGCTTGTCCGGCAGATAAAAGCGTTTGGTCTTGCGAAAGTCCGGCTTTGCATACTTTGACTTTAAATCTGGGCGGAGATGTGCTGGTGGAGCGTTTCGGTCTCCGGACTGTTTCTACCGCCGGAGGCAAAATACTGCTCAATGGCAAACCGGTAAAACTGCACGGTTTCAATCGTCACGAATCCCACCCCGAACTGGGACCCGCTCTGCCGCTCGCATTGATTCTGGAAGATGTCCAGCTGTTGCAGGATATCGGTGCCAATTTTGTCCGCGGCAGCCATTATCCCCAGGATCAGCGTTTCCTTGATCTTTGCGATGAAAGAGGTATTCTGGTTTGGGAAGAAACCATCGGCTGGGGCGATACATTGGATATACAGCAGGACGAACATTTTGTCGCTTTGCAAAAAGCCCAGCAGAAACTGATGCTCAAAGCAAGTTTCAACCATCCCGCTGTGATCATGTGGGGATTTTTGAATGAGGCAGAATCCTGGTCAGAGGGGTCGCGTCCGCTTTTTAAAGCGATGGCCGATTACCTGCGTCAGGCAGACCCGTCCCGTCTGGTAACTTATGCCACCAAGGCCGGTATCGGTGATATCAATATGGATCTGGCAGATGTGACCAGTTTCAACTGTTATGCCGGATGGTATCAGGGGAGTGCGGATGAGGAACGTCCCAGACCGCTGGAAGATTTCGAGCCTTGCCTGAAATTATTTGAAAAATTCTGCGACGATTCCGGCTGGCAGGATAAACCGTTTCTCATCAGCGAAAACGGTGCCGGCGGTATTCCCGGGTGGCACGACCGTTTCCGTTGCCATTGGAGTGAAGAATTTCAGGCCGATTATCTGGAGAACTCCTGCAATATCATGCTCAATGACCCCAGAGTTGCCGGATTTTCGCTTTGGGTATTCGGGGATTTCCGCAGTTACTCCACCCAGCGGGCATTCAAACGGCCGCGTGCATTTAATAACAAAGGTGTGGTCGATGAGTACCGGCGTCCGAAACTTGCTTATGATGTCGTTAAAAAAATATTCAACGACTACGATGCCAAGTCCGGCAAATAACAAAAAACGGAGCAAAATCACTTGCTCCGTTTTTTTATCTTTATTCAGATGAACTTGCAAATGTCATCGACGGTCAGTTTCGGGACGCACAAAGTATCATCATCGGTCAGAAAATAAGAGGTGTTGTCGTTTTCCCGGCAATCCAGCTGTACCGGAGTTTCATCCGGATATCCCACTGCGACAAGATAAAGGACTTCAGTCGAGCCGTCGGGAAAGAGCAGGGCGTTGGCTTTGGGGCGATCAAAAGCACCGATCCAGCAGCATCCGAGCTGGTTGTCAACTGCTGTCAGCAGGATATTTTGTATTGCCGCTCCGGCATCAGCGACAAGGTGGAGATTGTCTTTTTCCGGCGGTATGCAGACTGCAATAAACGCAGTCGGTGCAGAAACTCCCCATTGCGGAGTCCTTTTTGGGGCAACCGCGGCTGCCCAGCGGGTCAATTCAAAAATGTTTTTGACCGGATTCCGGTCATTGATTGCCAGATAACGCAGTTTTTGCCGATTGGCGGCACTCGGAGCCATACGGGCGGCATCGATCAATTTCCGCAACATTTCTGTCGGGACATCCTGCTGTTTGAAACGCCTGATGGAGCGGCGTTGCCGTATAACTTCCCCCAGTTCCATAAAATCAGAATACCGGCGGACGGAAATCAGAGGCGTGCAACGGGATATCCAATTTGAAAAAAATCACTTTGCCGGTCTGTTTCAGGTTGTTGAGTTTTACAATACTCTCATCGGCGATACGGACACCTTCAAAAAGGGCGTATCTGACCATTTCTGATTCATATTTCAAATCAGTGCCGTTGATGGAAAATGTTCCGGTGATCCGGCGGGGCAGGAAATCATTGGCATCAATATAAAGATTAAGATCCCGCATTCCGGGGTTGGAACAGACAAGTTTGTAGTATTCTTTTTCGTCAACAGTGCAGCGATATGCTTTGATTTCAGCAAAAACATCTTTGAGTTTGGTGTCCGGCATGGAAAGTTTCTGCAGCAGACGCACTTTTTTCAGTTCTTCGAGCGGATAGTTGAAAACGCTCTCATTGTCGTAGTTTGCAAGCCACGCCTGATCGTTGTTGATAATGATCGCACTTACCGGCTCGTTATCTTCAAAAGTGGTAAGTTTGAAATTGCCCGGTTCTTCGTATTTTATTTCCACCATTTCCAGTTTTTCCGGCTCCATCCAGCCGACGGCAGTACGGATTTCCTGCCGCATTACAGAAGTTTTTGCTTTGGCATAACGCCCGTCAGGATCGACGGCAAGAGTTTTTCTTTTTTCGATTTCTTCGATGCTCAGGTCTGATTCCCGGCATATTTCTCCGGTGGAAGCACAGCCGCAAAGCACAAATGCTGTAACAAGACTGCTCAGGAAAAAATATTTCATTTTGTAATCACTCCACATATAGTTAATAATACAGCTCATTTATCTGCAATGCTAATATAACATCTAAAGTGGTAAAAGCCAATCCGGATTTTATTTTTTTGACGGATTTTTATATATTGTTAAAAAAAGTACTTGACAAAAACGGCAAAATGGTTGTATTAGTAGATAACCGCATATGCGTATATATGCACACGCGGGCAACAGCAGTTCAGTGAAAATTTTAATATAAGAGCATCAGGAAAAAGAGTATGCCTAATTTACTTATAGTAGAGTCTCCGACCAAGGCCAGAACAATCGGGAAAATGCTGGGATCGCAATTTGATATTATTGCATCCATGGGTCATATCCGTGATCTGCCGGAAAGAGAACTCGGTGTCGATGTGCAGCATGATTTTGCTCCGGTCTATGTGGAAACGCCGCGCAGCAAGCAGGTGATCAAAAATCTTAAAGCCGCCGCCAAAAAAGCAGATAATATATATCTTGCCCCCGACCCTGACCGCGAAGGGGAGGCGATCGCGTGGCATTTGCAGAATGTACTTCAACCGGTATTCAAAGGTGATTTCCACCGGGTGACATTTCACGAAATAACCAAAGAAGCCATAAGCAGGGCTCTTGAACACACTGCACAGGTCGATCAAAATCTGGTAGATGCCCAGCAGGCGCGCCGGGTGCTGGATCGTATCGTCGGTTACAAAGTAAGTCCGGTGTTGTGGCGGAAACTTGAAAAGGGCCGCAGTGCCGGCAGAGTGCAGTCGGCAGCATTGCGCCTTGTCGTCGAAAGAGAAAGAGAAAGAACAGGCTTCGTGCCGGAAGAATACTGGACTTTTTCAGTTGATTTCCTCCGCAAAACCGGAGAGATATTTTCCAGCCGCCTTTTCAAGATAAATGACAGTGATTTCAAAATTTCCTGTGAAAAAGATGCCGTTGCCCTGCAAAAAGCTGTCATGGATGGTTCGACCCCGACGGTGGCAGGAGTAAGCTGTACATCAAAAAAACGTAATGCTCCGCCGCCGTTTACCACCTCGACGTTGCAACAGAGTGCCAACGTGGCCTTTAATTTTTCGGCTTCTGCCACGATGCGTTACGCCCAGCAGTTGTACGAAGGCGTTGATCTCGGCAACGGCAATACGGTCGGTCTTATCACCTATATGCGTACAGACTCCGTGACGCTTTCGCGTGAATCACAGTTGGCGGCGGCGGCATTTATCAAAGCCAATTACGGTCAGGAATATCTGCCGGGAAAATTCAATGTTTACAAAAACAAGGCGGCGGCACAGGAAGCCCACGAAGCTATCCGCCCGACAGATGTGAACCGTACTCCGGAAAGCGTCGCACCTTATCTCGAACCGGCACAGTTGAAACTTTACACTCTTATCTGGAAGCGTTTTGTCGCCAGTCAGATGGCTCCGGCTGTGCTTGAGCAGAATACCGTCGATGTTGATGTGTGCGGCAAAGACAGCAATATGTACCGTTTCCGGAGCGTCGCATCTGTGGTGACTTTCCCCGGTTATACTTGCCTGTTCAATGACAGTGCCAGACAGGAAAATGAGAGCAGAGAGGCCGCTTTGCTGAAAACGATCAGCAAAAACGAACTTCTTGCCATCGAAAAATTCGATCCCGCCAAAAAGTTCACCGAACCCCCTCCGCGTTATACCGAAGCGGCTTTGATCAAAGCCCTGGAAGAAAACGGCATCGGCAGACCTTCCACTTACGCCACCATCCTGCGGACTATTCAGGACCGTGAATATGTAAAAAAAGAGCAGGGGAAACTTGCTCCTACTGACAGCGGTACGGTGGTAAATGACTTTCTGGTGGAGCGTTTTCCCGACTTGTTTGATATCGCTTTTACTGCTAAAATGGAAACAAAACTTGACGATATCGAAGCGGGCAAACTCGGTTGGGTCGATATGATGCATGAATTTTATGATCAGCTCATCCCGTGGATTTTGTCTGCCAATAATTTTGATGCGCCGGAATCTGCTGCCGCAGCTGAACTTGTCAATGTTTTGCAAGGTATCGAATTTGATGAAGAATCCGGCAGCAAACGATTCAACAGCCGTAGATTTTTCTCATCAGTGGAAAACAAGTTCAGGCAGAGCGGCAGTATTTCTGCAAGACAGTATCAGGCATTGATTTCACTTGCCGGAAATGTCCTTGATAAAATTCCGCAGGAGAAGTTTTCCAGTCTGTCGCAGGAGGCGCAGGATAAAATCAACGCCGCCGCCAAAGTCAGCAGAGCAGGGCGGGCAAAACGGGAAAAAGATGCCGCCGCGGCTTCGCAGTTGGATTACAATGGTCTTTTTGCCGCATTTGATGATGTTGCATTTGCTCCGCCGGAAACAAGAGGCAGAATCGTCTATGATGATAAAAAGTTCGTCGCTTCTTTGAAAAAGCAGGCGATGGATGGCAAACTTCTGTCGCCGAAGCAGATGACTGCCCTCGGCAAAATAGCCGTCAAATACAGGAAAATGTTGAAAAATATTGACTGTGTGGAAAAAATGTTGGATCTTCCGCCGGAAACACCTGATTTGTCCGCACCTGAATCAACAGCCGCAACTCCTGCCGGAAGCGGTGTGGAGGCATTGTTCGCGGCATTGTCCCAAGTGACATTTGCTGAACCGGTCAAACGCGGCAGATTTGTTTACGATGATAAAAAGTTCTTCGATTCTCTGGATAAACAATTCAGATCCGGCAAGGTTTTGAGTGAAAAACAAGTTGCAGCATTGCAGAAACTGGCAGATAAATATGGAGTTAAAACAAAATGAGCGAAAAAGAAAAACAAAACACCGGCAAAAAAAGCAAAATAAAAACTTTTTTTAAAGTTCTCGGCATAACCCTTGCAGTCATATTGCTTCTGGTATTGATTTTGCGGGATATTCTGGTCAAGCACAGCGTTGAGCAAATCGGTTCGTTTATTACCGGTACACCGGTTGAAGTCGGACACTTTTTCACCTCGCTCGCCGGCAGAGTGGAACTCAAAGATTTTGCCGTCGGCAATCCGGCAGGGTATCAATCGCCGCACGCCATAAAGCTTAAAGAAGTTGTTGTTGATATTGATCTTGCTTCACTTTTTACTGACCGTATCAAAATCAATCTCATCCGGGTTGACGGTATGAAAATTGATTTTGAATCAGGCCTCGGCAAAAGCAACCTCGGAGATATTCTCGATAATGTCAACCGACTTTCAGGCGGACAGAATAGCGACGCCGCTTTGGAGCAGAGCGAAGAACCTGCCGCCGAAAAAGAGAGTGAGCCCGGCGAAGCTAAAAAAGTTGAAATAACCGAACTTGCCATCGTCAACAACGGAATATCTTTTTCCAACAAGGCTCTCGGCGTCAGTGTGCCGGTGCCGCTCGGCGGTATCGTGTTGGAAAATATCGGTAAAGAGGATGATGTAAGCATGGTCGAAGCGGTCAATCTGATCATGATAGAAGTCTTTAATTCGGTCGTGACTGCGTGCGGTCAGGCCGGTATGGCAGTCGGAGATGTTTTGGTCGATGTTACTGATCAGGCGGCAACGGCAGCGGCTGATGCGGCTGCACAGGCGACAAAGGCCGCCTCTGAAGCCGCTGCAGAAGCAACCAAAGCCGCTACTGATGCAGTCGGCAATGTCAGCGAGAGTGCTGTTAAAGCAATTGACAGTATCGGCAAAGGAACTGCAGAAGTACTTGACGATACTGCCAAAGAGGCCGCCGGAGCATTAAAAAATCTGCTCAAATTGAAATAAAATCGCAAAACAGATGCCGGAAATTATTTTTCGGCATTTTTTTTATCAG
>JAZONW010000008.1:0-54593 GCA_045654745.1 Victivallaceae bacterium | reverse complement strand
TGACAGCAGTAATCAGTTGGGCTTGTCCGTTGAAGAGATCGCGTTTTATGATGCCTTGACCAAACCGCAGGCTGTGAAGGATTTTCACGACAACGACCAGCTGGTGGCAATCACCAAAGAACTGACCGAAATGCTCCGCTCAAATCGAACCGTTGACTGGCAGAAAAAAGAAACCGCCAGAGCCAAAATGCGTTCAATGGTGAAACGCCTGCTGAAAAAATACAAATATCCGCCGGAAGGCCAGGAAGAAGCTCTGGAAACCGTAATCAGCCAGTGCGAGATGTGGACGGATAACACAAGCACGCTAGAATAAATTTTGTCACGTTCGGTAATCTTTACCATTTGGTTGTTATCAACAGGGATTTGCCGGATTTGATTACAGCACAGTGATTGAGTTTTTCCACCCGGATCTCGGTGTCGTCATCACAAAAAACAAGGTTTTGACCGGATTCTTCAAGATGTATTTTACCTTGTGTACTGATGGCGTTTTCGTGGAAATCTTTGGTCGTGATCTCGTACAATGCTCCCAATGTACCTAAATCATTCCATTGAAATGACGCCTGTTTCACAGCCACATTATCGGCTTTTTCCATAACTGCGTAATCTATGGAAATTTTTTCACAACTCGCAAAGTCAACAGTATGATCCCCTCCGGCTGCCCAGGCAGTAAATTTCTCATACAGTCCGGGACAATATTTTCTGAATGCTTCAGCAATGACATCCACCCGCCAGACAAAAATCCCGCAATTCCACCAGTAGTTACCATCCAGCATATAATGCTGGGCTGTGGCAAAATCCGGTTTCTCTTTGAAAGCATTCACTGTATATATACCGGGAGCGATTTTTTCTCCCGCATTGATATAACCGTAACCGGTGGCAGGTTTATCCGGAGTCACACCCAAAATAGTCAAACTATCACTCTGGGCCTGTTTTATACAATCAATCAAATCTTCCTGAAAACGTTTTACCGGAGCAATACGATGGTCGGCAGGCAGAATTACCATAGTGGCATTTTCACATTTCCTTTTTATCATCGCCGCGGCCAGTGCTATGCAGGGTGCAGTATTTCTGCGGCATGGTTCAGCAATAATGTTTTCTGCCGGCAGCATCAATATTTCCCGGGCCGCGATCGCTGATTTTTCATCGGTTATCACAAAAACATTCTCGGCTTCAAAAAGCGGAAACAACCGCTGCACAGTATCTTCCAGAAGTGTCTGCTGACCATTGAGCGACATCAACGGTTTTGGACGCTCTTCGGTACTCAAAGGCCACAGTCTTTCCCCTTTGCCGCCAGCCATAATAACGGCAAAAATTTTATCTTTTGCAATACTCATTATTTTACTCTCCTTATTCCGTGCAATAATTTTGTGTGGGGCATCAGGCGGCATCTTATATTCAACTTATGGGGCAGATGAACCTTTTTCCCGGCAATCGAATTGACCAAATCCTGTACCAATGCTTTTTGAGGTTCTGCCAGTTTCAGGAAACCATTGCGGATTTCCGCCGGTTCAATATAATTATCTGCCCAGTATGCCACATTTTCCGCCACGCTGTCCGCACTGTCTGATGCATAGCGGACGGCGAAGTCCGGCAAAAGTGTATCCCTTCCTCCCAAATTGCGTGTACTGACTGCCGGCACCCCGCAAAGAGTGTATTCCCCGCAGGAAAACATTGCTCCTTCCACCGCAGACAATGCCAGACCGCAAGCGGCTTTGCCAATTTCCCGTCCGATAAAAAATGAAGGTACTTTCTGACTCCATTTGGCATCGGGGAATCGGGCGAGAGTCCGGCGGAAATACTCTTTTTCTTTGTCAGAATAACTGCCGATCAGATGCAGATTTTTCACCTTTTCAGCCAGTTCATGCCGCTTGAATGGAGTAATGCGGGCTATGTAAAGAGCATCAAATTTGCGTTTGCCTTTTTTCGCCAGAGAATAACGGGACGGATCAAGAAAAGCATTGTGGCTTGCCAGATATACTTCACAGAATTCTTTGATGATCTCCACTTCACGGGGAGCGTTGGCGAGGATAATAAATCTTGCTTGCGGAAAAGCATTTCTTGCTTCGGCAATGCGGTTTTTCAGTTCATTTGCGACCTCCGGCAATTCGGCAGACCAGCCCAATTGCAAAAGCACGGTGAATTTTTCACTTTGCGGGATCGCTTTTTGAAAAGCAGGCAGATCCCGCAGGAAATCCATTTCAAATGCAGCAATGATCTTGGGAGAGTGATTCAATATGTAACAAGGCAGATAATCAAAAAAACTCATTTCCCGTTGGTTCCTTCCCATTCCCGATACGTTATCAGTGATTGAGTCCGCTGTTTGGCATTTTCAGCAATATTCCCTGCAAAAATAGAAATAGCGTTGTTAGTGAATTTGCCATTTACAATATGCAGCAGCGGCAGAGGACAATCTACTTTGAGTACGCCTTTTTTCATATCGATGACAGCACCGCAAAAATTTTTCACTTCCACCTTACGCCAGAAAATATTTTTGTGTTCCGGCATATAAAATACCGCTTTGATATTTTCAGCGGCAGTTCCGGGCGTGCCATCGGTTTTCCAATTCAGCGGATTAATGCAGTAAACCCCCTCCTGCAAGCCGGGAACATCCATTTTTTCGCCATTTATGCAATTTGTCCAGGTGATTATCACCCCGTAATCATCGGCATTTTCAGCGGCTTTCAAATCATCCCAATAAAAATCATCTGCGATCTCTCCGGCTGTTTTGGGCTCCATATCCGGCAAATAGGCGGCGATAAATCCGTTTTCCACAGTCAGACCGTCAACTTCTTGCATAGCAGCATAGAGCAAGTCTGCGGCTTTGCCTTCGGCGAGCAGGACAAATGGATGCCCTTCTTCGTGGAAATTTTCAAGATAGTATTGCAGGGCATCGGCAATTTTTTTCACATCCGGATCCTGGATTTCCGGAGCAAAGACTCTGACTCCGCGTCCGAAAATATCGTTGGTGTGGGTCTTGGTCCAGTTGAACTGGATGTCGTGCGTGTCGCCGTAACCGGCAGGAGCTTTGCCGATATAAAACAGATCAAACTTCGCGTAATACTGCGGTATATCGTTTTCCCGGATCAGCCAATTTGTTCCATAATCGTAAGGTGACGTTGAGGCACAACCGCAAAAAGTCAGGATTGTGGCTGCGGCAATCATCATGTAAAAAAGTTTTTTCATTTGTTCCTCCATATTTTGTTCAGGAAAACCCGCCAGAGAAACAGGGGATTTCCGATGATATATCGTTTGAATAATCTCATGGGCTCACAATAAAGCCGGAAGCACCATTCTATATTACATTTACGCATCCACAGCGGTGCTCGCGGGATTCTGCCGGATACAAAATCCAGCAAACCACCCACTCCGACTGCAACACAGCCTGGCAGTTTGTCAAGATTGCATTTGATCCATTCTTCCTGTTTGGGAACCCCCATCGCAACCAGAAGAATATCGACTTTCAGTTCGCAAAGTTCTGCAAAAATCTGCTCTTCACTTTTTTCTTTGAAAAATCCATCTGCACAACCGACAAATTCGGCTTTCCCATTCAAGGTTTTTGCATTTTTCAGAGCTGTTTCAGCAACTCCGGGAGCGCCGCCGAATAGATAAATGCGGTATGGTTTCTGTGCCAGCAGGGGGAACATATCCGTTCCGTTGACATTTTCTTCAACCTTGAAGCCAAGCATTTTTGCTCCGATTTTCGCTCCGATCCCATCAGCAAAGACCTCTGCACAATCGTTCAAAACCTGTTTGTACCCATTGTTTTTATATGCGATATTCAGACAATGCGCATTGATAAACGCGATGTGATCAGCCTTTTTACTGCGGACAAGATCATCAATTTTCTGCAAAGATTCTTCCATTGTGCCGCAGAAAAACGGAACTCCGAAAACGGATGCTGTTCTTTTCCGGTAAAGTTCCATAAAGCCATCAGCAGTATTTTTCCAACTGAACCGGGCTGCTTTTTCTTTTCCTTTCTGAATCAGAACTTTTTGATATTCAGGGGAGGAAAGAATTTTTTTCATGCTTTCTGCAATTTCTTCCGGGGATTCCGGATCAAAGAGTTCAGCGGCACCTTCTCCCAGTTCCCCCAGAGATGAATTATTGGAACACGCACAGGGAAGTCCTGCGTGCATTGCTTCCAGCAAAGATAATCCGAACCCTTCAAAATGGGACGGGAAAATATACATTGCACTTTGCGCGTAAAGTTCCGGCAGTTTGGCAAAATCGACAAATCCGGTGAATTTGAACTGTTCTTTACACGGCGATTTTTCTGCGTATTCAAACACAGTTTCCGCACCGTTCCAACTTGCACCCGGCATGACAAGAGTATACTCTCTGCGTAAATCTTCCGGAAGAAGTTCAAATGCCTTGAGCAGATTCAGATGATTTTTCCCGGGGTGTTCGATGCGGGAAATGTAGAGTATTTGCTTGAGCTTTGCCGTTTCGACCTTTGCCGGAGGGGTGAAGCCGTTGTAAACGACCGAAATTTTTTCTTCGGGTATGTGCCAGTATTTTATCAAATCATTGCGGGTCGATTGGCTGATGGCAACGATACTTTGCGCTTTTCTGACATAATGCGGCAAGACCCGTTTGATGTAGAACATCCGGAACCGGTCATATTTTACCGGCACATGATACTGCGAGAGATCGTGAACCACCGCAATCGTAAATATCGGATAACGGCAGAAAACTCTGCGGTTGGCGGCAAGCATGATACAAAAATCAAACTTTTTCCAGTTTATCCGCCACGGCAGAATAAACAAGCTGTAAAGCATAGAAAAGAGTGCGCCACGTTTTTTTATCCGGACAAGGTCAAAATTTTCAAACTCCTTTGCTCCGTCATCTTCGACGATCAAAGTAAGTTCGTGTCCCTGCTTTGCCAGAGATTTCACCACTTCCCGGATATATACCGAAATACCCGATTTGCCATTATCAAACGGAATTGCAGAAACTAATATTTTCATTGCTGTACTCCGCTGATTTCTTTGAATTTATTTAAAAACATATTTTCTGAAAATTTACTTTTGACGATTTCCAAACCGTTTTTGCCTGATTCCTTTAACAATTCCGGTTTTGAATAATAAAGTTTCAGTATTTTTGCTGCAAAGTCCACATCTTTTGCCGGAATAAGTGCGCCGCACTCACCGGATAGATATTCCCGCACACCGCCCAGATCAAAAGCCACCACCGGCACACCGTGTGCCATTGCTTCCAGTCCCGCCAGCCCGAAAGGCTCCTGCCAGCGGATAGGAAAACAAAAAACATCACAATTTAACCACAACTTTTCCGTTTCACTGATAAAACCGGTAAAATGTACTTTATCACGCAATTTGAATTTGTCAACCATTGATTCCAACATAGTGCGGTCTTTACCGTCTCCGGCAATGGTACAATGAAAGGGGATATCCAGTTTTGCCAGAGCTTTCAGCATCAGATCTGCCCCTTTGCCCCGGATGAGCTGCCCCATAAAAAGTATCCGCAAAACTCCGCCGGGCATAAATAAATTTTCTTCTGCCGCAGTCTTAATAAACGCCGGGAGTTTTACTATCTTTTCAAAGCCGTTTTTACGCAGATTGTCCGCCATAAAATCCGACAAAACCAATGCCGGAAATTTGCGGTATTCAGCCAGAGGAGGAGCCGGATTTCTCCCCAGTGAACAAAGTTGACAGACAAATCTGTTGTATGCCCGGCGGCAGTTTATTCTGCCGACCGGCAGATAATAGTGGTGACGCCGGCAGTAGATATCGTGGTCGTGGGCAAAAAAGAATGTTTTCTTTTCCGGCAGATATTTCAGATACTTCACTTCCATAATATTATGAAGTATTATCATATCTGCACATTGCAGGATCTCATCATCCGGTGAAAAACGCTTTATACTGGCAAATGCCGCCGCAAAAGTTTCCTGATCTTTGCCGCCGTTTCCGATATAACGGTAATGCACCGCATAGCCATTTTGTCCCAATAAAACGGCACTGTTTTGCATATACCGTTCAATGCCGCCGATAATGCCGTTGTATTTGCCGAGGTAAAGAATGGTTTTCATTTTGCAAACCTCCGGTAAATATCTGTAAGTTTTGCGGCGATACTCTGCCAGTTGTATTCCCGGGCGGTGACTTGACTTCCGGCAATCAAATCAGCGCGGCAGAGTTCAAGTTTATCATATGCGGCAAGCAGACCGGCAACATCATTGTTTTCAAACAACAGGGCATTTTGACCATCGTGCAGGAAGTCTTTCAAACCGCCCACCGCAGAAGAAATCAGCGGCACTTGTGCATCCAGTGCTTCCAGTGCGGCAATCCCGAAAGGCTCGTGGCAACTGGGCAGGATAAAACAGTAAGCCGTTTTCAGTGCCTGAAGCAATTCTCCGCTGTGAGGAGCCAGACCTGGGATGATGAACAACCGCTCTTTGACTCCCAGCTTGACGGCTTCTGCAACAATTTCATTGCAATACCATACCGCTGTTACCGGACCGATCAAAAGCAGGCAGGTATCCCGGTGGCGGACAAGAAGCTCCAAAAGTATTTTCTGATTTTTCTGATAATCGATACGGGATATGCAGAGAATAACTTTTTTGTCTTCCGGGATATTGTATTTTTTTCTGAAATCCCCTGCTTCCGGCAGTTCCCGGTGCAGGATACCATTGGGGAAAAGTTCGATTTTTTTACCGGGATAACGCTCTTGCAGTCCGGCGGCTTCTTCCCTGCTCAACGCCAGAAGCACATCAGCCTGACTTTCCGGAGTATGCCGCAGATCGAAGATCCGGTCAACGATCCCGCCGTAAGAAAACTTGTATTTCAACGGTTGCAGCATCAACTCCATTTCCCGATCCGGGACGGCACAGGCTCCACCGTGCAGACTCATAATGCAGGGTACGCCCAACGCTTTGCCCAGTTTGATGGAATAATTGGCGATCCTGCCGCCGGCGTGGATATGGAATATATCAAAATTTCCCTCTTTCAAATATCGCAAAAGTTCCGGAGTCAAAGGATTGCCGCCTTTTTTATCCAAAGCAAGTCTGTCTTTTGCCGGCATAGGCCAATAAGGGTAAAAATAGGGAAAACGGTTGATGGATATATCATCAATGACTTCACGACCGGCTTTATCCAATGCGGCGGTGCAGATGATTTCCGGGTTCAAACCTTGTGCTTTTTGCTGCAAAGCGATATTCCAGACGACACTTTCTGTGCCGCCCCATTCAGAAAATGTAAAACGGCGGACAATGTGAGCGATTTTCATTGTTGCGTCCCCCGCCAGTAATTGATTTTCTGCACATAACGGTAAATGGGAGCATAGCAAATTTCCCTGTAGGCCCCGCGCCGGACAAGATAAATCCAATCCCGCAGTGTTTCTGCGGCGATTGACCGCATACAACGCCAGAAACTCATCGGCTTTTTGCCCATTTGTTTATCGGCGATCCCCTCGTTGAAAAAGCGTTTTGCAACTTCCTGCAAAGTATAGTTGTGAGAGTGTTCAACTACTGCGTTTGCGGCATAAACAATTCTTGCCGAATACCTTTTTACCCAATCAGCATCTTCGGAATACCGGATCGTTTCATCAAATGGTTTGACCAGTAAATCATTCTTACGGAATCCGGATGATACCAGTGAAAAAAAGTTTCCCCACTTAATGGATATCGAGCCGTCACCAAAAGCACGCTCATAATCTTTGCGTACTGTCAAATAAGCATCTTTTCGGGCGACCTGATTGCCGTAAACGCAATCGGCTGCCGGATCTTTCAAGGGAGAAATAAGATTTTTCAGGTATTCTTTATTCTGCGGTATGGCATCACTGTTGTTGAAAACTATTATATCGCCTTTGGCCTGAGCTGTCATATGATTCAAAGTCTTCCCCGGGATATAATCCCCTGCGGGCGGAGCAATGCGGCGAAGTTCCGGTACGGAAGCAAGATATTCAGCTGTACCATCTGTTGAATGATCATCGCAGGAAATGATTTCCACCGATTCATCCAACTCCTGCGCCAACAGCATTTCCACTGTCTGCCGGATATATTTTATATCATTATGGGAACGCATCAAAACCGAGATCATGCCTAATTCTCCTGACAACTTGCCACCGCTGCTTCGATGGTGGGATAAATATCAAAGACCCGGTAAATCCTGGTAATATCCAATACTATTTGCATATCGGCACTGACTCTTGCCAATTTGATAACGGAATCATTTTTCAACGCTTTTTGTGCCATAGCCAGCAAAGCATCCAGTCCGTAATTATCAATATTGACCAGTTTTTCCAGATCAAGGACGATTTTTTCGCCTTCTTTCATACGCTCGCTCAAAACATATTTGAAATTTTCTGCCCCGACATGATCAAGAAACATTTGCACGTGTGCAACAAGGACGCCATCAATATATTCAAAACGCATTTCCATGATTTATCTGCTCCGCAATTTGGCTGTAAATTTACCGATGATCTTTTTGAAACGGTTTTTTTCAGCGCAGTCAAACATCATATAATAAAGCGCCGGGAAATAAATCAGTATGCCGGAAATCCCCGCCAGAGCCAACAGGAAAAATTCATGGATCTGTCCCCGCAGAAAATAATACTGCCAGTAACAAACCATACCGGTCGATAACGCCAGCAATGCCGGTTCAAAAAGGGAGTATAAAATGAAATGCCACAATTTTATATTGGCTCGTTTCACCAGATGCGGCAGGACAAAACCTACCGTACCAATCAGTTTCGTCAACATCATCGCCCCAACAACAATAAGTTCGTGGGGTTTTATCAGCAGTCCGACAATGGAAATCACGATAAAAAAGATACTTTCAAAACTCTGCACTTTGGCGAGAAATTTATGTTCTTCGGCCATAGTGAGGAATTTTTCAGGAATGATCCGGCAAACCAGCAGAAAACAGACAAACAGCACCATCAAACGGCAGATGAATGCGGCCTCACTGTTGTCGATGTTGAAAAGCAGCAGAATAATACGCGGTGCATAAATCATCACCATCACAGTCGCACCGGCGGCAAAAAAGTTCACCCATCTGATGGAACGCATCAATATTTGTGCCAGATGCATAGTGCGTTTACGACTGTGCAACAACGCTGAAATCGGGGAAATGTTTTCCACATAAGGCAACGCTATCTGCTGGATGAGAAACGGTATGCGGCTGCCCAACTGAAAAACACCAACGGGAGCAAGACCGCAAAAAATACTGATCAGCAGGAACATCCCACGCTCCCAGATCATACGCCCGATAGAGATAATATAAACGGCACTGGAAAAATGGAATATGCTTTTGAATACCGCTTTGTCAAACACCAGCCGGATGCGGAATCCCGGAATACTTTTCCACACAGATACCAGCATTGCCAGCTGGGAAACTCCCATAACCATCATAACAAAAAACAACAGTTTGAAAAGTCCCCATCCCAATGCAAAAATAAAGACAACTCCCGCAAGTTCCACCAGTTTTGAGATGATGATTATATAGTTGCGCAAATAAAGTTTCTGCAGTCCGACCAACATTTCCGGAAACACTCCAAGCGGGAAAACGACAGTTGCGGCAAGGCCGCTCAACAACAATGCTTCCCGGCAGAACCGGATATATTCCGGTGTGGCATCAGCAGGGAGATGAAAGAGTTCGCGGATATAATACATACCCACAAATGTCAATGGCAAAATCAAAAGAGCCAGACTGACATGGCTCAAAAAGATACTGGAAATGGTGTGATTGTATTTTTCAATATCCTTTTTGTATAATTCTGTTGCAGTGACTTTTTGTGCTGCCACACCAAACCCCAGGTCAAGCAAAAGTGCGTAACTGAAAAAACTCCACAACATTACCCACAAGCCGTACTGGGCTTCGCCCAGATGACTGATGAGCCACCGGGTGACAAGGATTCCCTGTACAAGCCGGACAAACATAGAAAAATAATTGGTGACAGTGTTTTTAAAAAACGGTATTTTCATAATTTTTCTGATCTTTCCATCATTAAATTGAAGTAATCTGCTACCTGTTTTATATTTTCAGGTAATACTGTGTTGGACAAAATCGCAGCACAGGAGTGTTCGTTTTCTGGAGCAAATCCGTGCATACCATTCAATGCCTTTTCCCCCATATCCGAAGGAACGATCTGGATGCCGTCATCCAGCAGAAAGATCCCGTCGCCAAAAATGCGGTCTTC
This sequence comes from Victivallaceae bacterium, assembly GCA_045654745.1. GTDB lineage: Bacteria > Verrucomicrobiota > Lentisphaeria > Victivallales > Victivallaceae > UBA1784. The sequence goes on along the minus strand of JAZONW010000008.1, from coordinate 44,441 downwards.
CCTGAAAATCCCGTATTTTCTTTCTTCCGCTTCGCTTAAAAAGTGTCCGGGAAACTCCTGCATTATTTTTTCGATCACACTCCGGGAGCTGTCACTCAAATAATAAAATCTCGCCATAGTTGAATCATAACACGCTCCATAATCAATGCCGAATTTCAATCCGCTTTGAGCGATTTTACTCATAACATCCGTCGTTGCTGCAAGCGGAGTCATCCCGTGGTCGGAAATTACCGTAAAATGTACTTTTTCTGCGAAATTTCCGGCATAAGAGTACAAATGCTCGATCTGAATTTTTATCTCGTCAAGTTTGTGTTGTATTGCAGAGAAATCCTTGATTTTATCGTGCAGTACCCCATCCAGACTGGCAGTGTAAATAAAGAGAAAATTTTTACCGTTTTCAATGGCTTTCTCTGCGGCTGTATAATTTTCACTATCGCTCAAATGCCAGTCGGAAATATGAAAATTCACTCCCCTCGCACTCAAAACATCATATAAATTGGGTATGTCTGCCATACCATTGGCTGTAAACAAATCCCGCTTTTCGCAGTAATCCATAAATTTCAACTTCCATATCGGCATACGGTAAAGTTGGAAATATCCGGTAAAACCGTAAAATTTCTTTAAAATTCCTGATAAATGATGCCGCACCCTCCCCCGGTTCCAGAATCCGGATGGTTTGAAAAACCATGTCAGCCGGGAAAGCCGCTTGAAAGGAGAAGATTCCGGAGCGAAACGGAATAATCCCAGATGTCCGTGGTCAGCCGGAGTTTTACCGGAAAGGATCGTGGGAACTGCACTGCTGGAATAACCGAACTGCATATCAATTTTTTTGCGGTACGGCAAAAGTTCCGTCATAAAATTGTGCTCATTGACGATTTTCCAGCCCAAAGCGTCTATAAATAAAAATATTTCAATCGTTTTATGCTTCATATCCACCTCACGGCAACGCCCGGTAACCAGGGAGTTCGCGGAAATTTCCGGCAGGTTTACGTTTTTTTAATTCAACTGACGGTAAAATAGGTTTTTCAATCAGATAGCCGGTGGTAACTGCCGCCGGAGCAATCGTTTCCCAGACGGAATATTCACTGGATGGCACACTCAAAAACTCCAAATTCACATATCTGCGGAAAATCGGCAAATATCCGGCGGTTTCACCATATACCATTTTTACGGCATTGCGATCTATTCCAAATGTATTGCCATAAGGCGTGATCCCCGGTACAAATTCACCAATATTGTCAGCATAACTTACCAAATCAAGAAAAACAACCGGATAAACTTTGCCCAAACCGGAAGTCATAGTACGCCCCAACGGATTTGCTCCGTTATGGAAATCATTGGCGAGATATGCCCCCGCAAGATATTTTTGGTCTCCGGAAATTTTATGTGCGGCAATAAGAGTCATCGCCCGGCGCAATGGATGATAGTTGCCCCATGCCATAGCGTGTACCCACCCGGCATCATGCGCGTGCCAGAGTGTCCGATACGGATAGGCATTTTCCTGATCGACAAGCATTTTATCTGCGTCACGCAAAATAACTTTGCGGTACTCCAAAGAGAATACTTCAAGTTCTTTTACCGGAAACAATTCAAGTGTCATCAGACTTAATTGTGACCATTTCCAGAAATCTCTGTTAAATGTATCTCTGATGCTCCGAAAATTTTCCAATATCCGATCAAGGTATTTCCTCTCTCCGGTAAGATGATAAAGATTGCTGCCGGTGCGCAACAGATTTTCTCCATATAAATCCGGCTTTTCCCGATAAGAGATCATCTTGCCGTTGAACTGCATCCACTGTACCAGCTGATTTTGGGGATTTACGGCAAAATTCCATGCTTTTACAGCTGAAACCGTATATTTTTCCGCTTCAGAATTGCAGCCTGCTTTTTTCATAGCAAGTGCGAGTGTACTTACGGCTGCGGCATATTCCAGAGAGCCATTGCGGGACGGTGCAGATATATAATACGAGTACTTATCCAAATGCGGCAATCCTTCACTCGGGCCCGGATGTCCTGTCGTTTCAAACCATGTCCCGACACCGCCATTATCCTGCTGGACAGCCATAAGGTGCCCGACCCCCCACGCTGCTTCATCGAGAATATCCGGGATACCGTTGCCGCTTTCAGGGATATTGAGTTGACCATCGATGAAGTTTTCCTGTTTCATCAAGTAGACTGTTGCCAAATCTCCAACGATCCGCAAATGATACGGACGGCGGTCGTAATCAGCCGCATCATGCCAACCGCCGGGAGCGGAAACGATTTCATTTTTATAAGGTGGATTCTGTTTGATAAGCTCAAAGTGTTTTACCTCAATACGGTTGCCTTTACGGTCAAAAAATCCGGCATCCTTTTCGCCTTTGCCTTTGCGGTAGTGGTCGGCATTGCCGGGGAAACGCCCTCGGATGACAGTTTGATGGCACGCCGGACTTTCCCACGCAGTAAAAGGCTGTGCCTTGGCTATGCCGCAGCGTTTATAATACAAGCCTCTTGCATGGATATAAAAAGCTTCGCTCAAAGTTTCCGGCCCGATGTTGAAGTCCATACTTCTGCCGATGTTTTCCACATAAAAATAATACCTGCCCGGCATATTGAAATCAGAATAATCCAATTCCAACACCTCTTCACCGGTAAAAGCTGTTTTACCTTGATACACCGGATCATCCCGGCGGAGTTGCAATTTATTTGTATAAACAGTTTTCCCGTCATCCGCACGGCGGATCTCAAAAGTTTTTCCGGCAAGATGTTTCAACGGCAATGCTCCGGCTCTGCCCAGCCACGCCCCCATATAAGCATATTTTTCTTTTTGCTTCACCCCATTGCCGAGTTGATTGAGTTTGAATATACTGCTCGGTTTTCCCGGATCGTACTGTACTTTGACCGTACCGATTTGCCGCGTTTCGCCGGGGGCAAACGGCTTGTCAAAAACAAAATATTGAAAACGGCTTATATCCGGCTGGCGCAGAATATTGCCTTTCTTATCCCGCAAAAGTGCATTTTCCTTTGACCAGATAAAACGGTGATCGTATGAAGCAATTCCGGCTGGATTCGGTTTTGCCCCCTTGACTGCCAGAACTCCGGGAGTAAGAAATTCATATTCGATTTCTGATGCACAAGTATCCTGACTGCATCCAATCAAAACAAGCAGCAGAGAGAATAAGAATTGCAAATTTTTTTTCATGCAGACACCTCAACTTCACCTGCCGCAAATTTTTTGCAATACTTGAAAAGTATGCTCAATGCGGCAAAAAGTATCATCATCTGAATAAAGTTCACCTGCTGTTTCATCACCCATTCCAGCGTCGATTGCAAATAGACTGCAGTAAGTCCGCCAACGATCCCTACCGGAATATAAAACAAATTAGTGTGTCGCAATTTTTTAACCAATTTGCAAGCAGTCACATAATAGTATCCCAGCCACGCCAGAAATGCCGCCAGTGCAAAAAAACCGCATTCTGCCCCAACCAGAAGATAACTGGTTTCCACAATACCTTCTTTAAAATCTTTGGCAATGCGTTTATTGCTGTAACGGTATTCGCAATATGGATACGGCGGATTGATCTTAATACCCCAGTTATTCAATCCGATTCCGGCAAAAGGTTTATCCAGCATCATATTCCAGGCGGAAGCCGCAAGATACTGCCTGGTCATCAGAGACTCTTTAGGAGCATTTTCAAAACGCTTGATGATATTGGGCAAAAGCAGCAGAGCCCCGAAAAAGCAGATAAGAACAATCGGCAGCAGGATTTGGATTTTACGCATATGAAACTGGTAACGCAAAGAGAGTATTGTCGTGATCAGACAGCCGAAAGGCAGACAGACCATTGCCCCTCTGGAATATGTGCGCATACAGGCTGCGGAAGCCGCAAGAAAAAATCCGGCAAACAAAAAACGTTTCCATCCTTTGTTCCGGTTGAAGTAGTAGGCGAAAAAAACCGGGGAAATCAGACACATATACATCCCCATACTGTTTTGATGAGGGAACAATCCATTTGCCTGATGGATCCCTTTGATATGCTGAAATACCACATAAAAAAAGGTTACTGCAACCACAATGCCGAAACTTATTATCACTGTGTTGAAATCCCGCGTATAATACAAGTAGTAATAAGTGCAGAGAAAAACGATATACATCATTATCATTTTCCAGAATTCAAACCAACTGTAAAGTGTATTGTCCGCATTGATCAGTGATGGGATACACAAGAGAAAATATACCAGATATATTTTACTCCCGGTATCCGGAAAAAGGGACTTGCTGTGATACAGCAGGCACATCCCGATCAGCATTGCCAATGCAATAAGATATACGAGAGAGACTTCCATCCCGCGCGATGTTCCCCGATAAGTTTCGTGAGAAAAGAAATTGATCGATACCTGATTGAATGCCATCACCGGCAGGAGTACCGCCATAAAAGCATAGCGCATATACTTACGGTTCAGCGTAAGTATATACCCCAGAGGCAATACTCCCATAAAAGCAAGGCAGAAAATCAGATATTTCATATTCTCACTACTAAAAAAGAACGTTGAAAACAGGTCCGGTAAATGTCCCTATGAATTGTGCCGTCGGCAGCAGCTTGCGGACAAAGACATTGTATTCAGAGATATTGTCATGCGGTACATAAACCACATCTCCGGGCTGCAGACGCACATTGGCACATCTGCCCTGCAATATACCGTCAATATCAACCCGGTAAAAACGAGGATTTTCCATGCCGCCGCGAATAACTACACCGTACTGCCAGTGTTCTTCTTTCAAGCCCATACCGGATGAAATGAGTTCGAGGATCCCCAGATTCTGATCCCACAAACGTTTGTGCGGCCGGTGGATGCTGCCAATGATACTGACCATGGCCTCGGAGCGAACTGCGATGTAAATGTAATCGCCTTTTTTGAGTTTGACATTATGCCAGCGATCGCCTTTTTCAATGGCAAGAGAAAAATTCACCGGCAAAATCTGACCGTTGCGCACAATGATACTGTTCTGATAATCTGCGGCATCCAGCATCTGATCATCAAAATCACGCACCGCCGACCCGCCTGCTTTGGCAAAGAGATCCGCCAGACGCATCCCGTTGGAAATCACAAACATTCCCGGATTATTCACCGCTCCGGCAATCGTGGCAGTCTGGCTTCTCACATCAATGGCAAAGACACCCAATTCCGGATTTTTGATGTATTGACCATAAATTTTTTTGATTTTTTCACTGGCTTCTTCCAGCGTCAGACCGGCTACCTGTACCTGCCCGGCAAACATCACTCCGATCGCCCCGTCTGGAGTAACGAGTGACTCCATGATCAAATCCGGATGATTATAAACTCTTATGCTTATTTTGTCTCCGGCATTGATCCGGTAAACCGGTTCTTTTTGAGCGTCAAGTTGTTTGAGAAACTCCAGCTGACGGCGTTTATCCTCTTCGGTCAAGCCAGTCTGATCGACCACTCCACTGGGAAGATTGTTGATATCGGGGAAACGGTCAAAATTACCGGTGAAACGGTCATAACATCCGGTCAGTAAAACGATCCCGGAAACCAAGAGGGTGAATAAAAACAGTCCTTTCATCAAATATAATCTCCTGAAATAATTTTTTCAACATCGGTCACTCCGGTCAAAATGGCATAAATCTTGTGTTCGTCATCATGCAATTTCAGCACCCGGCGCAGGACACTGCGGGGGGTTTTTCTTTTGCCGATGTAAAGCATGGTGGCATCACAAATATCGTGAAGCTGACGCATCAGGATGCAGGATGCGTCAAAAGGCTTTTCACGGGAAATACGAATAAGCTGATAATGTTTTTTCAGTTCATTGACGACATTGTAAAGCATACTGATCTCATCCGGTTCCAGTACCGAAATATTCCGTACCGGGAAAAAGGCAAATCCATATCCGTATCCGTAACCTTTACCATCACCGGAAGAAAACCCGTGCAGATACTCAATATGATGCTGAACTGATTTATCCGAAAAATTCACACCGCCATTACCATTGTCAGAATAATAAAAATCACCTATTTTCTGCATATTGACACATATTTTTTCAACGTCTCTTTCCGAGATCAGCCGCACTAAAATCGTATTGCGTTTGGCCTTGGTAAACTGCTCGTCAAACATCACTGAACTCAAAAATGAACCGTCCAGAGAGCAGGAAAACAATGTACGAGTATTTTTCAGACGCAAGATGAAACGGTAAAACATTTCATTGTTGAGTATTTCACGCTGTTCCGGAGTAAACTCCACATCTTCATGCGGGATCACACCGACTGTATCAAAGAAATCCTTATGGAAAACAGCTTCATCAATACCGCTGAATTTACCGTTTATTATGTCGTAAGTAACAACTGCTGTAGTGTAAAGACCGCTGACAAAAATACCGGCAATAAAAATAAGTGCCAATATTTTTACCGGGAACATCGGAAATGCTTTGGTACCGACGACTCTTTCATTAATGATGATGTCATTGGGTACGTGTGCAATATTACTGCGCACCCGGCTGAGTTCCTCCACCAGAAGTGAAATACTTTTACTGACAGTTCCCATCAGCCTTTCTAGGGATTCATGTTCAGGGATCATATGCTGAAGTTTCGCCTCTTTTTCTTTGATAAGAGCGATTTCAGCTTTCAGTGATTTCATACCGAGTTCCAATTGATTGAGTGAAACTTCTGTTTCCTGATAGCTTCTGATGATCCCGTCGATCCCAAGAAGCATATTTTCATCAAAATTGGTGATATTATTTTTGGCTTTAAAGGCTTCAAAATCTTTTAAAGTCACTTCGTAAGCGGTTTTTGCTTCTACAAAGCGGGGGTTACGCTCGGCAAACATCAACCTGGCTTTTTCGTATTCTTTTGATGCTTTACGCAAATCGCTGATAAATTCACGCAATTTGCCGCGATGTTTCACCACATTTTCCGGAATAACTTTGTAATCTTTTTCGGCAACAACGAAGCGGTGGCGGGCATCGGTAAGTTTCACATTAAGTTCAGCCATTGCCGCATTTTGCTCACCCTGAATTTTTTTCACATTCTCCATCTCCTCTTGCGGATGGATTATATCATATTTCCGGTGCAATCCATGCAATTTTTCTATTAGCGATCTCTGATTCTCCTGAAGTTCCTGCAAACGCCTTTCGCGGGAATTCAAAAAGTTGCGCAGTTCCGCTGTACGGTACTCTTCATAATTGCGGATGCCGAGGTTGACAAACGTATTCAAAAGCTGTTTGGTATATTCTTCGCTGTCACCGATAGCGGTAATGATAAACATATCGTACTGATCTTTGAGCAATTTTACTTCGACACACTGTTTAAGTATAGCTCTCTGCAATTCTGTCAGGTGCATTGCTTCAACAAGCTGATGGAATATCTGCTGGCGCGAAAACACCCCCAGCACATGATTGATACTCAATGGCTTGACTTCTTCACTGGCACGGGGAGTATAAAAAAGCGTTATACTGCCTTCGTACCTGTGATGAGAATTTTTGAATTGCACATAGCGTAAGCAGATTCCGGCAACAATAGTCACCAAAAATACGATAAGAATGCTCCACTTGAATTTTAATATCGTAAAAATCACCAGTTTCTGATACATCTGCAATTTTTGCATCTGTTTGATTTCAGCCTGAGCACTCAACTCATTATCCAAACTATCCATAACAATCCTCTTAATTAAAAATCAGCCATTGCTGATAAAGTTTGCTGTCACTGACTATTACTCCCGGCATATCGTCCAATGCCTGATACAAATACGGAAGTAAAACAGCAACAGCCGGCATAGTACATTTGCGCCAATCTGTTGTTGGAACACTGCGGAGTTTGATACAATATTTAATAAAATTTTTCAGCGATATTTCACCTGATTTTTTACAGCAGTCATACAATCCTGCACAATTTTCACCACAAATTCCGGTCATACATTTTTTGAATATATCACGCGTGTCCGATAATAAATCTTTCAAATCCTGTCCAGGCATCCTATCGGGAGATTTTTTAAATTCAACTGCTCGGGCATAAAGTTTTTTGCATTCGTTGCTGAGATCAGAATTATTGACTGCGGCAAGACGATCATCCAACATCCACTGATATTTTTTTCCGGCAATAAGCACCGCATCACACGCACCGAGTATTGCTTTATTGATATTCCGCAAAATAAAATCCATATCATCGGAATTACGGTTGATTTTTTCCCCCGCCAGCAGTAATCCCATACCGCGGTTGAGCAGCAGACGGCACGCTTCAGAAAAAGGCAACTTTTCTGCCGGGATTTCCGGGAGATATTCAGCGAGCAAATCTTCACCGCACACCAGACGGTACCCCCGTTTCAATTCCTGCATCATCAGCCGTGGAGCATTGTTTTTTATATCAGCAATGGTCATAATGCGGCTGAAATCCACATCGACTTTCAGTATTTTTCCATACTTTTCAGCAATTTCCTTGAGTAATGTACCGGCATTGACAGAATTTTTACCGGCAAAAACAAAAAAATCAAGATCGTTGTAGAGTATCCCATTTTCTTTATCAAGCCTCACTCCGCCATCGCCACGCCCGTAACTGCCGCCGAGGAATACACAAAGCCCCGTACCGGAGAGTGTACCGCCGATTTCAGCAAGTACCTTTTTCAGCATTATTTCTGCTTCTTTATCGCCTGAAGCTGTAAATTTCTTATGAGTTTTTGCGTTCAACATAAGTGGCAAATCCTCTTTTTCCCAAACTGCGCAAAACTACCTGCAACACCAGCAAACACGAGCAGTGGTAGTGATAATAATAATCATAAATACGCCGCTGTGCCGGAGTATTCTGCAAACCGTAACTTTCCCCCATCTGAAAGACAAAATGCTCGTTAGCCGGATGACTTTTGACCAGCTCTTTGCGAAAAAACAACACCGCCCAATACCCCGGATAACGATCCATAGACAGTTTCCAGCACCAATGGGACTCTTTATGCGTGATATAATAAGGCAGAATCAGCACATAAGGTATCAAGCCGGTGACAACAAGGATCAAAGCAAGAAAGTGTTCCCACAGTCGCAGTATCCACGCCGAGCGGTTCTGAATGGGAGAAAACGCATAACTGAAACTGTTGCGCTCCAACACACCGCCGGTGGCAGGATCAATGATCCGTCCCGGAGTAACGATTTTATTTTTTATTTCCAGATTACCGGCAGTATATGTACGGTCAAAAATTATGGAATGCTCAACGACACAACCTTTATCCACCAGGGCACGTTCGCCGATAATGGCGGTGTCAATACAGGTCTGGGCTTCGATAAAGGTATTGTCGCCCAGCACCAGAGGGCCGGTCAGACTGCAATCATTTTTTATCACAACATTGGTGCCTGCGTGGATATTATCGGTTATGCTGTATCCCGGCAAATTGTAAAAATCATCATTCAAAACGCTGAAACTCACCTCAAAGTAACTTTTCAGCGAATCTATCAGGTAAAACTCAATATTGCTTTTGAGCAGTACTCCATCCCGGTAGTAATATATCCCGTCTTCGACACCATCACCGTCACACGGCACAAATGAATTCGACAATTCTTCAAGCGTATGGGCTTTGGGCATGATCATCCCGTGCAGTATCAGACAGTCATCGCCGCATTCATCGGCATATACTTCCAGCAAATGCCGCACTGTATCGTGGCCGCCGCCCCGGCGGTAGTCAAGAGCCAATTCCCCGTGCTGATACTCGACAAGATGTTCTGCAAGATGCTCGTTGTAAGTCGGCCCCAGCAGCAACAGAGATTCTGCTTTGCAGCGCAATGCAAGGTCAATAAAATATTCGGCCGCGCATCGTCCGGCGACCGGCATCATACCCAAACTGCGGTCAGGGAAATAATCTTTGCACCATTCCTGATCTTGTGAGTAAGGATTTACCAACAGATGCCTCATCTTACCACGCTCCTTTGCCGGTCAGAATTGCCGGAATAGTTTTCAGCAATATCAAAAAATCATTCCAGACGCTTTGGCTGGCGATGTATTCCTTATCCAAGGCGATCTGCCTGGAAAACGGCAATTCACTGCGTCCGGAAATCTGCCACAGGCAAGTTATCCCCGGAGTGATATTCAATCTTTTACGTTCTTCCAGCGTGTAAGATTTCACTTCAGAAGGCACCGGCGGTCTGGGCCCAACCAAACTCATATCTCCCAGCAGTACATTAAAGAGCTGCGGCAATTCATCAATGCAGAATTTGCGGATAAAACGCCCGACTGGGGTGATTCTCGGATCGTGCTTCATTTTAAAAATCACACCGTCCTGAGATTCATTCTGCATCATAAGTTCAGCCTTGCGATCCTCCGCGTCAATATACATACTGCGGAATTTGTAAAACTTGAAGTTTCTGCCGAATTTCCCCACCCGGATCTGGCTGAAAATAATCGGGCCGGGACTGGTAATTTTAATCAAAAACGCCGTAATCAGAAATACCGGACTGCCGATAATTATTGCACAAATCGACAGAATTATATCCATCAAGCGTTTGAAACCGACAGAAGCGTGGATAGTCAAATGCCACATCACCATACGCAACTGGATATTGTGGTGACGGAACATTCGTGGGCGTTTTAATTCCTGCCGCAACGCAGTAATTTCATCATATCGGTTCATATTTCTTTTTTAATCCTCAACGCTTGCACAAAATTTTTCAAATCATTGCGACCATTTTCTACACTGTCATACAGCGGGAGCGAGATTTGATAAGTATGATAATTTCCCTCCGGTTCAAAGTGCCTGCGAAATCCGATGAAACTGGGGGTAGAAAGCTTTTCACTGCTGTACCAGACCCAAACCAGAATGCGGACACTGCCTTTTTGAGCAACGATTTCTGTGACAGCAAAATTATCCTGAAAATGCAATATTTTTTCAGATTCGACCGTCCACATACTTGTACGCAGGCAATGACTTGCCGGATGAATCTCATGAATATTTTTACCGCACTCCACAGCAAGGACATATATATCAACTCCGTCTCTGGTATAGCGGTACTGCCTGGCGTTGCCGGTGGCAAAAAAACGCCTGGTATTTTCATCCAGCGGTATGCTTCTGCCCCAAAAATCATTACAGCGGACAGGGAAATCAGGTATGCAGCTTGTCCCTTCAAAATACAACTCACGCGAATGAAGTAACAGCGATCCGGTCACCACGACCGCTGCTGTAAAGCAAAGTGTTCCGCATTTCACCACATAACCGGAGTGTTTGTTGTACCATATCCACACCAAGCACAATACCGCCAGAAAAAATTTCACCGCCCACGCCACATATACCGGACACATCAGCAAAAGCGAAAGCTGATAACTTGAACTGGGCGTACCTAAAAGCAATACAACCGCCACTGGCAGTAGCTTGTACGCATACTGCCACGATTTCAAAAACCAAACCGTAGAAAATACAACTCCGACAGCCGCCGCCACAGCAAGTGCATTGATATGATGCAGTTCCGGCAGCAATGTCAATAATAAAGCCGGAACGAGCACAAACAGCGCATAAAAATCGTATTTACCGGCTTTTTCTTTACGCACCGCCCACACTACGGCCGGAATACTTATCAGGTAAAAAATCCAATCCAAGTGGTCGAGCCGTGAACCTGTCCATGCCTGCCGGAGATAAGGCAGGTGCAAAAACAACGGGAAAAATGATGCAATAATCAGAATTATTTTTATCATCATCAAGCCGCCTCCTGCTTACCATCGGGGTCAGAAAAAATCCTGCCGACAATAAGAAAAACAACAAGCGCCAAAAAAATCTGCACATACCCCAGGAAAATATGCCAATTGCCCTGCAGCACAAAATTTCCCAAAAGCTGGTAGAGCCAGACAGTTATTACAATCCGCAAACTGTTGCCAATAATAATCGACGGGATGATAAAGGAAAAATGCAGAATTTTCCACAATATTTTCTGGTGCAAAATTTGCACAGCAATAAATGCGATGAGAATAAATGCATCCAGCTGGCTGATTCCGCTGCAGGCATCGGTGATGGCAATATCAACACCGGGCAGTACAAGCGAAGTTCCGGCACAAACTACATTCATTCCGCATAGTTTCAAAATTCCGGCACTCAATAGTGTGGCACTCAACCGCAACGGGAAACTCATCAGTAACATAAATTCTTCGTGATACGGCATGAAAACACAGCACCACAAAGCAGGCAACACACTGTTTGCCGCCATAATTCTACCGCTGAAATACAATATCACAGCACAGAGCAACAGCGTAACGGCAAATGAGACAGTCAAACTTCCGGGGAAATCATGGGTCGGCAATAACGCCAGAATATTCACCAGAATGAGCAATCCCCAAGCTGCAAATTTTTCGATCAAAACAATACGGTGCGCGGAAGAACAATTGAAACTTTTGAGCATCAGAGCAATCAATATTCCCGCCATAGCCAAATCCACCAGGGCGGCATCCCACATCCCGGATGAAAACATAGGTACTGCCGCAAAAAAAGCAATAAACCCCAGAATCGTTCCGTAGAGAACTCCCAGGGGATGTTTTTTCAGCAAATTGGTAAATAATATTTTCATAGTCATTGCTGCATCTTATTCAATTTTTTTAAATATTCCGAGGCAGTCCCGTTGTCCGGTGCAACAACCAACAGCTGGCGGCACAGTTCCCTGATTTTTTCTTTTTGCGTTTTTATGTTGCAATTTTTTATACGCTGCATCATACCGGCTATCCACAACGGTTTCATTCTCTCCCGGAGCCCGCCCGATCTGGGAAGTTTCACTATATCAGGAATCATTGCCAATTCACCTTTTTTGTACAATTTCCCGGCATAGCATAATTGGGCTTCAGGCATTTGCGGATTTAGAGTGTAAGCCCGGTTTGCCAAAAGCAAAGCCTGATCGATATTGCCAAGTTCATCATAAATCTCTGCCATATTAAGCAATACAACGATTCGGTATGATGAATCAGGCGGAAACAAGGCATATTTTTTTAACGCAGCGTGATTTTTTCCGTTTTCGCCAAGAGTTTTTGCTGCAAAAAACAATAATTCCAGATTTTTTCCGGCATCGGCATTTGTCAACAAATCGCACGCGGTTTTATTATCGCCTTTTTGCAGGCAAAGTTGTGCCTGACAAAAAGGAGCATACAGCTTGTTTCTGCTCAAAAACTCTAAATCCTTTTCCCGTCGAGTCGAACTGGCAAACTTCCAGTATTCGGGACAGATTTCCAGAGAGAAATTATCCATAAAAAGTTTCGATGCTTGCTCGAAATCTTTGTTTTTCAAAGCCAATATAATTTCGTAACGCAACATATCAGATTTTGCTGACGGAAAATTTTGCCGATATGCAACGATCAACTCTTTGACCATCGACAAATCCCATTTCAAATAATATTCGATGGCAATTTTTATTATTCCCGCATCTTTGTTGAATTTTTTCATAGCATCTGTCAGCAACGCAGTATCGACTGAATCTCTCTGTTTCTGAACAAGCAAAATAAATTTGGCGGTAAAGGCATCAGGACGGCGTTTATAAAGAGTTTTTGCCAAAGTAAAAAGTGGATCGATTTTAACTGACGGAACAGAAAGTGAACTTTTTAGCAGTTCGTAAACCATACCGTCGGCACGGCTCTGCAAATCCAGATAACTCCGGTGAGCTAAAAGTGTGGAGTAACTTTCCGCGACGGCATCCAGATTGCCGCCGTAAACATCAGTACAAAAAAACATAAATGCTGCCAACGGGGTATTGATATTTTTCCGCAACGGCACGACCAGATCCTGCAAAGATGCCATATCATTTCCGGCAAATGCCATCAAGGCATCAAGGTAATAACTGCACAACATTCCGCCGATTCCGGAATCAGCTTGATACTGTTTATGCAATTCTGCTATTTTTTCCTTTTTCCCGAGCAGGCAGTATATTTCAGCAGTTTGTATGGCAACTGCCTGATCGTGATAAAACGCGAGGTGTTTTTCAAAAACTTCCAGTGCCTGCCCGAAAGTTCTGAAATTGGCATAAAACCTGCCCAATGCCGGAGCAAAAGCAAATCCGTTGAGCTTGTACGCATCAAACAAGGCTTTTTCGGCATCATCTATTTTGCCTGATTCCAAATAGAGTTCTGCTTGAGCCGCAAGAATTTCCTGCCGTAAAAAAGCATCATCGCCCTTGAAGTTTTTTTCAAGAGCGATAAGTTTTTCCTGAATACTCAATTTATCGTGTGCAAAAAGTAAAAGAGCCAATTCGCTGATTTTGTCACCGGGATTCCGCCGCTCAAGTAAAAACGGATACTTGGAAATATTGCCATTATGCCCGGCGGAATAAAGCAAAAATTGATTATATGCAGAACTTGCCTGATGCGAAAGGAAATTTTCCAACCGTTCAAACCCCCGGGCAAAAAGCAGACTTTTGATATATTCAAATTTGTTTTCGGCACTCAACGGATTCAATTTGTGTGCCATATAACTGTAATAAACCTGTTCCGGATAAACCTTGCGCTTTCCGGCGATGGCAGAGAGCATTATGTAGGCTGTTTCATTATCATCATCATTACGGACAAGCTGCAAAAGTTGAGCCTCTGCAATATCCAGTGATTTTTCATCGCCCGATTGAAAATTGTTCCGGGCCTGTTTCAGAAGTGCCACATTCTGATAATTGGAAAAAAGCAGAAAGGCTGTCATGCCGATACACACAAAAAGTACCAGCAAGGCAGCCGATATAATTACAATTCGCTTCCCCCAAAATTTTTTCATTATGCTTTACCACCGGTATTAAAAAAGTTATTTGGCAGCGTAAAGTTTTTTGCGTTTTTTCAGGTAAAGAGCGATACCGCCACCGACTGCCAAAGTTGCAATGATTCCGGGCAAAGGCTGACCGGATGGAGGTGCATTGGTGGAAATGGCAAATTCAAATCCGGATGGATTGATTGCATTCTGGGATTTGCTACCGTAATCAACACCGAAATCTCCCCAGTTGAAAATGATGCTTTCTCCGGATTTGCCCAACATCCAGATATCGCTATCCTGCGTTGAGGGGCTGTACATAGTAAAAGTCTCTTTTTTGCCGCTAGCAGAAGTGGTTTCAACCCACAATACAATTTTATCTCCGGCAGAAAATTCTCCCAGTGCGCCGGTTTTCATATCACCATAATGCAGTTCCGGTGCAGCGGCAGCACCCTGAGAGTTGCCGGCTTCACCATGTCTGCCGGGACGCCCATGGTGTCCACCCGGACGGTGGCCGCCATTGCGGTCGCGGTAACTGGCAACTTCGTTGTAGTTGTACCAGCCGATATTGCTGATTACCGAATCGCCAATGGCGACCTGGGTGCCATCTGTTTTTTTCACATCAACATAAACAGTCTGCTTGACATCGACCGAAAACCACGCTTCTCCGGTACCGGTCTGCAAGTTGTATTGAATTGCCGCATAGGCTGGAAAAGAAATCAGAGTAAATACTGCGGCGCAAAAAATCAAAAACCTGCTCATTTAGAAGACTCCTTTCTCTTGTTGTAAATTTTTCTGATGCCGTAAGCCGCGCCTCCAGCTGCCAGCACAGCAATGATTCCAGGCAAAGGCTGACCGGAAGGAGTGTTGCCGGAGGCATTGGCGTGATTAACTTTAAATACATAATACTCCTGGGTGCCGTTGGAACCGAAATTGCCGCCAGCCACGCTGATGCCGCCATCGATTTCCCTGGATTTGCCCCAGATGACATTGCTGGCTGCGTCTTTTTCAGGTTTGGTTGAAACATAAACATCACCTGTATTATCCTTTACCCAGAAACCGATACGGTCTTTTTCGGTAAAAGAAGCGCTGGTGCCATTGTTGAATGAACCGCTGGCACCGGTATCCAGATTGTACCATCCGAAATCGGCGAATCCCTGTCCCCGATCAATATAGTTATCCTGACCATTGTCTTTATCCTTGCGGCTTGCAAGGGTAAGATCAAAAGCAAGAGTTATGTTGCTGTCAAAAGTCAGCCAGCCCTGATTACCTTTGACATTGTACTGATAAGCCGCCATCGCTGAAAAAGCGAATATCATCAGCCCAAAAGTAAAAAAATATTTTTTCACAAATACACCTCCTCTATTGGCTTTTCAACACAATATAACTATGTTTATTAATGAATAACCCGCCGATTTGTAAACACCCTTATTACAACATTCTAACAGCGGTATTACATAATATACCACATAAATCGTAAAATGCAATCACAACAAGCCGGAAATATATTCGATAATTATAATTTTTCAATATCCCTGAAAGCCAGTCGGTTTAACTGGCGTGGACACAAAAAAAACGGGGGGTGTTTCCCAATCGAAAAACATCCAATGCAAAAACCGCCATTTTGAAAAACGCGATTAAGTAAACCTAAAAATTATAATAATTTAGCACAAAAATCGAAGAAAAACAAACATGTATCAACAATAACTTTTTATATTAGATGTTATATGTTTTAAAACTACAATCTGTTTGCTTTTTTTTATTTTTCCACGATGGTCAAAAGACGGGCTTTGCCGGAAGCGCTATTTTTCCGGTAGGCGATACGCTGGTCATCGAGTAGTTCACGAATAGTGCGATTGAAGTAGCCGCTGTACGGCTTAACTCCGAGCGCGGAAGCGATGCCGGTGCGGGTTTCCGGATCGTGGCGCAACAATTCGAGAATACGGTGTCCGAGTTTAACTTTGGTTTTCTTTTGATATGCCGGAGCGACGCTCTCACGCTCGATCAATTTAAATGGCAGATAAACATCGGCGACCCGTTCGCCCCTGCAGAGCGCGGCAAGCAAATCGACCGCCTTCTCGCAAAGTTGGGTATAATCGATCGCCATGCCGGTAACCGGCGGATTAAAATATGGCAGAATATCTTTTTGTTCCCAACTGACTACGCTGATCCTGCCCGGCACATTCAACTTCAATTTTTCGATCAAAAGTAGAGCATTCCTCGCCGCCCCCTCGTCGACGGCGATGAGAGCTGTCGCGCCACCTGATACCGCATGTTTCAACAAAGCGAGATTTTCCTCAAAAGTTTTTTCGCGCATTCCAAATATGCAACGATTTTCCGGATGCTGAATATGATGATTTTTCAGATACTTGAAAAATCCTTGATACCTTGCCCGGCGTTCCTCGATCTCCCGACTGTCCGGAGCGAGCAAAATTATGCGGCGATGCCCCAAGTCATAGAGTTTGTCCAACAAAAAGTGCATTGCTTTTTCGCCATCCATGTTGACATGAGCAAGCAATTTTTCCTGATGCGACAATGCCGGATTGGCACTGATCCTGACCAATGGCAGCTGGAAGCGGTCAAACCATGCGGAAGTCAATTCCGCTTCCCACGAGATGCTGATGCCGCCGTTGATCGTGTGATTGAGCAAAACATCCAAATCGTCCTCCTGCACGATCTCCATTTTTATATGCCGCTGATATAACACATAGGTCATTGCATTCAACATCGATGCCACATAACCATCGAGACGGAAGCGCCACGGAGCGGGCAGTATCAGCACGACCCGGTGAAGTTTACCACGGGAATTGATGTTGTAGTTCAATTTGCGTGCCGCCGCCAAGATTTTGCCGCGCAGAAATTCGGAAACACGCGCTTGATCATTCATCACTTTGGATACGGTCGATTGCGAACAACCGACCGCCGCAGCCACGTCAAAACCGGTGATCTTTTTTCGTACTTTTTTCATTTCAAAGTTGTATTATTTGCCCTGTTTTATTTTGCCCTGTTTGTAGAGAAATATACATTTTATCTGCAATTAGTTCAAGTAAAAAGAAATTTTATTATTTTTTATTCCCACAATTCTTTTTCGACAAATTGCATTTCAGAATCGTATAGAGTATATTTTTAGCAAAGCGTATATAGGTAATGATCGATTCGTCCGACTTTCAGAAAGGATCCAACAACTATGATCAAACTTGGCATGTTTCTTCCCCCGGTGCCGGATCGCCGCTGGCAACTGGCATCCCAAGCGGGAGTAAAATTCGCAATTTGTCGGGTAAATCCAGCATTTGACCCATTTGATCTCGACTCCATGGCGCAAGCGCAAAAGGGCTTCCGCGATGCCGGATTTGAGATCGCGGCACTCGGCAGAATTTTCGCCATCGGGTACTTCAAGGGCATTTTTGATATGATCGGGAAAAAACATTCCGTAAATTGACAATAAGGAAAGACGTTATGAAATTATATTGGTGTGCACTTTTTCCATTGCTTTTCGGTTGCGCTTTTGCCGACACACTGCCGACTCCGACCTACAAACAACTACCGATGTGGCACGGATTCAATCTGCGTGAAAAGCTCTACTATAACAACGGTGCGCGGCAAAAGTTTTCCGAAGAGGATTTTCAAATCATACACGAACTCGGCTTCAACTTCGTGCGCATACCGATGGACTATCGTTGCTGGATCGTCGACGGCGACTGGGAAAAATTCGATGAGGAAATTCTAAAAGATATCGACGAAGCGATCGAATTCGGCAAAAAATACGACGTTCACGTCTGCCTCAATTTTCACCGTGCGCCGGGATTTACAGTGGCGAAACCGGGTGAGCCGCGCGATTTGTGGACCGACCCCGAAGTGCAGAGGATTTGCCGGCTTCATTGGCAAATGTTCGCCAAACGCTACAAAGATGTTGACCCCAAATATTTGTCTTTCAACCTTTTTAACGAGCCGGTCGGCGTTTCCGAAGAAAATTACGTCAAAGTGGTAAAGATGCTGGTCGAAGCCATCCATGCGGAAAACCCCGACCGGGTGATCATTGCGGACGGGCTCTATTGGGGCTATATCCCGGTCAAATCGCTCTTTGACACTCATGTGGCGCAAGCTACGCGCGGCTACCAGCCGATGCCGGTCACGCACCACAAAGCGCCGTGGACGAATTTCGAGCGCTACCCTGTCCCCGCCTGGCCTTTTGCCGATGCCAATGCCTGGTTTGCCGGGGAGAATTTTTCCGGCGGAAATCCCCAGGAAGAAATGATGCCGCTGCAAATAAATCTTGAACTTGATAAACCGGCAAAATTCCGCATCAAGATCGGGCGCGTTTCGCAACATATAATTCTCCACGCCATTCTCGACGGCAAAGAAGTTTGGCAAAAGGAATTCACCCCCGGTTCGGGCGAAGGCGAATGGGAAAAGGCAAATTATATCCCTGATGCCGGTATATACCAAAATTACTACAACAAGAGTTTTGAATTCGACCTGCCGGCAAATGCCAAAGAGTTGATCATCAAAGCGTCGAAAGGCGATTTTTGTAATGTCCTGGAATTCGGCATCACACCGGAAAATGAAAAAGAAAAATTGTTGATCGTACAGAGTGAATATCGCTCAAAAAATCTCCCGCTCAACTTCAAAAACGGGGCATGGCTCGTCAAATACAACGGTCGCGATTGGCATTGGCAAAATTACATTGAGCCCTGGCTGGAAGCGAAGCGCCACGTTGGAGTTTTTGTCGGCGAATTCGGTTGCTACAATCAAACTCCGCACGAGATCGTGCTCGCGTGGATGGAAGATTGCCTTTATAACTGGAAAGAGGCCGGTTTCGGCTGGGCACTGTGGCAACTACGGGGGGCATTCGGAATTTTGGACAGCGATCGCAAAGATGTCGAGTATGAAAATTTCCACGGCCACAAACTCGACCGCAAAATGCTCGACCTGCTGCTGAAATATAAATAAAGCAACTTCTTGAACTTAAGCGATAAAAACGCGGAATTAGATTATATTAAAGCAGGCAACTTGGATAATATTTTGATGTAAAGTAACAAGATCTGCCTGAAATCACAGAGCTTAACACTAAAAAAGGACTTTCTATGATGACTTACGAAATGCCGAAAGAGTTTGTCTGGGGCGCGGCGACCGCGTCGTTTCAGGTCGAGGGCGGTTTGGAGTGCGACGGCGCGGGGGAATCCAACTGGCTCCACTTCTGCCGCCAGCCCGGGCGGATCAAACGCGATGACATCCCGACGGTAGGTTGCGACCAGTATCACCGCTACCGCGAAGACGTCGCCCTGATGAAAACTCTCGGCATCAAAGCCTACCGCTTCTCATTGAGCTGGGCGCGCGTTTTCCCTCGCGAAGGCGTGGTCAACGAAAAAGGCTTGGCCTATTATCAAAAGCTCGTCGATGCGCTCTTGGAAGCGGGCATTGAGCCTTATGTCACCATTTTCCATTGGGACTTGCCACAGTATCTCGAGGAAAAAGGCGGCTGGCGGACGAAGGAAACGAGCCAGAAACTCGGCGATTTCGCCGCTTTTATGGCAACGGCTTTCAGCGGCAAGGTCAAACACTACTTTACCGTCAACGAGATCTATATGTTCACCGCCGCCGGCCACAACGGCAGCGGCATGGCGCCCGGCTTGAAATTGCCGCTTCAGGAAATTCATCAGACGATCCACCACGGCAATCTCGCGCATGGCTATGTCGCGCAGGCGCTCCGCGCCGCCGCGCCGCACGCAGAGATCGGCATCGCCAACAACCCCGATATCGTGGTGCCGCTGTTTGAGACAAAGGAAAACATCGACGCCGCGCGGCGGGCAATGCGCATCAACAACGGTTGCTGTCACACGGCGATCGAGGAAGGGCGTTACATCGACGAATTTCTCGAAAAGGCCGGTGCGGATGCGCCGCATTTCACCGACGAGGAAATGAAGATCATTGCGACGCCAACCGACTTCACCGGCTTCAACGTCTATAAGGGCAATTATTGCACCGCCGATTCCGATTCGCCGCATGGCTTTAAAATGTTTTCGGGTGCGGCGGATCACCCCTATATGGATCTTACGTGGCTCCGTTTTGTGCCGACGTCGATCTACTACAGCGCGAAATTCATTCACGAATTGTGGGGCAAGACGACTTATGTCACTGAAAACGGCTGTTCCGCCGCCGACGTATTGAGTCCGAGCAACGAAATCTACGACTCGGGGCGCATCGAGTATCTACGCAACTACTTGCGCAATCTGCAGCGCGCGACGGCGGAAAAGATCCCCGTAAAAGGCTATTTCCAGTGGAGTTTGCTTGACAATTTTGAGTGGGCGCAGGGCTTCACGCCCCGTTTCGGCATGGTTTATGTCAATTACGCGACGCAACAGCGCATCCCCAAGTGGAGCGCAAAATACTATGCCCAGTGCATCAAAGAGAATGCGATTTTGTAAGAAACCAATTGGGATTGCCGTGTCCCCATTTCGATTCTCTTTTGCCACCATTCGTTATAAAATGCACCCAAGGGACACACCCTTGGGCGGAAATTTATAGAAATGGTGGAGCATATTTATGCGAATCAAAACTTATTCTCCGTTTTTGTAACTCTTTGATTACCAAACATTCGCACGGGGACACGGGGATTTGGCTCAAAAATAGTGTTTTGAAACAAGCAAAAATGGTCTCCATTTATCAGAAAATAATATCAGGGACACAGCGATATATTATTTATCTAATATGTAGTGACATACCAAAGTGGTTAATGTTCCAGTAATAAAACCTATGGCAGAAGATATGCAGGCAAACCGCAACTGCTCCCGCCAATTTGCCTTATGCTGTCTTTCTTCTAATACTAATTTTGCCAAGGCTTGCTCGAAAGAATCACTGTCGTTATCATATGCAACAGAAATTAGCTTTACATCTGAAAGACGACGCAAAGCATCAAGAGCTTTCTCTTCAGGAGGAGAATTTTTGGGATATTTGTTCATAATCTTACTTCATATCATATGGTGATGGTTGATAACTTGTCTTAAATGTTCAGGTATTAGCTTCGTTTTTGGAAAAAATTGATAATTAAGCATCAGTAGCTCCATTTTTTATTTTATCAGGCAATAAATCTTGAAATGTTTTATTTTCTACTTCACATTCCCAAAGAATAATGACATTCCACCCGAGAGCTTTCAACTCTTTTTCTGTCCGCTGATCACGAGCCACATTTTCTGCAAATTTCTTTTGCCAGAATTCTGCATTTGTTGATGGATCAGTGGCTATTTTACAACCTTTATGCCTATGCCAAAAGCAACCGCGAACTTCTATCACGGTTTTATATTTCGGCAGAACAATATCCGGCTTTCCGGGAAGGTCTTTGACATGGAGCCTGAACCGGAAACCGTTGCGATGGAGAAATGAACGTACGATACGTTCCGGAGTCGTATCTTTCGATTTAATACGACTCATATTCCAGCTGCGCTTTTCCGGAGTAAGATGATCCATAAAATCCCAGTTTATTGACGGACGATATCTTCAACTGCGTATAATCTATAAAGATCTTCCGTTGATAAACCGAAATTTTTGGTAATATCTCTTTTTTCAGCCACACGGTTGAGAATAGATTTTACAAGATTATCTTCTGCATGATGAATTGCCCTATGACACGCTGGACACAAACAGCACAGATTATTAAGAGAGTCAAGTTTCAAACCATGTAACTGCTTTTGAAAACGGATAGGAATAATATGATGTGCTTCCAGATAAGGGCATCCAGTTGCTTTGGCAATAAAAAGCGAATGAGACATATCAAACTCGCATTTGTAACGGCTTTGCTGCATTCTTAACACTGCAATTTCACGCCGTCTGACAATAACATCTCTGTGGCTATCTGTTGTAACCGCAGTCCGCTCTTCCGGAACAATATTGTTGCCCTGACTCTGACCGGCTAAAATTTGCGCGTCAATATCATCAATATTTTCATCAATCAATGTTTCTTCATCATCAATTTTACCAATAGAGTTCAAACGGCGCCATTCTTTTTCAGGCATTGCGCCCAACCATAATGATTCATCATCACGGCGGACAAAGAGAAACCAGACATCGCCTTCGTTCGGGAAAAAGCCAGCCCCTTTGGATATATACAGGCGTAATTCACTTTTTTCAGGTTTGGGATAAACAAGATTCAACTTTATTGTCTGTCCGGACGGAAACAACTTAAATTCTTTAGCTGCAGCTCCATTGCTTGATTTTACGTTGCCGACATGGATGCTCTCTCCACGCATAAGAAAATAATTTCTCAAAAGTGCAGATTCTGCATCTGTAGCTGTAATCTGTGAATCGACAAGTTCTCTGGGTGTAACGAGAGAATACGAACCATCTTTGGCGTTAAACTTTTCCTGTTGAACAATACCGAATTGCATATATTTTCTCCTTACAAGAGTTGTTTAACAATACATTCAGCAATTTTTTTCAAAACAGGTACTGCCACAGAATTGCCCATCTGTTTATATGCAACTGTTTTGGATTCCGGAAGGATAAATTCTTCAGGAAATCCCTGCAATCTTGCGCACTCTCTCGGCGTAAGCATTCTGGGATTTTTGCCATCCTGCGGAATAAGGCATTCTTTTCCGTCTTTATAATATCTTGCAACAAGAGTATGAGCAGGTTTCGTTATGTCAGCAGTATGTGCTGTAAAACCAGTTCCCCGCGCAAGATTCCGCTCTGTTCTCTTTTGATGACCTGCCCACATATTGTCAGATATTGTGTATGAATCTGGAACGTCCTGTTCAAGAGCAGTAGATAACGGGATTTCAGGACCGCTTATTTCAGGAAATGAGAACGGTTTGTTATCCCTTACACAAACCATATAGCAACGAACACGTTTCTGGGGTACTAACGGACTGGCATCAATGATTTGATACTGAAATGAATATCCTTCTGCACGAATTGCATTCTGAATTACTGAAAATGTTTTCCCTTCATCATGTCCTACAAGATTCCGGACATTTTCGAGAAAAATAACTTTCGGTTTCCGTTCCTGTATGATTTGCAGAATATCAAAAAACAAAGTTCCCTGGGTTTCATTCAGAAAACCCTGCTTTTTCCCTGCCAGAGAAAACGGTTGACATGGAAATCCTCCGCAGAGGACATCTATTTTTTCCGGAATAAAATCTTTGACTTCTCTTTTGGTAATATCACCAAAAGGATAATCCCCGTAGTTATCGTAATATGTACGCTGGGCAGCTCTATCCCATTCTGACGAAAATACGCATTTGCCACCAACGGATTGCATTGCCAACCGGAATCCTCCGACCCCGGCAAAAAGATCAATAAACGAAAACGATGCTTTCTCCGGAGCTGGAAACGGGATTGCACTCAAATCTTCCCTGATTTGTTTTTTTATATCTGCCGGGAAGAGACTGTTTTGATTACAAGACAGTTTTTCGCAGCCTTTTTTATAAAAGTCGGCATATTCCGATTCCGCAGATTGCAAATAATGCGATAAGGCAGCAATTTCCGTATCAGTACAACCTGATTTAAAAAACGGCATAAGGTTGTCAGAAATACGTGTGATTTTAGTATTTTTTGCAGCGGGCGAGAATGTTATTTCATATCCCAGAACATTTAATACGGCATCTACCAGTTCCGGTTTGCAGAATTTCCCTGATTCCAGATTCTGCAGTGTTACGTCTTTAATTCCTGCTCTGCTTGCGAGATCAGAAACCGTCAAATTGGCTTCACGGCGTAAATCCGCAAGCCTTGTTCCAATAGAGGAATAGCTGTTCATTTTTTGCTCCTGCTGAATTTTTAGTGTTGTCACCACTTGTTGATAGCTTAATATATATCCGTTTCCAACGATTTCAATCAAACATTATGAAAAACCATAACTTTTTCATCAATTGCGGTGTCACTGGTTTTATGTTTTTGAAAATGGTTGGAGTTTTGATTGGGCGAGAAATGGTCACGATTTATGGCTGATTCAAAACAAAAGTGTTTAAATAGAATAGTCGGGGACACAAGGATCGGAGAGTTTTGATTCAGAGAAAAATGGTCGGGGATTTATTTTTTCTCCACTTGAAAAGCGAAAAATCAGCCGTTTTTGAGCATAAACGCGGTGTCCCCGGAAAAGGCAAAACGGAGAATTTCGGCTGCTTTATGGCGATCTGCCGTTCTCCGGATTCTCCAAACGGAGAATTTAAAACGAAAAAACACCCGAGTTTTTCGGGTGTTTTCTATACATAAGTCGTTGTGTATCAACGAGTTAAAACAAAAATGGTGGCCGGACCCAGAATCGAACTGGGGACACGGGGATTTTCAGTCCCCTGCTCTACCGACTGAGCTATCCTGCCACTCTCGTCTTTCGACATCACTTAATATATCATCGCTTTTTACTACTGT
Source organism: Victivallaceae bacterium (assembly GCA_045654745.1). Lineage (GTDB taxonomy): Bacteria > Verrucomicrobiota > Lentisphaeria > Victivallales > Victivallaceae > UBA1784. The sequence goes on along the minus strand of JAZONW010000008.1, from coordinate 19,424 downwards.
CAAATCACTTTTAAGACTTTTTCAGGTTTTTTCAACTTTTTTGAGAAAATTTCAAAAAATCATACCCGAAAAATCCAAGTGGACGATAGATGTCCACTTGCTGGAAGTATACTTACCTCGAAATCAAATTATTGATTTTTGAATTTTGCCCAGAGCGGAGAAATCAAAATGAAACTCATATTGCTGATTTTATTTATTGTAATGGTGGTACATTGTCCTTATTTGTTGCTTTTCCCGCTTCTGCTGCTGATTTGCTACAAGGGAATTATACGATAAAACAACAACGCCTGATTAATGGATATATCAAATCACACAAATCTCAAAAACGGAATCAAAAAATGGTAGAAACAGTGCTTTGGGTGTTAATAGCGGGCATTGCTCTGGCAATCATAGTACTTTCTGTTGCCTTAGTGCTGAAAATCCTGTGGTACATATTTGCAGGTTTCGTCCTGATCGCCGCGGCGATTGTTATTGGACTCCGCTTCGCAATACACCAGAGCAAAAAAGCAATCTTTGCAATAAAAGAGAAAATCAACGTTTGAAAAAATTACTCCGGTATGCTATTTTGACAAAAGTGAGTAATGGTATGAATACAAAAAAAAGACCCTGCTGCAAGCAAAGTCATTAGAAGTTGCCCCAATGGGCATTTGGCCGAAGCCAACGATTTGAATAAATTTTTATTTGAACTCGTAGTGCAGTTTTATAGGGGCCACAGACTACATAAGTTTAAAATATCATAAAAAAAGGAAAATTCAAATGCAAAACTCAAAAAAAGTTGATTATTTTGTTGGCTTGGACATAGGAACAAATTCAATCGGCTATGCCGCAACAGATACAAACTATAATCCTCTCAAGTATCAGTCTCACCCTGTTTTGGGTGTCCATCTTTTCGAAACAGCAAAACTTGCGGCAGAACGCCGAACCTTTCGGGCGGCCCGCCGACGGCTTGACAGACGCCAACAGCGCATCCAACTTCTGCGGGAATTATTTGCCGCTGAAATAGCAAAAATTGATCCCATCTTTTTCCAAAGGATCGATGCAAGTTCACTTACAAAAACCCCAGACCAATTGCCATATGCTATTTTTTCTGACAACAACTATACTGACAAAGATTTTTACAGAGAATATCCGACAATACACCATTTAATAGCGGACTTGATTGATTCAGAAAAAATTCACGACATCCGCCTGGTATATCTTGCTTGTGCCTGGTTATTGGCACACCGCGGACATTTTTTCAGCACTGTTTCCAAAGAAAAAATCGATGAAATCACTGATTTCTCATCGGTTTACAGCGAATTGACCAGTTTTATAGAAGCCCACAATTATAATTTATCGTGGAAACATTTGAATATTGACAATCAAAGCATTGGAGAAATTCTCAAATCTCCTGCATCCAGAAGTGATAGACATAAACAATTGCTTGAACTCCTGCAAGTAAAGAAAAAAAATGCCAGTAGCGATAATGATGAGCAATGGTTCGACGAAAGTGAATTTTTGAAATTGTTATGCGGATTGGAAATAAAATGTTCAAAACTATTTCCTGCAGCAAAATATGAAGACAGCAAGCTCTCTTTGGATTATGACGATGATAAAACAGCAGAAATGCTTTCGGCATTGAGTGAAGATGATGCGTCACTGCTTCTTGCAATGAAAAAAATTTTTGATTGGTCTGTTCTTGCTGATATTATCGGGGATGGCAAAAATTTGTCAAGTTCAAAAGTCGCAATATACGAAAAACATAAATCAGATTTGAAAAATCTGAAATATCTTGTCAAAAAACACTTATCAAATCAGGATTACCGGGAAATTTTCCGCGATGCCAACAGCGATAATTATGCGACTTACTGCGGCAAATTGAAAAAAGATAAATTTGACTTGGATAAATTCTACAAACTGATTCAAAGTAAACTTAATGCCATACTTACAAAAGTAACAGAGGATGAGGTTTGCCTACCTGAATTTATCGCTGATAAAAATATCATCGAACAGATTGAAAACGATATCAAGTTAAAGAAATTTCTGCCCAAACAAGTCACAACCGACAACCGTACGATTCCTTATCAATTGTATTGGAATGAGTTGAATAATTTGCTGATGCAAACCTCAACTTATCTGCCTTTTTTGCTTGAACAAGATTCTGATGGACTGACGGCGAAGGATAAAATTCTCTCGATAATGGAATTTCGCATACCATATTTTGTAGGCCCGCTTAATTCACACAGCAATTTCGCATGGATAAAACGAAAAGCAGACGGCAAAATTTTCCCATGGAATTTTGAACAAAAAGTCGATTTAGATGCCAGCGAAGAAGCATTCATCAGCAGAATGACCAATAAATGTACATATTGGCCTGATGCACCCGTATTACCCAAAAACTCACTCCTGTATCAAAAATTTGAAGTGCTGAATATAATTAACGCCATTCGTGTCAATGGTCAGCCTATCTCTGTTGACTGTAAACAGAGAATATATAATGAATTGTTTTTCAAATACAGCAAAATCAGTAAAAAAAATATTGTTTCATTCCTGATATCCAATGGCTTTTACAGCGGGATAAACCAAGACAGCATAAGCGGGATAGATGACACGATCACTGCATCATTAAGCAGCTGGAAAATATTTAGACATTTAATTAATGAGAAAAAACTTACAGAAAACGACGCCGAGGAAATCATTAATCAGCGTTCATTTACGGAAGATAAAAAAAGGTTCTGCTCCTATTTAAAGACGTTTTCAAATCTTGATGCCGAAGATATCAAGTGGATTTCATCTCAAAAGCTCCAAGGGTTTGGCAGATTATCGAAAAAATTCCTGACAGAACCTTACCAATATGACAAAAATGCGGGAGACAGGCTATCCATTATCAATATGATGTGGGAATACAATCTTAATCTGCAACAACTTATGAGCGATAATTATCTGTTCGCAAAGATGATAAAAAAAGCCAGAAAAGAATACTACTCCGGTAAAACTTTCTCTCTCGCAGAACGCCTTGATGATATGTATGTATCAAATGCTGTCAAGCGTCCTATTATCCGCACACTGACCATTTTGGATGAAATAACCCGAACAATCGGCGGCGCTCCAAAGAAAATTTTTGTAGAAATGGCACGGGATGTTGATAACAGTAAGAAAGGACAACGGACGGAATCCCGTTTGAAAAAACTGCAAGATTTGTATCGCCAAATTGCGAACGACGACACCAGGAAATTACAGGCCGAACTGGGAAAATATGATGAGTCTGCGTTGCAGAGAGATGTCCTGTATCTTTACTTTATGCAGTTGGGCAAAGATATGTATACTGGGGAAAACATAACGGATTTATCCAGTTGCAACAAAGAACATATCTACCCGCAATCCAAAGTAAAAGACGACAGTATTGTCAACAACATTGTACTGGTCAACAGCAAGGACAACGGAAGCAAGAGCGATTCATACCCTGTGGATGCAAAGATACGCCAGAAGATGACTCCTTTTTGGGAAGGATTATTACATAAAGGTTTGATCACTCCCGAAAAATTTCACCGCCTGACCCGCAGTACACCGTTTTCAAAAGATGAAAAATGGGGGTTCATAAACCGGCAATTGGTAGAAACAAGACAATCAACGAAAGCCATTACTGAATTACTCAAAGAACGCTATCCAGACAGTGAAGTCGTTTATGTTAAAGCGGGACTTGTTTCCGACTTCCGTCATGAGTTCAACTTGACAAAATCAAGAACTGTCAACGATTTGCACCACGCCAAAGATGCCTATTTGAATGTCGTTGTCGGCAATGTTTATCATAACCGTTTTACTTTAAACTGGTTCAATGATAACCATGACAACCATTACAGTGTCAACACACACACTGTCTTTTCTGATATGGTAAAAAGAAACGGCAAAGATACTGTTATCTGGCAAAAAGAATACAGCGTTATACCAAAAACACTTAAACAGAATTTCATACATCTGACAAATTATGCATTTTGTCAGCACGGAGGTCTGTTTGATCAAAACCCAATTTCAGCCAAAGCCGGTTTGGTCCCCCTCAAAAAGGACAAACCGACAGAGATATATGGCGGCTATAACAAATCTGCCGCGACATTTTTTGTCTTTGCGTTGACCGAAGAAAAAACAAAAAAATCGACAAAAAAGGAATTGTCTTTAGTTCCTGTTGATTTACTGGTGGCTGATAAATTTCTCAAAAATACTGATTTTGCAGTAAACTATGTAAAAAGCTTCGTTGACCCAACCGGATCAAAAGAAATTTATGTACACTTTCCTCTCGGGATCAAGCCAATAAAGGTGCAAACTGTTTTTGAGGTAGATAATGGTTTACGATTTTTACTCAATGGTAAAAGCGGAGGTGGTTCACAATTAATTATCAGCATCAACTCTCCATTGCTGTTAGACAGCAGTTGGGAAATATATGTAAAACGGCTGGAATCTTTTTGCGAAAAGAAAAAAGCTAATTCCAGACTTATATATAATCTGGAATATGATAAATTTTCTGTAGAGCAAAATTTGATCCTGTACGATATTTTGCAAACGAAACTGGAAAAGGGTCTATTTGCAAAACGTCCTTCTTCACCGCTGAAATGCCTCGTTGACGGACGGGACAAGTTCATAACATTGCAACCGGAAGAACAGGCAAAACTATTACTGGGAATGATCAATTTATTCGGCAGAGCAAGTAATGCCGGAGTTGACTTGACCGGAATTGGAGGCAAGGGTAAATCCGCGGTAACAACATTAAGCAGCAATTTGTCAAATTGGAAAAAATATTTCACTGTTGCACATATTGTTTACTCTGATGCAAGCGGTCTGCATGAAACCAAGAGTATAAATCTTCTTGATTTGATATAAGCAATGAGTTTCCGGACCGTTGTCATCGAAAAACGCAGTAAACTGGATTCCCGTATGGGGTATCTCGTTATCCGCAAAGATAATGAGACAATCAGAGTGTTTCTCGATGAAATCAACACTCTTATGGTGGAAAATCCCGCATGCAGTATCACTGGCTGTTTGCTTGTCGAATTGGTCAAACGGAAAATCAAAGTAATTTTCTGTGATGAAAAACATTCACCATGTTCAGAATTGCTCCCCTGCTACGGACATGGTGAATGTTCCGGTAAATTGCAGGAACAAATTCAATGGGACAAGGAATTCTGTCAAACCCTCTGGGTAAAGATAATTGCAGAAAAGATACGCAATCAATCTCTCTTTTTGCTGGATAAAGGCAAGGTAAAAGAATATGTATTGCTGAATTCGTATATCCCGGATATTCTGCCGGGAGATACAAGCAATCGGGAAGGACACGCGGCCAAAGTCTATTTCAATGCGATTTTCGGCAATGATTTCAAGCGGGGAAACGGAATGACCGTTGACTCAGCTTTGAATTACGGTTATTCTTTGATCTTATCGGCATTCAACCGTGAAATCGTTGCCTGTGGATTTTCCACTCTGCTTGGGATCGCTCACCACAATACATTTAATCAATTCAATCTCAGTTGTGATCTTATGGAACCATTCCGGGTATTTATTGACCGCTGGATAGATGCTTGCAATTTTTATGAATTCGGCTCAGCAGAAAAACACAAGGTACTGGAAATTTTTAATCAGCCTTTTTGCATCAATGGGGAAAACCGCCGGTTGGATGATTGTATTATGCTCTATGTACGCAGTGTGTTTAAAGCAATTATGACCCAAAATTTAACCGCTGTAAAGTTTTGTAATATCAAATGAAAATAAACTATCGTTTTATGAGACTGATAATATTTTTTGATCTGCCGACGACGACCAGTGAAAATCGGCGAAACTACCGTAAATTTCGTAAAAATTTGATTACTAACGGTTTTTTTATGCTGCAGGAATCAGTCTATTGCCGTATGGTCATAAATGAAGCAATGGCAAAAAGTACGGTTGCAAAAATAGAAAGTTTTAAGCCACCGGCTGGAATGATTTGCGCAATGATCGTAACAGAGAAGCAGTTTGCCAATATTTCTTTTATTATTGGTGAATCCCGAAGTGATATAGTTACAACAGATAAAAGCCTGGTAATAATATGAAACTTGCCTATCCGGAAATAGACACCGTTTTTAATTTTGACGACGGCCATTTCCCATCTGCAATCATAGAAAATCCCAATCTTTTTTATCGTTTCACTGATGACCTCTGCCGTCAGTGCAATGGAGACAGCGGCGATGCCGTTTTATCAGATAATGACATTCCGATTGCAATACCGGGAAATCTTGAATTATTGACCGACTTTTTCCCTTTTGAAATCAATCGCAAAAATCTGCTCTCAAAAATCACAGCAAAATTGGAAAAAGATGCGATTGCTCCAGAAAATTTTGAGAGATGTCAAAAATTATTAAGCAATATTGAAAATTTCATGCTTGATTTGGCATTTCAAAATGATTTCGAGTTGGAGTTTCCCAAACTGTCAATTTCCGGAATTTTAAAATCAACAGGGATATGTTTGAAAGATGATGATTTGCCACTGGCAGAAAAAATACTGACTTATATGGATCTGACAAAAGCAAATGGTTTCGCCTCTGTTTTCGTTTTTGTCAATCTCCGCTCTCTGTTGAATAATGATACTATGAAAAAATTCACTGCCACCTGTTGTCAGCACGAATATAATATTATGCTGATAGATAATAGCGAATACGATTTGCTCCCACAGGAAAAACGAACCATTATTGATGCTGACCTATGCGAATTTTGAACAAATCATTTGAATTTCTCTCAAACCTGAAATATATTTTATCAGGGGTCAATCAAAAGGTGTCCTATGCCTTTTTTCTTATAAAACTGTTTTCTCTAATCAATAATTTGAGTTTGAGAGTAGTGCAGTTTTATAGGGGTCTCAAACAGAAGAATATCGTATATTTTTGATGAGTTCGTTTGAGAGTAGTGCAGTTTTATAGGGGTCTCAAACAAGTATCAACAAGTAATGTTTTCTATGTCCGTTTGAGAGTAGTGCAGTTTTATAGGGGTCTCAAACCTTCATATCAATTCGTGCCGTGTTTGCTCCGTTTGAGAGTAGTGCAGTTTTATAGGGGTCTCAAACTTCGGAATTTTTTCTTTTTGCTTCGTTGCGGTTTGAGAGTAGTGCAGTTTTATAGGGGTCTCAAACGCAGAATTCCTTTTTTCGGAATCTCAAACTGTTTGAGAGTAGTGCAGTTTTATAGGGGTCTCAAACATCTACGCTCCTTTTCTTTTTTAATCTTGTGTTTGAGAGTAGTGCAGTTTTATAGGGGTCTCAAACCACCGCCGCCATTGCCAGACATAAAGGGACGTTTGAGAGTAGTGCAGTTTTGCAAACAAAAGAAAAAATTTTGGCAATCCCCCGAGCCACAATATCTGATGATATGCGGCCCCAGGTTGTAACGCTATCCAACAAGTAACAAACTGAATTTCTGTAACTTGATTCGATACCGAAAAATGTTGCGAGTGTCCTCCAGAAACTCTGAATCCCAATCAATGTATAACATAAACCCATTAGTGGAAAACTCAGCTGCGACTAGTACCGGCAATCATCCACAGTTTTTTGCTACTGTCACTCTTCTATTTTATCATTGATGTAGCGTACTTTGTCGTTTTCCGGAGAAAATTTCTCTGAATGATCTGAATCCTGTACCCAGGTAATTTCTTTCGGACAATTCAAATTATAGTATACCCGCGCTATTCCACTAGGCGGGCAGTGGTAATCACCCATCCCAGCACGACTGATATTCACCGGACATTTTATCCGTTTTGCAAAATTCACCGGATCATAGTATTCACGCCCCTTATCATAACGTAGCTTTGCATGATCCCTGCCCATAAGTCCTAAAGTTGTTTCACCCATATTGCAAGCCCACGGAATACGCGCTATACACAAAGTCACCTGCGGATCAAGTCCCGCCGCCCAAAGAGCTTGCAATCCTCCCTGACTGGCGCCAAAAACTTCCAGATCCCTGCCATTCCACTCCGGCAGACTGCGCAGAAATTCCAACGCGCGCAACATCCGTAACACCATACCGTTGAAATAGCAGTTTTCCACATCCGCACCGTCAAAAAAAGCATAATGACTGCGGCTCGCGGAAAAGTCATCATAATATTTTTTATCCCTGCCGATTTCCATGCCATGAGCATTTATTGCCATATAAATATATCCCGGCTTGCCGCGCATCTGTTTTTTTTCTCCACCCCTCGATCCATAACCGGGTAATACCAGACGAGCTTTCAAACTTTTTGGAGCCGCACCTGTCGGCATCGAATATATTCCCGTCAGAGGGCGGGGTGCTTCGCCTTTGTATGAAGGTCCCGGACAAGGCACACTCACAGAAAAGCAGTTGTATTTCCCGTCCTGCACACTTCCTCTGGAAGTTATTTCAGGTTTCAACGGTACATCATTCAGGCGCGCCTTGTGTCTAGCCCAGAATGCATCAAAATCAGACGGCTCCGGTAAACTCGGTATGCGATCTATCGCCACTCCAGCCCCGCCGTTGAAAACCGGTCTTCTGGCCTTGCCGTTTTCATCAAGAGTCACCACCGGACGCATTTTACTATCCAGCAGTTCAGCCTGCAATCTGACAAATCCAGGTCGGCTCATCGAAGTCACAATCACCACCGGTTTGCCGGCACATTTAACAGTTTTTCTCTCTATTTTGCCGTAATCAGCACTTAACGTGTAACTAATAAAACCTTTGCCCACCGTCTTGCCACCGCACTGTGGATCAATAGTAAAAACTATCGGTTCGTCAAGCTGGTAACTCACCATGGATTTATTGAGGGAAACCTTGAAATCAACAACACTTTCAAAATCAGACTTAGAATCACTCACCAATTCGGCGGCAAAGTTTTCAGACAGTTCTTTGTGTTTGTTTGGAATAAATTTTGCGTCAGTGGTAAATAGTATTTTCCCCACGCGGGAATTGGCGCTTTCGGCTTTGACACGGATTTCAACTTTGCCAGCATCCAATTTCATAACAACCGGAAGCCTGCTCCACAAAATTGCCGGATATCGTTCAAGCGTACTGGATTTTTCATCACCGGCCTTACCGGCATTCCTACCATTTATAGCAATAGAAATTTTACGCCAATTACCGCCGAAACTAAAATTTTCCAGCCAGATATAATACCTGCCGCTTTCTGGGATCGTGTATTCTCCAGAAGCAACCGAACCTTTTTTCTGTGCCGCCAGAAAGGCTTTGTTGAAAACACGCCAATCCCCCGGGAACGGCATTTTGCAACAATCCACATAAAAATTTGCCGCCGACAGCAAAAATGAAACCAACATCAGACACAAAAGCAAAAACTTTTTCATCTAACCTCCCAGAAATCTCCGTAAAAAATCAAAAATTATTACACGAACTGCCAAAAAGTCACTTGTCATATATTACAACAAGTTTTGACCATTTACAAGCTGTTTTTGCATCTTTTGCGCAGTTTTCATAACACTTTTACGCACTGGACAAATACGGAAGTGAAAACCCGTAGGAATAGATAATTCACTTATTGTACTGCAAAAAGAAGCGGACTGTTGCTTCGGCGTAGGGCAAGCCGAATGGACGATGACCCCTGCCGTGCTTACGGATCACCTCAAATACTCCACCCAGATTGCGGTAGGCGATTTCCACCCGGTCACTGTTTTCTGACATAGGAAAAATTGTGTCTGCCGTACCGGCAATATGCAAAATCGCAATTCCAGCATCAGACATCGTTTTGAGCGTGACTGCATCCGCTTCACGGCAGGAAGGCGAATCTCCGTAAAGCAATTTGACCTTTTCCGGATTTTTTCCGGCAAAGCGGTAAGCCGTTTCAGCACCGGCAGCGATCCCTGCCAATGAAACCTTGGGATTCAACCCGAGCGAAACCAGCTTCTCATAAAAAATCAGCATATCCGCTTCATTATCCGAATCAATAAATGCACAATAAACACCGTTTTCCAACAGCATTTTCTGTGCAGTCATAGCGTTGATCGCTTTTTCCTGCGCCATATACCAGCACCAGATGGCATTCTGTCTCGGATTTTCCGGTACAATGACCCAGCATTTCTTACCATTTACAGTAAAATTACAGCGGGCAAGACCATCAACCAGATCGATCACACCCAATCCATCGCGGATTTTGTCGGCAGCGGTAACTTTGACTTCCGCCGGTACAGAGGCAGTCCCCCCGAAGAAACACCCTCCGGCAGACAGTAAAAGAAAAAGGAAAAAACAAAAAAATACAGCGTTTTTCATTTTTATACGGGCGGTTATAAAAAATGGAGCGAGTGACCGGGATCGAACCGGCGACAATCACGTTGGCAACGTGATGCTCTACCAACTGAGCTACACTCGCACACTGAAATAAGAACAAAAAATGGAGCGAGTGACCGGGATCGAACCGGCGACAATCACGTTGGCAACGTGATGCTCTACCAACTGAGCTACACTCGCACACTTCTGTCGTGTTTCATAATATATGCCCGCAAAAAGATATTGTCAAGAAAATTTTGCAAAAATTATCTCTTTTTTTGCCCGCTTTTAATTTTTACCTGCTTTTTTTTGCATTTTCAGGAGTTTCAGACTTTGCAAAATGGCTGATACCACACTATATTATCCCCAGCAGTTTTGCTTATACTATAATTTATCGCAACACAGGTTTGTATTTTATGAAAAGAATCATGTTGAGCGGCAAAATCCATACCGCAACCATCACCAGATGTATCGTTGATTACGAAGGCAGTTTGGAAATAGACCCGGAATTGCTCGCCGAAGCCAATATCCTGCCTTATGAAAAAATACTTGTCGCCAACCGCAACAACGGTTCCCGGCTCGAAACCTATGCCATCCCCGGTGTCCCCGGTTCCAAAGATTTCTGTCTCAACGGCCCCGCAGCTAAACTGGGCAGCGTGGGTGATATCGTTACCATTATGGCGTTTTCTCTCTGTGATGAAGACGAAGCCCGCGAACTCAAACCCCACGTCATCGTACTGGGCAAAGACAATGAAATCATTATGCGCCGCCGCGGACGCGATACCATTTAAGTAACGGCAAATAATACTATGAAAATCGATTTTGAAAAATGCGGAGGTCTGATCCCCGTCATCGCCCAGGACTGGCAAAGCGGTGAAATCCTGATGCTCGCTTACACCGATCAAGAGGCTTTTGACGAAACCGTTGCCACCGGCAGAGCCGTCTATTTTTCCCGCAGCCGGGGCAAACTCTGGCGCAAAGGGGAGCAAAGCGGCAATTTTCAAATCGTAAAAGAAATCCTCGTCGATTGCGACCGGGATTCGCTCGTTTATAAAATCGAACAAATCGGCGGGGCGGCTTGTCATACCGGGCACCGCAGTTGTTTTTACACCGCATTGCAGGACGGCAGAGAAACCGAACTGTATCCCCCCGTTTTCAACCCAGATGAAGTTTACGGAAAAAAATGATTCTGCCGGAAATATCTGCCTGTGACAAGTTTCGCAATATAGAATTTTTGCGTGATGTGCCTTATTCCCGCATCACCACTGCCGGGGTCGGCACAGTCCTGCCCCTGCTCGCCAGAATATCGACCACGACCGATTTGCAGAATTTCCTGCAATATATCCACGCTGAAAAAATCAAATTCTTTGTTTTCGGAGCAGGCAGCAATGTCATCGGTATGGATGCTCCTTTCAAAGGAGTCGGGATACAACTTTGCGGCAATGAATTTTCCTCTATCTCCGTAAACGGGAACTCCCTCTGCTGCGGCGCGGCGGCAAAACTGCCCATCGCCGTACAGGAAGCCGCCAGAAATGCTCTCGGCGGACTTTCACCGCTTTGCGGGATCCCGGGAACCATCGGCGGCGCTTTGAAAATGAATGCCGGTGCCGGTGGTGCTTCCATCGGTCAGTTTGTTGCCGGAGTCCGCGGATTTCACGCCGACGGCAGAGAATACAATGTCTGCGGCGACAAATCGGAATGGGATTACCGTTATTCCACCATTCCGGCTGACGTCATCATCACCTGTGCAGAATTGCACTTGACAAGATCCGATGCCGAAACTGAAAAATCCATTATCACTGCCGAATTGCAACGCCGCAAAACCCGCGAACCCGCCGGCCGCAATGCCGGCTGCACATTCCGCAATGTTTCCAATCTTGATCCGGCGGGGATGCTCATTGACAGCTGCGGTCTCAAAAACTTCCGCATCGGCAAAGTAAGTATCAGTGATGCCCACGCCAATTTCATCATCTGCGATCCCGGAGCAAAAGAAAGCGACTTCGTTGCCCTCGTTTCGCTTGTACGCAGAGCAGTTGCGGAAAAAACCGGATTCTTTCTCAAACTGGAAAACATCATGCTCAACCCGGCAGGTGCCAAAACCGCCGCCGCTTCTGCCATCCCGCCCAAAGTTACGGTGCTTTACGGCGGAGTTTCCAGCGAGCGGGAAGTTTCTCTCCGCAGCGGCGCAGCCGTGGCAAAAGCCCTTGCCAACGCCGGAATGGATGTAACTTTGTCAGATATCAAACGCTGTGCCGTCAACCGGGCAATGCGGGATGCCGATGTCGTTTATCCGGTACTCCACGGCGGATTCGGTGAGGACGGCAGGATCCAGAAAGCTATGGAGCAGAACAATATCTGCTTCACCTGCTCCGGCAGTAAAGCCAGTGAGCTTGTTATGGATAAAATCGCCAGCAAAAAACTTTTTGACCGGCTGGGCATCCCGACAGCCAAATGGGCGATCCTGACTCCGCAAAAAACCACTCTGCCGGAAAACTTCAAATTTCCGCTCGTACTCAAAGCCCCGTGGGAAGGTTCGACTGTCGGCATTATCAAAGTTGACAAAAAAGAGGACTTCCGGGCGGCACTCGCCAAAGAATTCGCCATCTCAGGCGAGATCCTTGCCGAAGAATTCATCAGCGGTGTGGAAATAACTGTACCTGTCCTGCTGGGAAAAGCTCTCGACGCCATAGAAATCCGCAGCCCGCACGGTTTCTACGACTACGATGCCAAATATGTTTACAAATCCGGCCACACCCAATATTTCTGCCCGCCGGAATCTGTCGCTCCGGAAATCATCGACTATGCAAAAAAACTTTCGACCATATTTTATCACGCCGCAGGATGCGACGATCTGGTGCGGGTGGATTTCATCATCACTCCGGAAGGCATCCCCATGGCTCTCGAAGGCAATTCCCTGCCGGGATGTACCGCTACCAGTCTGGTACCAAAATCTGCCCGGCAAGCAGGAATTTCGATGGAAAAAATGACTTCTTCTCTGGTATATGCCGCTTTGAAACGAATCAGAAAAAGGTAAAACGCTTTATGATGAAAAAAATTTCACTCCTGTTGTGCTGTGTTGCGGCTGTCAATCTTTTTGCCGCCGCGATCGGGGAAAACGCCCCCTCCCTGACCGATTGCTCCTGGATCAAGGATCAGCCGGTCGATGTGCAAAAAGTTTCCGGCAAGAAACCGGTGGTGCTGTTTTTCTGGAATATCGGTTATGCCAGCAATCAGGAAATCGCCGCTTTTGCCAAAATAGTCAAAGAATATCAGGGCAAGGCAGTGTTTGCCGCCATCGGTTGTGATGACGAGGCCAAACTGCGTTCCTTTTTCCGGCTGCCGGAATTTCCCTGCCCGGTGGCTGCCGACAGCAAGTTGAAAAATGTTTCAGCATATTTCAGCGGCAATGATGAAGTACCGCAGGTTTTTGTCATCGCCAAAGGCGGTAAACTGGCGTGGCGGGGCAAAACAGCATCGCTTGCCAATTATCTGCCGCAAATCATCAGCGGAAAATATGATCTCGCCGGAGCCGCCAGACGGGAAAAATTTTTCGGCGCACTGCAAAACGCTATGCAGACCAAGGATTTTGAAAATGCTCTCAAACTGGTCAATGTGGAACTCGCCTGCTCCCCCGATGATCTGGATCTGCTTATTTTCAAACTCAATCTGATGGAAAAATTCCTCAAGCAGAGCGATGAAGTGAAAAAAGAGATCGACAAAGTCATTGCCGCCAAACCGCAAGTGCCGCAGCTTTATGAGTTGAAACTGCAATACCTGCGTAAACACGGGAACCTGAAAGCTGTCCCCCGGGTGATCGCCGCAATAACCCGTAATTTCGCCAATAATTTCGTTATCCTCAACCACTTTGCTTCGCTTGAAATGAAACAGGCCCCCGGCGATGCTTCTCCGATGGGGATATATATGCTGGGCAAAGCGATCGTTTCCATACCTGAATATTCTTCGCCCCGGGAAAAAGCACTTGCCAAAGTCGTCTTTGCCCAGGTGTTGGAATACTGCGGCTGTCTGGTGCCGGCTCTGAAAGAATTGGAAGAAGCCAAAAAACTTTTCACTGACCCCAAAGATATCAGCAGAGTAGATGCTCTTATTTCCCATTACTCGGCGATCCGCAGCATCCAAAAAACTGTAAACCGCTGAAAAGCAGCTTGAAAAACTCTATTTGTGGCATTATATTGTGAGTCATCAGGTTTGTGCGGGTGTAGCAAAACGGTTATGCTCCAGCTTCCCAAGCTGGCGACGCCGGTTCGACTCCGGTCACCCGCTCCATTTTCTTTGCAAACCGGTCAGAAAACGGGGTGTGAGTTATGAGATTTTTCGGTCATCTTTTTTTACTGTCTTTTGCGATCTTTTTTGCCGGAGCGTGTTCAGTTGTTTCCTACGAAGAAAACAAAGTCATGTCGGTTGATGCCAAAGGCAAAGTCCAATCCAGTACCCAGCGGCGGCAGATCGCAGATATTTCCCGCGACGGCAGGCTGCCCTCTGAAGATCTCGAAGTCAAACAGGTTTGTGCCGATATCATCGCCGTACTGCAAAACCCTTCTCTCGGATGCAACACAAAAGAAAAATACGATGCCGCCAAAGAACTGCTTTCTGAAGTCGATCTGACTTTTACCAGAGAAACTAAAACCATCAACGAGATTTTCTATCACGGAGATGCGATTTTTGACAATATCAATGCCAAAAACCGTAACATAACTTTTAATTACCAGTACGGAGAAAACTTCGTCCGTATCACTTTTCACACCTATATGAACTTTGTTTTCAGGGTGGATATTACCGAGAAATGACCTCTCATAACGACGATTTTTTTATGGATATTGCATTGGCAGAGGCGGCAAAAGCCGCCGAAGCCGGTGAAGTCCCGATCGGAGCCGTCGCAGTAGACCCGGATGGCAATATCATCGCCCGCGCCCATAATCTCGTAGAAAAAGAAAATTCCGTTTCCCGGCACGCCGAATTTGAAGTCGTCAGACAAATCGAAAATCTGCGGCACGACTGGCGGATGACCGGGATCACCATCTATGTCACCAAAGAACCCTGCCCGATGTGTGCCGGAATGCTGGTAAACAGCCGGATCAGCCGGATCGTTTACGGACTGCCCGACCCGGCTTTCGGCGGTTGCGGCGGCGCAGTGGACATCCCCGGTATGCCGGGGGCATTGTGGCATCCGGAAGTGACCGGAAATGTCAAAAGCAATGAATCAAAAGAACTGGTACAAAATTTTTTCCGCCGGAGACGGGAGGCTAAAACAAAAAACATTTGATTTGCGGCTTGATAAATACCGTTATATCTGTTATATTATTCAATGGTAAGAAATTTGGAGGGTATCCGGAGTGAGAAAGTGGGATTTTTTGCCCGCTTTTTTCGTTTTTTGCCCCCGTAGAAAATAAGGATCGAATGAGTTTTTAATAAGAAAGGAAAAAGTATGAGCAACGAATTGATTACCATTCTTGAGTACATCGAGCAGGAACGCGGCATCAGCAGAGACAGTCTGATCAAAGCTTTGGAAACAGCCATCCTCACGGCTTCACGCAAAAGTATATCCCCCGCCAGTGATCTCGAAGTCAAAATCGACCCCAAAAACGGAAAAATCCAGGCATGGGCAAAACTGGAAGTTGTGGAAACTGCCCCCAACGGAGATCAGATTTTGCAATCCGAAGCCGCTAAAATCTATCCCGATGTCCAGATCGGGGAAATCGTGGAATGGGAAGTGACTCCGGCTGATTTCGGACGTATCGCCGCCCAGACCGCCAGACAGACCATCGCCCAGCAGCTCCGCAAGGCGGAAAAAGAAAATGTTCAGGAAGAATTTGCCGACCGTGTCGGACAGATCATCAACGGTACTGTCCGCCGCTTTGAAGCCGGTAATGTCATTATCGATTTCCAGCGCTCCGAAGGTATCATGAGCAGCAGAGATAAAGTCCACGATGAGCAGTACAATGTCGGCGACCGTATCAATGCCCTGCTGGTCAAAGTCGATATCAATTCCGTCGGCCCCAGTTTGATCGTTTCACGCTCAAATCCCGAATTTGTCGTGAAACTTTTTGAACGCGAAGTCAGCGAAATGCGTGACGGCATCGTCAAAATCAATGCCATCAGCCGCGAAGCCGGCAAACGCACCAAAATCGCCGTTTCCAGCGAAGATTCCAGAATCGATCCGGTGGGAGCCTGCGTCGGTATCCGCGGCACCAGAGTCCGCCGCATCACCGAAGAACTCGACAATGAACGCATTGACATCATCCCCTACAGCGACGACATCACCAAATTCGCCGCCAATGCCCTGCTCCCCGCCAAAGTCCAGAGCATTGACGTCGATGAGGAAAAACACGAATTGATCGCTTATGTGGATGAGGAACAGTCCAAACTCGCTTTCGGACGCAAAGCCCAGAATATCCGGCTCGCCGCCAAACTGGTCGGCTGGAATATCACCATCAAAAATGCCGAAGAAGCCGATTCCGCCGAAAGCCTCGAACACAAAATGAAAAAAGCCGCACAGGTATTGGCAGAAGCTATCGGTGTTTCTGAAACCACCGCCAATCTGCTGGTCGCCAACGGCTTTGTTACCGAAGCCGGTTTCAGACTGGCTGATATGGATTCCCTGCTCGCCATTGAAGGCATCGACATCGACGAAGTGAAAGAGGCCATTTCCAGATTCAACGACTGAAAACTGACGCGACAATGGAAATGAGGAGGTGAAACATGAAAAGCAGTGTAATGGAACTTGCCCGTAAATACGGTGTTTCCGCCAAGGATGTCATCCGCGAACTCAACGATCAGGGTATCGATACCCCGGAAGCGGAAAAAACCGTTATCGAAGGCGAAGATCTTGAACTTATTGACAGTTATCTGCAGGAACTCTACGAGGTGGAAGATGATGTGCCGTTGAGTAAGTCTTCCCGCAAAAACAATTCCGGCAAGCGTTCTGTCGGCAAACCGGTCGCCGAACCGAAAAAGAAAGCCGCACAGGAAAGCTCCGAAAGCATTTCCGGGGAGATCCACCTCACCCGTCCTGTGGCAGTCAAAGATTTTGCCGAAGCCGTAGGCAAAAAACCCAACGAAGTTATCACCGAATTGATCAAACTCGGCGAACTTGCCGGTATCAATCAGGTCATTTCTGACGGCAACATCAAAAAACTCTGCGCCGTTTACAACGTCAAAGCGGTTTATGGCGGCAAGGAAAATACTGCCGCACCCGTTGCGGCAAAACCCAAATTCGACGACGATCCCAAATTTCTGGTCGAACGCCCGCCGGTGGTAACTTTTATGGGTCACGTTGACCACGGCAAAACCTCTTTGCAGGATGCTGTACGCCACACCAGAGTAACTGCCGGCGAAGCCGGTGCCATTACGCAGCACATCGGTGCTTCGACTGTAATGTTCAACGGCAAACAGATCACTTTTATCGACACTCCGGGACACGCGGCTTTTTCCAGTATGCGTGCCAGAGGTGCAAATGTGACTGATATCGTGGTACTTGTCGTTTCTGCCGCCGAAGGTTTCAAACCCCAGACAGTGGAAGCCCTCGACCACGCCCGCGCCGCCAAAGTGCCGATCATCGTGGCTATCAACAAAATCGACCTGCCCGATGCCGATCCCAATAAAGTACTGCTCAATATGCAGCAGAATAACCTCACCAGCGAAGACTGGGGCGGCGACACCGGTACGGTAAAAGTTTCCGCCAAAACCGGCGAAGGACTCGATTCCCTGCTGGAACGCATCCTTATGGAAGCGGAAATGCTGGAACTCAAAGCCAATCCCAAACGCCCGGCGACCGGTTCGGTCATCGAAGCCCAGCTGGAACAGGGCCTCGGCCCGACCGCCAGTATCCTGGTACAGGATGGTACTCTGCACGTCGGCGATGTCGTCATCTGCGGTGAATTTTCCGGCAAAGTCCGTATGCTTATTTCCGACAAAGGCGAAAGACTCAAATCCGCCGGTCCCAGTGTGCCAGTCAAAGTGGTGGGACTTTCCGGAGTGCCTTCCGCCGGCGACCTGCTGGAAACTGCCGCCAATGAAAAAGAAGCCCGTACCATCGCCGCTGAACGTATGGCGGTCAAACGGGATAAAGTTCTGGCAGCAAACCGGGTCACCAGTGCCGAAGATCTCTTTTCGCAGCTCAATGCCGGTGGAGTTTCCACTCTCAATATCATTATCAAAGCCGACGTCCGCGGCTCCGGTGAAGCCATCGCCCAGAGTCTGGAAAAACTCCCGTCTGAAAAAATCCGGGCAGAAGTTATTTCCAATGCCGTCGGCCCGATCAACGAAAGCGATGTCGATCTCGCAGCGGCAACCAATGCCATTATCGTCGGTTTCCACGTCAGAGTCAACCCCGGCGTTACGGATTACATCAAAAAACGCAAAGTCGATTACCGGCTTTACAGTATCATCTACGAATTGCTGGAAGATATCACCGATGCCCTCGCCGGAAAACTTGAACCGGAAAAACGCGAAAAACAACTCGGCACTGCCCGTATTCTGCAGATTTTTGAATTGAGCAAAGGTCCGAAAATCTGCGGCTGCCGGGTCGAGAGCGGTGTGGTCAAAGTCGGAGCCAAAGCCCGTGTCCGCCGCGACAAGGAACTTATTTACAACGGTGAAGTTTCCAGTCTGCGGCATTTCCGCGACGACGTAAAAGAGATGAGCGCCGGTCAGGAATGCGGTATCAAACTCGACAACTTTGTGGATTTCATCGAAGGCGACGAAATCGAGATCTATGAAATCGAATTAAAGAAAGCGACTTTGTGATCATGGCAGAAAAAGTCGACCGGATGACCCGGGTAAATGAATTGCTCAAACGGGAATTGGCAAATATCTTTTCCCGCGAAGGATTTTTCCCCGACGGTATGCTTATTTCAGTAATCGAAGTAAACACATCGACTGATTTGCGCAATGCAACAGTAATGCTCAGTTTTTTCGGCGGCAAACGCTCCACCATCGAGGCGGCAATGCACGAAATCGAACTCCGCAGAGTCGATTGGCAGAAAAAAATCGCCAATGTTATGAAATTCAAGCACACTCCGGTGCTTTATTTCAAAATCGACCGGAGGATCGCCGCCGGAGACAGAGTTTTGCAGTTGTTGGAATCTGACGAGTTGAAAAATGCAACCGGAAACGATTGAAAAAATCCTGTCGCGTCTTTTCAAGGCTGAAAAAATCCTGATCCTGACCCACGTCCGTCCGGATGGTGAT
>JAZONW010000007.1:0-1952 GCA_045654745.1 Victivallaceae bacterium | reverse complement strand
GATTATTGAAATAGTATAAGAAAGCATTGGTATCAAGATTTTTACCGGGCAGAAATCTGCCGTTGCTCTCAATTTTGTGCAGAATGGCGGCATAAGTTCCGTCAGAATAATATCCGGATTTCTGTTTGTAAATCATAATGGCGGCTTCAAGCTGCAGTTTTTTCTGATTGGGGAATGATATATCCATGTTTTTCTCCGTATAAATGAATATTATGAATGATTTCCAGCAGTTTTCCGTAACTGCGGAGCGTTGATTCCATTTCAAGAAAAGTTGCGTACAAATTCTCTTCATCTTCCGGAAAAATCCAGTAGATCGCTCCGAAAAACGTTTCCATACTGCTGTTGAGAAAGTCGTGATATACACTTTCCAAAGCATCATAAATGGTGTCATTGTATGCGAGAACAATTCCGGGGAAATTCTCATAACTGCACAGTTCATGGGTGTAAGTAAATTTTCTCTCCGGCAAGGTAAAGAGTTCCTGCAACTCTTCCGGAATTCGGGATTGATGAATTTCTGTTTCTTGCGGATTCAGCATCCACGGTTCAAAAATACGATCAAAATCTTTTCTGATGATGACCATTTCATCCCGGTACATTTCAATATATTCTGCTTTTTCCTCTTCATCAGCGTAGCTTTCGCAGGAGATCATATGTTCAATATATTCGTCTTCCGTTTCGGTACCGCCCCAGGTGTTATCCTGAACAAAGTTCAGCAAATCCCGTGGTGTTCCGATACGGAATGGAGAAACGGATTCAATTTTGCAAAGGATATTCTGTCCAAGACCGGGACAGAGCGTTTCATAATACCGGAGAGAATCTATCAGCCCGAAGCCGTCAAGATGCAGTAAATCAAACTGGAAAAGAAGCATGTAATCACCTTCTTGGGTCCCGAAATTACAATCCGCATAGTCGTTTAAATTTGGCTCTGTGAAAAATATCGGATTGAATGAAACAATTTTTTGCACAGATTCCGGGATAAGTTCAGAAAACCACTGCTGCAAGGCTTGTTTGAAGACATCAGCAGCCGTTTCATTACCTTGCAACAGTGGTCTTATATCGGTAAACTTGCTGATTTCATGCAGCAATGATACGAAGCGTTCCGTCGTACCGGAAAGTAAAATTTCGCTTTTCAATCCGGTACATTGGGGAATACTTATATAAGAGGCGGCAGCATTGAGGCATCGAGCGGTACTGCCGGTGTCTGCATAAGTGCTTGTATCATTTGATCTGTGCATTTTTGCTGCCGTTTGGTTTGAGTTTTTTCAATGAGTTTTTCCATTCCGGATTGTTTGGAACGGAAATGACGGAGTAATTCTTTTTTGCTGACTACTTTAAGTTTTTTCAATTAAATGTTCCTACTTGAGCAGTGAATTTGTATTCATCAAAGCCGTCTGCGGTACGGGTGGGACCTTTGACGGTAACATTGGTAAGTTCAGCATGAAGCAGAGAGTAAAATTCCGCAACTTTCATTGGAGTCATCCCCGGATCGGGATCATCCAGAACCATTCCATTGAATACAAATCTGCGTTTGACGGGAGTTTGGGTATTGGTTGCATCAGCCATTTTCTTTGTTCCTTTCTGAAGAGGTAATTTCAAAATAATTCAAATTGACCTTGAGCATCTTTCTGCTCTTGAGCTTCCTTTTTGACGGCGGCTTTTTTAGCCAGTTCTTCACGGCGGAGTTTTTCTTCTGCCGCTTTGAGTTCCGCCTCACGGCGGGTTTGCTCTTCTTTTCCTTTCTTTGCCTCAGCCTCCTTTCTGATCTTTTCCAGAACTTCCGGCATTTTTGAATCAAGTTTTGCTTGCAGCTCTTCAAAAGTACCGTTCATAACCAACGGGGTATTGGTCCCGTCGCTGATGCCGAGAGCATATTTATCTTCTCCCGAATAGGAAAGTACGCAACGGACGCTTCCCCGTTCCAATGCAATGTTTTTCATCGTTTCCAAAAACAT
>JAZONW010000006.1:0-22001 GCA_045654745.1 Victivallaceae bacterium | reverse complement strand
CAAAGGCAGAAGGATACAAAACATCCGAAGGCAAGCTTTATGAAGTATATCTGCGTTTGCAAAAGCCGCTTGATCCGGACGCATTGACTATAACCAGAGCCGAAGTTGAAAAAATCATCCGTACCATAGATACAGATGGCGGCTATGCCGCAAATTACGCTTCGGACAGTGCCGGATATCCTGGCAAAGCGTGGTATAACAAAGCTGTAAAAGAAGCAGCAGATGCCATTTACAACAGCAGTGATAACAATCTTGATATCGTGGGGGAAATCTACACAGCTTTCGGTCAGGGCGATGCACTGGCAAAAATCACCGAAGCCACCGGTTACGACGGTTTTATCAAAGATGATGTTTATGTTGTCTTTACTTCCAACCAGATCAAATCTGCTACCGACAATGTCGGGACTTTTGACCCCAATAATCCGGATATTTACCACCAGTCCTCCGGCACCGTCACTATGGGTGCGACTACGATTTCGGATGATCTGGAAGCAAGCATCTCTTTGTTTGAAAACGCCAACACCACTACCATCATCCACGAGGCAGGGCATTATCTGGTTGAGATGATGCGCAAACTCATTGCTATGGATGCGGCAAGCGAAAATATGAAAAAGGATTTTGCCGTACTCGACAACTGGGTCAAAAAGCAGAGTGATGATCTGGCGGAGCAAAAAGAGATACTGGCAGATGCTTTTGTCAAATATGTCGCCGAAGGCAAGGCTCCGCAAGAAAGCCTCCGCGGGGCTTTCGGTACTCTCAAACGGTTGCTGATGGCGTGTTACAATATCGCTTCCATCCTCGGAGTGAGGATAGATGATGATGTCAGAATGACTTTTGACAATATCCTTGCAACTGAAAGAACGGTGCAGAGAGGTTCAGTAACTTCTATGCTCGAAGAACTTTTTGACATCAGCACGCTGGCACTTTCCAAAAAAGATGCTGCACAGTTCGACCGGCTTTTCACCAAAGCAAGGGAGCAGGAAGAATCCCGCATCACCGAACAAAAGGAAAACATACTCAAAGAGCAGCGCAGTATCTGGCGGGCGCAGGCAAATCAGCTTGTCGATAATGATAAAATCTATCAGGCGTGGCAGCATATTGTCAGCACCAATGAGGATAACAGCAAAAATCTGCTGGACTTTGCCGCTGTCGCTGAAACAGTCGGCAACGACATTGCTCTTGCCCTGCGGGATAAAGGTCTGCTCACAGCGGCAGGCAGGGCAAAGGTTTCTGAAACCGGCACCATCACCTATCCCAATGCGAAACCGGGATTGCACCCGGCACAGGTGGCGGCAGATTTCGGCTTTGCCTCGGTGGAGCAGCTGCTTGATGCGCTTGACAAGACGGTAAGCCCGCAGGAGTTTATCAAAAACTTTGTGGCGGAAAACGAAGCGGAATTTCACAGAAACTTTGAGTTTACCGAGTATGCCGCCGCCAATGATGCCACTATCAAGGCTCTCGACAGAGTTCGCGATCTGATTGCCGCCGAGGGCGGGATAAAAGACAATCTTGCCCGCAAAAAGATTTTTCAGCGCGAGGTGCGTGAAGAACTTTCCCGAAGCACTGTCGGAGATATTCTCAATGGCAGAGATTTGCAGCGGGACTGCAAAAACCATGTCCGCAACATTGTCAAATCTGTCGGCAAAAACGATTACGCCACTGCCTTTGCGGAAATGCTGGTATTGCAGAAACTCGTTGAAAAAATCCGCCAGAGAGAAGCCATCCGCGGCACCATCAACAAGGTTGTCGGTGATGTCAAAAAAGCAGTCAATGCCAAACCCGGCACTATTGACGGAGATTTTCAGTACACAGTGCAGTTCCTTGCTTATAAATTCGGCATTGTCGATAAAATGCCGAAAGAAATCGGCAGTATCGATGAGGCTGTCCGCAAGTTCGATGAAAATCAGGGAGACGGTTTTTCCATAAGAGAAGCGTTGCCGCCGGGGATATTGGAAAAATTTTTGTCTTTTGCGGTGGTAAAATCATCCCCCCTGCTGTATATTATAAAAAAAGTGTTTTCCTAAAACCAATTTTCAACAGGAGCGTGTGAAATTATGTCGCAATTCAAAGAAATCTCCAACCGTGAACTCTCGATCGCCGTTGCCGCTGACCACGGCGGTTTTGACATCAAAAACAGCATCGCCGCATTGCTTGCTTCCGCCGGTCACAAAGTGATCGACTGCGGTGCTTTTGTCCTCGACAAAGATGATGATTATCCGGTTTTCGGTGCCGCCGCCGCCAAAAAAGTCGCTGACGGCGAAGCCGATGCCGCGGTGCTTATCTGCCGCTCCGGAGTCGGTATGGGGATCGCCGCCAACCGCTTCCACGGCGTCCGGGCGTGCGTCGCATACAGTGCCTGTGTCGCCAAAAAGAGCCGCGAACACAATGCTTCCAATCTGCTGGTGCTGCCGGCAGATTATCTGGAAACAGAGGTGATGACCGATATTGTCAAAGAGTGGCTCGCCACTCCCTTTTCGGGCGATGCCCGCCACGAACGCCGTCTGGATGTGCTGGAAAAAGCCACCTACGATGACATCGCCGCCGTCAGACGGGGCGATCCGGAAATCGCCGCCATCATCGACCGCGAAGCTGAACGCCAGAATGACGGCATCGAACTTATCGCCAGCGAAAACTTTGCCAGCTGTGCCGTCCGTGCCGCCCAGGGATCCGTGCTGACCAACAAATATGCCGAAGGATATTCCGGCAAACGCTATTACAACGGCTGTGAGCATATCGACAAAGTCGAAACTCTCGCCATCGAAAGAGTCAAAGCTCTTTTCGGTGCTGAAGCCGCCAACGTGCAGCCTCACTCCGGCAGCGGTGCCAATCAGGCGGTCTATACCGCACTGGTTCAGCCCGGAGATACCGTGCTGGCGATGAGCCTCGACCACGGCGGTCACCTGACCCACGGCCATCCGCTGAACTTTTCCGGTAAACTTTACAACATGGTTCCCTACGGTGTCAGCCGCGAAACCGAAATGATCGATTACGACGAGATCGAAAGACTCGCCGTGGAAAACAAACCCGCAATGATCCTGGCCGGTGCCAGTGCTTATCCCCGTATCATCGATTTCGCCCGTCTGCGGGAAATTTCCGATAAAGTCGGTGCCAAACTGTTTGTGGATATGGCTCACATCGCCGGTCTGGTCGCCGCCGGAGAGCATCCGAACCCCGTCCCCTACGCCGATGTGGTGACCACCACCACCCACAAAACTCTGCGCGGACCGCGCGGCGGTTTGATCCTCTGCCGCGAAGAATATATCAAAGCGATCAATTCCGCCGTTTTCCCCGGTTTGCAGGGTGGCCCGCTGGAACACGTCATCGCCGCCAAAGCAGTCTGTTTCAAAGAGGCTTTGAGCGATGAATTCAAAGCTTATCAGCATCAGGTCAAACTCAATGCGGCCAAACTTGCCGCCGAACTGACTGCCCGCGGATTCCGCATCGTTTCCGGCGGTACTGACAATCACCTTATGCTGATCGACCTGCGGCCCAAAAATGCCACCGGCAAAGCCGTCGCCAACGCTCTCGATCTGGCCAGGATCACTGTCAACAAAAATATGATCCCCTTTGATCCGGAAAAACCCTTTGTCACCAGCGGTATCCGCGTCGGTACTCCCGCTGTCACCACCCGCGGACTCAAAGAAGCGGAAATGGTCGCAGTCGCAGATTTCATCGAACGCGGCGTTGCCCTGCGCGATGACGAAACCGCTCTGCGGGCTCTCGGTGAAGAAGTCAAAGCCTTTATGGCGGCATTTCCCATGCCCCAGTTCTGAAAGAAAAAAGGAGTGTTATCATGCTTGATATGAAACTTATCCGCGCCAACAGCGCAATGATACAGGAAAACTGCAAAAAACGCGGTTCGGATATCGACGTCGCGGCCCTGCTGGAACTCGATGCCCGGGCCAGGGCGATCACCGGCGAAATCGAAAATCTCCGCGCCGAACGCAACCGTTTGAGCAAAAGCTGTGCCACCGATCCCGCCGCCCGGGAAACAGTGAAAAATATGCGCGGCGAAATCAGTGCCAAAGAGGAAGACCTCAATGCTTTGCAGGAAAAAATCAACGGCATCGTAGCTTTGATGCCCAATCTGCTTTCTGACGATGTCCCCGCAGGTACTTCCGATGCTGACAATGTGGAAGTCCGCAGGGTCGGCACCATCCGCGAATTTGATTTCAAACTCCGGGATCATCAGGAACTCGGTGAAATGCTGGATATCCTCGACATCGCCAGAGGTTCCAAAGTCGCCCAGACCGGATTCTATTACTGGAAAGGCAAAGGTGCAGTGCTGGCACAATCGCTCTTTTTCTGGGTGCAGAAATTTCTGGTCAGCCGCGGCTTTACGATGTTTATGACCCCCTGCGTCGCCAAAGAAAGAACTCTTTTCGGGACCGGATATCTGCCGTTTTTTGCCGATCAGACCTACAATCTCGCAGGTGAAGATCTCGCTTTGATCGGCACCAGTGAGCAGACTCTGGTGGGATACCATGCCGACGATGTGCTGGAAGGGGCAAAACTGCCGTTGTGCTACACCTCTTTCACCCCCTGTTTCCGCACCGAATCCGGCAGTTACGGCAGAGCCAGCCGGGGGATTTTCCGCGTGCATCAATTCCACAAAGTTGAGCAGATCATTTTCTGCCGTCCTGAAGAATCCGTCAAATATCACGAATTCTGTCTGGAAAATGAAGAACTTATCCTGCAGCAGCTGGGATTGCCCTATCACGTGGTGAATGTCTGCGTCGGCGATCTCGGCGCTCCCGGATACAAAAAATATGATATCGAAGCGTGGTTCCCCTGCTTCAACGGCTACCGCGAAGTCACCAGCAATACCAATCTGCTGGATTTCCAGGCCAGAAGATTGAATATCCGCTACAAAGACGGCGACAAGCGTGAACTGGTACACACTATTTCCGCCACCGCCGCCACCGACCGTATGCTGATCGCCATTATGGAAAATTATCAGCAGCCCGACGGTTCGATCATCGTGCCGGAAGTTTTGCGTCCGTTTACCGGTTTTGATAAGATCGAAGCCCCGGCAAAGTAAGGCGGAAAAATGGATATCCTCAATCAGAAATTGCAGAGTTACCTCGGCCGGGGATCGATGATCCGCCGGATGTTTGAGGCCGGAATTGAGTTGAAAAAACAATACGGTGCAGACAAAGTATATGATTTCAGCCTCGGCAATCCGGATCTGCCCCCGCCGCCGGAAGTGAAAACCGCACTTGAAAATTGCACTTCCAGAGCCGGGAATGATTTCGCTGTCGGCTATATGCCCAACGCCGGTTATCCCGCCTTGCGGGAAAAAATGGCGGCGGTCGTCAGTGCCGAGCAGCAAATGAGTGTACCCGCCGCCAATGTGCTGATGACCTGCGGCGCCGCCGGAGGCATCAATGTTTTCTTTCACGCCGTATTGAGCGAAGGCGATGAGGTCATCGCTCCCTCTCCCTATTTTGTGGAATACGATTTTTATGTGGAAAATCACGGCGGCAAACTCATTTCCGTACCGTCAAAAGATTTCACTTTTGAGCTGGATATCGACGCTCTGGCAAAGGCTTTTTCGCCCAAAACAAGAGCGATCATCATCAACAGCCCCAACAATCCCACCGGATGTATCTACAGCCGGGCGAGTCTGGAAGCGTTGAGCAAAGTGATAGACGATGCTCAAAAGCGTTACGGAAGAACGATTTATGTTATTTCTGACGAACCTTACCGCTTTTTGAATTTTGACGGAGTGGAGATCGCTCCGGTGTTTGAGATTTTCACCAATGCGGTGGTCATCGGCAGTTTCAGCAAAAATCTTTCGCTTGCCGGGGAGCGTCTGGGGTATGTCGCAGTTTCGCCGTCGATCAGCGAATGCGGCAAACTTATGGATGCTCTGGTGCTGTGCAACCGTATCCTCGGCTTTGTCAACGCCCCGGCTCTCGGCCAGCAGATACTGGCGGAATGTCTTGATTCGCAGGTCGATCTGGATATTTACCGCCGCCGCCGTGAAGCGATGGCAAAAGTGCTTACCGATGCCGGTATCGAATTCAATATGCCGCGCGGTGCATTTTACTTTTTTGCCAAATCGCCGGTGGCAGATGAAAAAGTTTTTGTCGATGCTCTTTTTAATGAAAGAGTGCTGGTGGTGCCGGGCAGCGGATTCGGTTGTGCCGGATACATCCGTATCGCCTTTTGCGTGGATGAAAAAGTCATCACCGCTGCGGCGGAAGGTTTCAAAAACGCTGTCAGAAAAGTCAGTGAAATGTGATTTATTTATAAGGAGCTGCGGCTCCTTTTTTAATTTTTAATTACTTCTTGGGAGGGTAAAAATGAGTTTCCGTTTCAACCGTATTTTGCTCAAACTCAGCGGCGAAGCACTCAAAGGCACACAGGATCACGGCTATCAGAGTGATGCCATCCGCAGTGTGGTCGGCAAAGTTTCCGCCGTCCTCAAAGAGGGCGTGGAAGTAGCTGTCGTCGTCGGCGCCGGAAATCTCTGGCGTGGCGTCGCCGGAGCAGGTGAAGGTATGGAAAGAGTCAATGCCGACCAGATGGGTATGCTGGCGACGGTGATGAATGCCCTCGCCCTCAAAGAATATTTTCACGCCGCCGGACACGAAGTCCTGTTGCAGGGAGCTTTTGCCATTGACGGTGTGATCGAGCGTTTCAACCGCGACAAGGCGATCAAAGCCCTCGAATCAGGGGTGGTGGTCATCTTTGCCGGAGGTACCGGCAAACCCTTTTTCACTACCGATACTGCGGCAGTGGTCAGCGCTCTGGAAACCGATTGCGATGCCGTCCTCAAAGCGACCAAAGTCGATGGGGTCTATTCTGCCGATCCGGTGAAATACCCCGATGCAGTCCGTTACAGCGAACTTTCATTTGATGAGGCTCTGGAAAATAAACTCCGGGTCATGGATGCCGCCGCATTTTCGCTCTGCCGGGATAATTCACTGCCCATTGTGGTGTTTGATTTCGCCGGAGAAAACACTCTGATGCGGGTGGTCAAAGGTGATCTCTCTGCCGGTACGGTGGTGTCATGAAAAAGTTTCTGCTGTTGTTTTTGCCGCTTTTGCTTGCCGGATGCGTGATGGATAATTCGGCAAAACTCCGGATATCTCCGCAAGAGAGGTCTTATGCTCCGGTAAAAATCGCTATGGTCGCGCCGCTTTCCGGCGGCAACAGCAGTTACGGCATCAAAATGCTCCGCGGTGCATATATCGCCATTGATGAACTCAACAATAACCGGGGCATCAACGGCAGAAAAGTCGAATTGCTGGAAATCGACTGCGTTTCAGGAGAAAATCCCGTCGGTACTGCGGCTGATGCCGGAGCCGTCGCTGTTATCGCAGGTTACAGCAGTAAAGATGTCGGCGCCCTGTTGCCTTTTTTGCCGGAATATGCCATGCCCGGTATGGTCGCTATGGGTACCGATGACAGCCATGTGGGAGCAAATGCTTTTGCTTTCCGCAATACTTACACCGATAAACAGCAGACCGAAGCACTGGCATCTTACCTCTGGTACTGGCGTCAGTTGTTGCGGATCGGCGTAATGGTGGATATGTCGACTGATGCTGATTACGAAAGACGCATTTCCCGCGGAACAGCCCAGGCTTTCCGGGATCTGGGCGGGGAAGTGGTCTGCAGTGTCGAATACAGAGGTGATGATTTTTCTGCCGCGATAAAGGAACTCTTGCCCTACAATCCGCAGGCGGTCGTCGTTCCTGCCGGAGGCAAACGGGCGGCTGAAATCGCCAAAGCCCTGCGGGCGGCAGGTTACAGCGGTGTCATCTGCGGTGCCGACAACTGGGATACCGATGATATGCTGAATAATCTCGGCGATTTCAAGGGAGAAAACGACTGCATATTCGTTTCGTTTTTTTCCGATGACAACAAAGATGAAGCATACATAAAATTCCGCCGGGCTTTTATGAAAGAATTCAACTACGAACCCGGCAGTGCGGAAACCCAGAGTTACGACGCGGTAAAACTGTTGTGCAGCGGGCTCAACGGAGCCGCCACTATCCAGCAGTTCACCCGCAATATGCTGATTTTACGCAACTATATGGGTGCGGCGGCAGTTTATACTATGCTGCCGGGCGGAGACATAGACCGGACGATTTATATCAACCGGGTCAGTTTGAAAAACGAACCTTATCCCAGAGCAAAACTCATCCGCAAATTCCAGTATTCCAAATTGCAGAGTTTTGACAACTGATTTTTTCCGCTGACAGAAGTTTTCAGGAGCAGAAACGGTGTATGCCATTTCTGCTCTTTTTTTGCCGCGGTCGGATAAAATGGCTGTTTTTGCCGGAAATAAAGCAGATAAACGCTGTTTTTTTCCCGCTTTTTGTGGAAATTTTGCATAAGAAGGTGTAAAGTAACTGCGGTACAATATTTGTTTATAACTTAACACTTTACGAAGAAAGGCCAGACTGTTTATGGCAAACCAGACAGATGCCAGCGGATTGAGCTGTTTGCAGGCACTTTTCGGGCAGTTCCGCAGAAATGTCAATTTTGCGGCATTGATCACATCCGAAGTCCGTGGACGCTACGATCAGGACAACCATGAAGTAATTATGGAACTCTCACAGGCCCAGGATCTGCGTCCGGAAAGTTCCGACTCACTGGATATTCTCAACTCTTATGCCGGGCCGGCGATGGTGCAGCTCAATGACGGACACTGGATCGTGCTTGTCAACTCGGTGCAGTTTGTCAAGGGCGAGCAGGCGGGAATCATGGACAGCCGTCTCAATACCCCCGGCAAAACCGCCGTCGTCCCCAAAAAGGAAATCATCAGCCGTTTCGGCGGCAAAGTGGTGATATTCCGCAACCTTGCCCAGGTGGATGTGGCAAAAAACACCCGCATTTATGCTTTTTCTGTACTAGCGGGCCATCACGGCAGTCAGGTCGACTTGCGCCGGATCATGCACGATTACGCCATCGACAACGGTGAAGTTAAAGAAAACCTCTTTTTCAAAATAGTTTCCGACAACGGCTTCAAGGCCAAAAAAGTCAAACTTGACTGGGCAAAAATCCAGAAAAGCACCGCTGTTTATCCGGCGATCGCCATCCGCAGAGATGGTAAATACGCCATTATGTGCGGTCTGCGCAACAAAGAGGACGGCTCACTGGATGCAGTGGTGGTCGATCCTTTTCTGGAAAGTTCCGGCGGGGAACATTTTCTCTTTCTCAACGAGGAGAAATTTTTTGAAGATTACACCGGCGAATTCATCCTGGTGAAAAAAAGTTATCGCCTGACAGATGAAAATCAGCCGTTTTCGCTTTTCTGGTTCGTGCCGGAATTCATCAAACTCAAAGGTGTTTTCGGGATGATCGCATTGATGGTGGCGATGTTGACCGTGTTGAGTCTGGCAGTGCCGCTTTTCTTTCAGATCGTGGTGGATAAAGTTCTGGTCAACCAGTCTTACAACACCCTCAATGTGCTGGGTACGGCGGTGATCGTGGCGATCGTTTTCAACGGTATGCTGGAATATGTCCGCAGTTATCTTTTGCTGTTTGCCACCAATAAGATCGACATTTCCACTGCGACCAAGACCTTTTTTCACCTGATCCGTCTGCCGATCGACTTTTTTGAAAGAGTCCCGTCGGGTGTTCTGCTCAAACATATGCAGCAGACAGAAAAGATCCGCGGGTTTCTTTCCGGCAACCTCTTTTTTACCATCCTTGATCTGCTTTCGCTGGTGATATTTATCCCGTTTCTGCTGCTTTACAGTGTGCAGCTGACGCTGGTGGTGCTGGGATTTTCGCTGTTGATGGCTCTGGTCATCGCCACTTTGATCAAACCGTTTCAGCGGCGTCTGGATGAACTTTATCAGGCCGAAGGTAAACGCCAGAGTATGCTGGTCGAAGCCATCCACGGTGTCCGCACTGTCAAATCGCTCGCTCTGGAACCGGTGGAACGCAAAATATGGGATAATTCCACCGCTTATGCCATCAAATCTTATTTCCGGGTGGGCAAAATTTCTATGACCGCCAAAAGCATAAGTCAGGTGTTGGAACTGATGATGAGTATTTCCGTCATCTGGATCGGGGCTCATCTGGTATTTGACCATATCATCACGATCGGTGCGTTGATCGCGTTTCAGATGTTGGCAAACCGGGTGACCGGTCCGCTGGTACGGATGGTCGGTCTGATCCACGAATACCAGCAGATCGCACTTTCGGTGAAAATGCTGGGTGTGGTGATGAATACTCCGACTGAACCTGCCGGCGGCGGTGTCCGCAATCCGCTCAAAGGCAGACTGGATTTTGAAAATGTCAATTTCCAGTACCGTCCTGATCTGCCGCAGGTCATCAAAAACTTTTCTCTGCAGATACCCGAAGGTTCCACCATCGGTTTTGTGGGCAGATCCGGTTCCGGCAAGACCACATTGACCAAATTGCTGCAGGGACTTTATCCGGTATCGCAGGGATTGATCAAAATCGACGGCATCGACATCCGTGAAATAGATAAATCCCATCTCCGCAGCAGCATCGGTGTCGTGCTGCAGGAAAATTACTTTTTCAGCGGTTCAGTGCGGGAAAACATCAGTTTGACCAAGCAGAGTGCCAGTCTGGAAGAAATCATTTATGCCGCCAAACTTGCCGGTGCGGATGAGTTTATCCAGAAACTTCCGCGCGGTTACGATACTATGCTGGAAGAAAACGCTTCCAACCTTTCCGGAGGTCAGAAACAGCGTCTGGCGATCGCCCGTGCTTTGCTGACCAACCCGCCGGTGCTGATTTTTGACGAAGCCACCAGCGCACTCGACCCGGAAAGCGAATGTGTCATCCAGCAGAACCTCAAAGCCATTGCCAGAGGCCGTACCGTGCTGATCGTTTCCCACCGTTTGAGCATTGTCAGTCACGCCGATCAGATCGTGGTGATCGACGGCGGTGTACTCAGCGACCGCGGCACTCATAAAGAACTTTTGAGCCGCGACGGTATTTACAAAGAGTTCTGGACGCAACAGATGAGAGGAGATCAGTGATTATGGATTGCCGGGAAAATAAAGGATGTTCCTGCCTGAAAAACTGGTGGAATAAATTTTTCAAAAACGACGCCGAACCGCAGGAGACGATCGAATTCCAGCCCGATGCTCTGGAAATCAAAAACGAACGCCTGCCGCTGGCTGTCAGATTGTGTGTATGGGCTCCGGTAGTTGTCATCGTCGGGGCCATCATCTGGGCGAGTTTCGCCCGGGTGGATGTGATCGTGCCTGCCAACGGTAAATTGGTCACCGGCCGTCCGACCGTCGTGATGAAACCGCTGGAAAGAACCGTCATCAAACACATCAATGTCAAAATCGGCGAAGTCGTCAAAAAAGATCAGATACTGATCGAATTCGACCCCACCGAGAGCCGTGCCGAAGCCGAGCGTCTCGGCAATGAGATCGCCGCTTTGAGTGCGGAATTCAACCGCCTCTACGCTGAATTTACCGGAAAAAAATACAATCCCGGCAAAAGCAGTCAGTTTGAATCCTGGCAGAGTGCCATCTATAAACAGCGGGAAAATTATTACAAAGAGCGTATGTCTTATTTTGCTGAATCCCTTTCCCAGATCGATGCTTCCAAAAAGAGTGTTTCCGACTCGCTGGTGAAACAGCAGGAAAGACTGGCGGCAGTGGTCAAACTGGAAGATATGTTCAAAGGACTGCACAGCAAAAAGATCACTTCGCTCAAAGAGTTGATCGAAATGCAGATCACCCGTATGGAAATGGAAGCAACTGTGGATCAGCTCCGCAACAATCTGCTGGAACTCACCCACCGCCGCGGCAGTACCGTGGCAGAAAAAAATGCCTTTATCCAGGAATGGAGAAATTCCATTTCCGAAGATATGGTGACGGTGGAACGCAATTTGACTTCGGTCAAAAAGCAGTATGAAAAAGTCCGCCAGCTGATCGAATATGTCTATTTGCGTTCTCCCTGTGATGCCGTAGTGCACGAGATCGCCGCATTTTCGCCCGGTTCGGCGGTGCGCGAGGCAGAGGCTCTCATCACGCTGGTGCCGATGGAGGGCGATATTGAGCTGGAAGGCCATTTGCGTCCGCTGGATATCGGCAGAGTCCGGGTCGGAGATGAAGTCCGGGTGAAACTGGAAGCATATCCGTTTCAGAAATACGGCACGCTCAATGGCGTGGTGCGTAATATTTCCGAAGACACCATCCGGGATCCCAACAGCGGAGCTGTGGCTGCAGATGAAAGCTCTCCGCAGGGCAGTTACTACCGGGTGCTGATCACCGTTTCGGGCGAACTCCGCAACGTGGGCAGCAATTTCAGACTTATCCCCGGTATGCAGTGTCAGGCTGAAATAAAAACCGGCAAACGCCGGGTGATAACCTATGTGCTTTATCCGCTGATCAAAGCTCTGGATGAGAGCATCAGAGAGCCGTGAGGGGGAAAGAAAGATGAAAGTTAATCCGCTGATCGTTTTCAGAGAAGATTTTGAGGATTCCGCTGTGCTTTTCAATCCGGAAGACGGTAAAGTCCTCGGACTCAACCGTACCGGTGCATTCATCTGGCAATGTCTGGAAAAAGGTATGAGCCGGGATGCCTGTATTTCGGCATTGCGGGAAGCCTGCGGTGATACCGCTCCGGCAAATATCGCAGATGATGTCGATGTATTTCTTGATTCTTTGCGGGAACGGGCGTTTATTACCGATTGAGCGGGGATGAATGTGATGGAGAAACCGGTATTTTATTACGGCAGAAGTATGTACCGGGTCTTTTCAGACGGTGATGTGCTGACAACTTCACCTGTGAGTTTTGAAAATATCCGCAAGGGGGATATTCTGGTATTCACTCCTCCGGACGGAAAAAAGCAGGTGGTTCACCGGGTGTGCGGGATCTCCGCCGGAGGTATCACTACTGTCGGAGACAACAACAGCCGTCCGGATGATTGGCTGCTGCCGCCGGATGGGGAATATCTGCTGGTGACCGGAGTTTCCGGCAGGAATGGAAAATTTTGTCCGGTACGCCGCGGCAGAGCCGGGATGATGGAATTTTACCGGAATCGTTTCCGCCGCCGGATGAGAATGCTGGCGGCAAAAGCGGCAAAGATCCCGCTGGAAAAGATTTTTTTCCGCAAAAAATTGGATGAATGTCACCGTTTCGGTGATGATGTTTTTTATTATTACCGCGGCAGGGCAGTTATCTGCCGCAAAGTTTCCGGCAAGGTCATATATATGAAACCGCTGGACAGATTTTTTTTCAAAATTAAAGAGTAAAGAAAATGCACCCGTTTCCGCAGAATGCACCCGAGCAGGTGAAAATATATTTCACCTGGATATGTAATCTTTCCTGTCCTTTTTGCTACGAAAAAGAAGCAAGAAAAAATCTTCCGGCACGCCCGTTTGAGGATTTCCTCAAACTCGTGGATGAGTTGGAGGAAATGAAAGTTTTTCTCGTGACCCTCTGCGGCGGTGAACCTTTTGCCCACCCCAGATTTTTTGAACTGGTTGACCGGGTGGTCGCAGGCAGGATGCGTTTCAACATTATGACCAACGGGACTCTTATCACTCCGGAAAAAGCCCGCCGTCTGGCGGCGACCGGACGCTGTAATCAGGTGCAGATTTCGCTCGACGGCACCCGGGAACATCACGATCTGCTGCGGGGCAAAGGCTCCTTTGATAAGGCCGTGGCGGCGATAAAGTATCTGCGGGATGAAGGGCTCAAAGTGGTGGTCAACACGGTGATTTCCAGCAGTAACTACAAAGATATGCCGCGACTGGCGGAGTTTCTGGAAACTACCGGGGTGAGCACTTACCGTATGGTGCCGGTACACGATCACGATGCCAAACTGCCGGAAGAAAGTTCTATGCTTTCCACCGAAGAATTCACCGGAGTCGTGGCGGAAATCGGCCCGCGGCTGGCGGAATTCCCGCATATGAATGAACGCAGTGCCCCCAAAAGTTATTATCTGACGATCAAAAATCCGCAAACTCCTGATCCTGCCAAGTGCAACCGCCGCTGTGCGACGCCTTTCCGGGCATTGTCGGTGCGTCCGGACGGAGCGATTTTTTCCTGCGAAGACCTCGACTGCGGCATACTCGGATATATCGGCAAAGACCGTCTTGCCGATGTCTGGCAAAAAAGTCCTGCCCTTGCCGACTTCCGCCGCCGGGTACTGGCAGGTACTCCGCCGCTCAAAGGGGAATCCTGCAACGGTTGTCCCTACTACTATTATTGCAGTCAGTATTGCCCGCTGTGGGTTTACGATACTTACTGCCGTATGGAAATCAAGGCGTATCTGGAAAAGAAAGGTTTGCTATGAATCGCGACCTCTGGTTTTCCGGTGACGGCATAAACGGTTTCCGCCTGCGGGCGCAGGACGACCTCACTGCTTTGAGCCTTGAAAGACTGGCGAAGCTGTGCAATTTGAGTTTGTCGGAGTCCTGCGGCGATGCCGATGCCGTGCTGACCAGTACCGGAGTACCGGAAAATGCGGTCAAAATGGCTCTTCCGCAAAAATACCGCCGTATAGGATATTTCCGTTGCGGCGACTGTTTTTATGTCCTCACACCCACCGGCAGGACGCCGGGATATTTTGCGTTTGAAGCACAAAAAATTTTACTGCTGGGGCACGCCGCGGCGATTGCGGCAAGACCTGCTCCGGAAGTTTTCAATCTGATGCACGGGGCTCTGCTGGAAGAAGCCGGCGGCAAATGCACCCTGCTTTTCGGTGACAGCGGAGTAGGCAAAAGTACCAGCGTCCGCCGTTACTGTGCGGCAGGCGGCAGGGCAGTCGCCGATGATATGTTTATGCTCTACTGCAAGGAGTCGCGATGGTTTGCCCGCCCTATGCCCACCTGGAGTGCCGTTGTCAGCGGCAAAAATCCGGATGTCTATGATTTCCGGCAGGAGTTTGAAGTCAGCCGGCTTCTGCTTTTACTGCGTGACAGTCAAAAAGAGCATATTTCCGCCGTTTCTCCGGTGCAGTACAATCTGTCGCTTTTGAAATCTGCCGCTGAAACCAATTCGTGGCTGTTGCCTTATGTCAGTGAAAAAGCCCGCAAATCTCTTACCGGGCATCTTACCGGATTTGCCTCTGCTGTTTCCCGCTGTTTCCCGCCGCAGGCACTTTTTGCCAATCTCGACGGAAACATACTTGAAACATTGTCAGAAAAAAAATTTGACAAATAAAAAAAGCAATGTTATCTTAATACAGTGCCGCCGAAAACGGCAGTATAAAAAAGAGAGAATATGCAGAATTTTATTTTTACCACCGGTTACTTTAGCAGCTACTTTTACCGTTATTACGGCAAGAGAGGCGGCGTTACGCATTTGTCCCGGTGATGAGAAAACTCATACTGTAAACAGACAACTCCGCAGTGCCGAATGCTGTGGAGTTTTTTTTTAGTTCAAAAAAATAAATTGTCAATGACATAAAATAAGGAGTAAAAATCATGATTGTCATTCTCAAAGAAAATCCGGATCAGCGGCAGTTGGAAAATCTGACCCGCTGGCTCAAAAGTCAGAATCTTGAAATCCACCTTTCCTCCGGTGTGGAACAGACCATCCTCGGATTGATCGGTGATACCAAGTCCGTGGATATGGATCTTATCAAAGCACTGGATATCGTCAAAGATGTCATCCGCATCCAGGAACCTTTTAAAAACGCCAACCGCAAGTTTCATCCGCTGGATATGGTGGTGGATGTCGGCGGAGTCAAAATCGGCGGCGGCAATTTTACCGTGATGGCAGGACCCTGCTCGATCGAATCCGAAGAGCAGATCTGCGGCATCGCCGAAGCCGTAAAAAAATCCGGTGCCGGAATCCTGCGCGGCGGTGCATTCAAACCCCGCACCAGTCCGTACGCCTTTCAGGGATTGCGCAAAGACGGTATCAAACTGCTGCTTGAAGCCAAAAAAGCCACCGGTCTGCCGGTCGTCACCGAAATCATGGATATTTCCCAGCTGGATGTTTTCGACGAAGTGGATATGATCCAGGTCGGCGCCAGAAATATGCAGAATTTTGAGTTGCTCAAACAACTCGGTCACAGCAAGAAACCCATTCTGCTCAAACGCGGACTTGCCAATACCATTCAGGAATTGCTGATGAGTGCCGAATACATTATGGCCGGCGGCAATGAAAACGTGGTGCTGTGCGAAAGAGGCATCCGCACATTTGAAACTGCCACCCGCAATACGCTGGATCTCTCTGCCGTGGTGGTGCTTCACTCCAAGAGCCATTTGCCGGTGGTGGTCGACCCCAGTCATGCGACCGGTATCGCCAGTATGGTCGAACCGCTGTCGATGGCGGCAGTTGCCTGCGGCTGTGACGGACTGATGATCGAGGTGCATAATGATCCGCCCCACGCTCTCTGCGACGGCCCGCAGTCAATCCTGCCGGAGCAGTTTGACCGTATCAACCGCAAAATCAATGTCCTGCGTGACGCAATGAGGTCGGCGGAATGATTACATTTCCCACAGTCGGTGTTGTCGGACTCGGGCTTATCGGCGGCAGTTTCGCCAAGGCCCTTAAAGCCGGCGGCAGAAAAGTTATGGGCACGACCCGCCGCGAAAGCAGTGCCCTTTTGGCACAGATGGAAGGTGCCATCGATATTGTCGCCGCTCCGGCTGATCTTGCCCAATGCGATATCGTCATTCTGGCACTGCCTCCGGGGGCAACGGTGGAGTTTCTGGAAAAACACGGCAGTTGTTTCAGCAAGAAAAACATCGTGGTGGATATTTGCGGGATCAAACGCTCTGTGTGCGAAAAAGCGTGGCAGATCGCTGCTGAAAACGGCTTTGAGTTTATCGGCGGTCATCCTATGGCAGGCAAGGAGAAATCCGGTTTCAAATATTCATCCGCACAACTTTTCAACGGAGCGTCGATGATATTGACCTTCCGGGAACTGCCTTCACTTGAGCATCTGGTGGAATTGAAACAGTTCTTCCTTTCGCTCGGATTCGGCAAAGTCGTCCTTTCCAATCCATCCGAGCATGACCGGATCATTGCCCATACTTCCCAGTTGGCACACATCCTTTCTGCCGCTTATGTCCGGGGCAGGACTGCAATGGATCATGCCGGTTTTGCCGCCGGAAGTTTCCGGGATATGATCCGGGTGGCTTCTATGGACCCGGCACTGTGGAGTGAACTTTTTATCGGCAACCGGGACAATCTCGCCGGAGAAATCAGTGAACTTATGGCAAATCTGGCGCTTTTCCGGGGTGCGATTGCCGCCGGCGACAGCAAAACATTGAGTTGTCTGCTGGATGAAAGTGCCGGACTTAAAAGCAAAATCGATGCACAGCGGGCGGCAAAACCCGAAAATGCAGTTAAATAAGTGGATGAAATTATGAAAAAAATCGCGGTAAATGCTTCCCGGCACTACGAGGTGCTGATCGAATCCGGCATCCGGCACCGGGCAGGGGATTTTGTCCGGCAGATCGGAGGTGCAGAGGATTTGAAATGTGCCGTTATTACCGACAGCACTGTCGCCGGACTTTATCTGGAAGATGTAAAAAAATCACTTGCTCAAAGCGGCATCAATACCGTTTCTTATATTTTTGAGCCGGGAGAAAACTCCAAAACGCTTGCTTCCTACTGCAACATCGTGGAATTTCTGGCGGAAAACGGACTGACCCGCAGTGATATCATAATCGCTCTTGGCGGCGGCATACCGGGAGATATCGCCGGATTTGCAGCTGCGACTTTTTTACGCGGTATCAAATGGATCCAGATGCCGACAACCCTGCTGGCGGCGGTGGACAGTTCCGTCGGAGGTAAAACTGCCGTAAATCTGCGTGCGGGTAAAAATCTCTGCGGGGCTTTCTGTCAGCCGAATGTTGTTTTGTGTGATATTCAGACTTTGGAAACTCTGCCGCCGCAGATTTTTGCCGACGGCGCCGCCGAATGTGTGAAATACGGCGCTATTCTGGATGAAACTCTGTTTTCCGATATGGAAAAAGGTATGATGACCACTGGTCTGGCAGAGGTGATTTCCCGGTGTGTGGAAATCAAAGCCGCCGTTGTCGCCGATGATGAATTTGATACCGGCCGACGGCAATTGCTCAATTTCGGGCATACTTTGGGGCACGCGGTGGAAAAATGCAGTGATTTCGCTGTTTCCCACGGCCATGCGGTGGCGATCGGGATGGTGCTTGTCGCAGAAGCGGCGGCGGCAAACGGTATTTGCAGCAGCGAGGTCCCCGAAAGAGTAAAAACTCTGTTGTGTGCTTTGGATTTGCCGGTTACCACAGATATCCCGCTGACAGATCTGCTCCGGGCGGCGGCAATGGATAAAAAACGCACCGGAAACAGCATCACGCTGGTCGTGCCGGAAAAAATCGGCAAATGCGTACTTAAAAAGTTCAATATCAGTGAAGTAAAAGAATTTTTCACTGCTGCAAACAGAGCATAAATACGATTATGGATATAGAAATCACTCCCGCAAATGTCGGCGGAATCGTCCACGCTCCGGTTTCAAAGTCGGATGCTCACCGCAAACTGATACTGGCGGCTCTGGGCAGAAACAGCTGTTTTGTCAAAACCGGAAACGATCCCGGCGAAGACATAAAAGCAACTTTACGCTGTCTTGCCGCTCTCGGCGCCGGAGCGGAAGTCCGGAGTGATGGTATCGTTGTGACTCCGGGATCGGAAGTCGGAGGAGATTTTGACTGCGGCGAAAGCGGTTCCACATTGCGGTTTCTGGTGCCGGTGGCGGCAATGCACGGATTTAAAGGGACTTTTTCCGGCAGAGGCAGACTGCCGCAACGGCCGATCGGGGTCTTGCTGGATGAAATTTTCCGCCATGGGGTAAAGGCTTCTGCCGATGCTCTGCCGTTTGAACTCGACGGCAAATGGGATGATTCGACCGTGGTATCTCTGCCGGGAGATGTAAGTTCGCAGTTTATTACCGGTTTTCTGCTGGCAATGGCTCCTTTCGGCAGAGGGGTGGTCAAAGTTTCTTCGCCTCTGCAAAGTGCAGGTTATGTGGATATAACGATCAAAGCCTTAAAGGATTTCGGGATAAATACGGTAAAAAGTGCAGACTCTTTTTCCGTCAGCGGGCAGATGGTTTCGCCTGCGGAAATCGACGTGGATGGCGATTGGTCAAACGGAGCATTTCTGCTTGCCGCCGGAGCGATCGCCGGAGATATGGAGATCCGCGGACTGGATATTGATTCCCCCCAGGGGGACCGCCGGATACTTGAAGTTATGCGGCGCTTCGGGGTGAAATACCACGTCAGCGGCAAAAGTATTTTTGTCCGCCGCAGTAATTTGACCGGTGCCGGAGATATTGATATGGGCGATATTCCGGATCTCGGCCCGGTGATTTCGGTGCTTGCGGCATTTGCCGACGGTAAAACCAGACTGGTCAATGCCGCCAGACTCAAACTCAAAGAGAGTGACCGTATCGCCAGTACTGCCGCGATGCTGACTGCCCTCGGGGTCGAGGTCAGTACCGGAGAAGCAACTCTGGAAATCTGCGGCAAAAGTTGTGTCCACGGCGGGATCGTCGATGCCGCCGGAGACCACCGTATAGTTATGTCTGCCGCGGTGGCGGCGTTGGCGGCAAAAGAAAAAGTTGTTATTTCCAGAGCGGAAAATGTCAGCAAATCGTGGCCGGGATTTTTCGATGTGCTTGAAAGCATAAAAAGAGTATGATACAGTATATATACTATATTATATAAAGTAAAAAAGGTTCAAAGATGGCATCTCAATTTGGAAAAAGTTTGAAAATTTCTGTGTTCGGCGAATCCCATGGCACCGCCATCGGGGGGATCGCTGATTCTTTTCCCGCCGGTGAGAAAATCGATATGCAGGCATTGGCTTCGTTTTGTGCCCGCCGCCGTCCGGGGCAGAAACTCGCCACGCCGAGAAAAGAGAGCGATTTGCCGGAAATTCTTTCCGGTATGCGTTATGAGGTGACGACCGGTACTCCGCTGGCAATATCCATCCGCAACACCGACTGCCGCAGTGCCGATTATGGAAATTGTGCCGAAGTGCCGCGTCCGGGACACGCTGACCTGTCAGCATTTTTGCGTTATGGTGAAGCTTCCGATCGCCGGGGCGGAGGACATTTTTCCGGCAGATTGACTGCCCCTCTGACCGTTTTAGGCGGTATCGCATTGCAGATATTGGCAAAACGCGGCATCCGCATCGGAGCGCACCTGGCAAGTGCCGCCGGAGTGGAAGATGAAAAATTTGATCCGGTCGATCCTGCCAAAGAATTGCTTGCCCCCGGGCAAAAAGAGTTTCCGGTGATCTGCGACCGGTGCGGAGAAAAAATGCAGGAAGCCATCCGCAAAATCGCCGTTGCCGGAGATTCCTGCGGCGGAGTGGTGGAGTGTGCCGTTACCGGTTTCCCTGCCGGAGTCGGTTCTCCTATGTTTGACGGTATCGAAAACCGCCTCGCCGGAGCGATTTTCGGCATTCCGGCAGTCAAAGGTCTGGAATTCGGCAGCGGCTTTGCCGGCAGTGCCCAATGCGGCAGTGTCAACAACGATCCTTTTGTTTGCAGCGACGGCACTATCCGGACTGCCACCAACAATGCGGGGGGCATACTCGGCGGCATTTCCAGCGGTATGCCGGTGATATTCAAAGTTGCATTCAAACCCACGCCGTCGATTTCCATACCCCAGCAGAGTGTCGATGTCAAAAGTATGACCCCGGCAGAACTTACTGTGCAGGGCAGGCACGATCCCTGTGTCGCCATCCGGGCTGTACCGGTGGTGGAAGCAGTCGCCGCACTGGTGATGCTGGATTTGCTGATGAGTGAAAAAAGGCAGGAAATATGAAAAACAACCTCGTACTGATCGGTATGCCGGGATGCGGCAAGACTTCTGCCGGCAAAATGGCGGCGGCAGCTCTGGGATTTGAATGTATCGATACCGATGCATTGATCGAGACCAAAGCAGGCAAGCCGATCCCGCAGATATTTGCCGAATCAGGCGAAGCAGGTTTCCGCCGTATCGAAAAAGAGGTGGTTTTTTCTCTTGCCGGAGTAAAAAACGCGGTCATCTGTACCGGCGGCGGAGTCGTGATCGACCCGGAAAATGTGGCTGTTCTGCGCCGGACAGGCAAAGTTTGCTGGATAATGCGTCCCGTATCCGAACTTGCCAGCGGCGGCATCCGGCCATTGTCCAAATCGCCGCAGGCCATAGCAGAAATGTACGAAAAACGCAAAGATCTTTACCGCAATGCCGCAGAATATACCGTCAGCAATACATCGGCAGTGCCATTGGAAAATGTCGTGAGAGAGATTATCGGAGGATTCAATGAAAATTAAAGTGATCAACGGTCCCAATATAAATATGCTGGGCAAAAGAGAGCCGGAAATTTACGGCAAAGCCACTTATTCTGATCTGGTGCAGTTGATTTCCGATCACTGTGCCGCCCGCGGGGTGGAGGTGGAATTTTTTCAGTCCAACAGCGAAGGTGAGATCGTTACTGCGATCCAGGAGTGTTTCGACTGCTGTGATGCCGTAATCATCAATCCGGCGGCTTATACCCACACCAGTATCGCTATCCTTGATGCCCTCAAAGCAGTAGCTCTTCCGGCGGTGGAGGTCCACATATCAGATGTAGATTCAAGAGAATCTTTCCGGCAGGTTTCTTATGCCGGTATGGCGTGTTTCAAGCGTTTTGCCGGTATGGGCTTTGCCGGATACACTGCGGCGGTCGATTGTCTGCTGGAACTTGAAAAAAAGCAAAATACACGCTGAAACAAACACCGAAAAGCATTTGCTGCCGTCTGGTGTAAACAAAAGAAAACTCCGGTTTGATCCCGGAGTTTTTATTTTTTTTCAGGCCTTTTTACCTGAAAAATCTAAAAAAATTCAAAAAAATCGTTTATTTTGATTTGCAATGCCCCTGAAACGGGCATATATTATAAGACCGTTTTGCTTCATTGGCTGGTTTGACGCTGGCCGGGGGGAGTTAAAAAAAGCGGTGTTGATAAAAAAACTTAAAAAAATCTGAAATTTCGGTTTGACAAAGCTGAAAATGATGATATATTAAGAATCCGTTGACCGTTTGATTGGTTAACGGATGGCTGATTGAAAATTGAATAG
>JAZONW010000005.1:0-53118 GCA_045654745.1 Victivallaceae bacterium | reverse complement strand
ATATATTCTCTGTATCCCGTCATAGCTGATTCCCATTCTAGCGGGACGCAGTAAACGACATTGATACGGTCGGAAACATCAAATTGACTTACTTTGCGGATATTCTGGATCTTGCTGACAAATTCTCTGGCAAAACCTTCTTTGGCAAGTTCCGGAGTGATTTTCGTGGCAAGCGCGATGGTGATACCGCCGTCACTGGCGGCAACCAGACCGGCTTTTTCTTCACGCTGGATCACCAGATCTTCAGCGGAGAGGGCAACTTCAGTGCCGTCATCCAAAGTGATGACGAAGTTTCCACCGGCAAGGATTTTGCCGATATCTTTGCCGGAAAGTCCGGAAATTTTTGCAGCGGCGGCTTTCATATTTTTGCCGAGTTTGCCGCCGAGGACTTTGAAGTTTGCCTTGCAGGAACGCTTGACCAGAGTTTCTTCGTCATCGCAGAATTCAACGGATTTTACATTGAGTTCTTCGGCGATGATCCCGGCAGTTTCCCGAAGCATCTGTGCAGCTTCATCATCAGGAGTTGCCAGGATGACTTTTGACAGCGGCTGACGGACTTTAAGATTATTGGCTGTACGCAGGAAACGTCCCTGGGTCACCGCCAGCATGGTGTACTGCATTTGTTTTTCCAGTCTTTCATCCCGGCAGTCATCCGGCTCCGGATAGTCGCAGAGGTGTACCGATTCCGGCATGGCATCGGTGCGGAGCGTGCGGTAGATCGCTTCGGTGGTGAAAGGAATAAAGGGAGCCGCGGTTTTGGCAAAGAGCAGCAGCACATAATGCAATGTCTGATATGCTTCTGTTTTATCCTGATCGCTGTCGCTTTTCCAGAAACGTCTGCGGCTGCGGCGGATGTACCAGTTGGTCAGATCGTCGATGAAACGGCTGAAACGGTTTGCCGCTTTTTGCAGGTTGTAAGCATCCAGTTCTTCCCGCAGTTCCTGAATCATCTGACTGGCACTGGAAAGTATCCAGCGGTCAAGCACGTTAGAGGGATCGGCGGGAGCTTTGACCTCTTTTGCCGGAGTGTAGTTATCCACATTGGCGTAGGTGACAAAGAAAGCGAGGGCATTCCACATCGGGATCATAACGCTCCGGAGAGTTTCTCTGACTCCGGCTTCGGAAAATTTCAAATCTTCGGCTCTGACCACCTGACTGCCCAGCATAAAAAGACGCAGAGCATCTGCACCGCAGCGCTTGATAACATCCATGGGGTCGGGGTAATTTTTCAGTCTCTTGGACATTTTGCGTCCGTCTTCGGCAAGGATCAAGCCGTTGACGACCACGTTGCGATAAGGCGATTTATCAAAGAGACAGGTGCCGAGTACCAGCAGGGTGTAGAACCAGCCGCGGGTCTGGTCAAGACCTTCGGCGATGAAATCTGCCGGGAAGTTCGCTTCAAAATGTTCTTTGTTTTCAAAAGGATAATGCTGCTGGGCGTAGGGCATGGAGCCGGATTCAAACCAGCAGTCCAGTACTTCGGGAGTACGGTGATAAGTTTTTCCGTCTTTTTTGATGACGATTTTGTCGATGTAGTGTTTGTGCAGATCGGAAATCTTTTCGCCGGAAAGTTCTTCCAGTTCGGCGACACTGCCGACGCAGAT
Source organism: Victivallaceae bacterium (assembly GCA_045654745.1). Taxonomy (GTDB): domain Bacteria; phylum Verrucomicrobiota; class Lentisphaeria; order Victivallales; family Victivallaceae; genus UBA1784. The sequence continues at coordinate 51,514 of JAZONW010000005.1, read as the reverse complement.
GCGATCTTCGGGGTCATCGTCATTGATCCACACCGGGATGCACGAACCCCAGAAACGGTTGCGGCTGATGTTCCAGTCGCGGGCATTGGTAAGCCAGTTGTCAAAACGTTTGCCGCCGACATAATCCGGAGTCCAGCGGACATCTCTGTTGTTGAAAGAGAGTCTTTCGTGCAGATCTTCCACCCGGACATACCACGCTTCGATGGCACGGTAGATCAGCGGAGTGTCGGTGCGGTCGCAGAAAGGATAACTGTGAGTGATGGTTGCCTGATGCACCAGTTTGCCTTCCTGTTTCAAGCGGGCAATGAGTTCTTTGTCGCAATCCTTGCAGAATTTTCCGGCATATTCCGGCAGTCTGTCGGTGAAACAGCAGGAACTGTCAAGCGGATCAGCAATAGCCATAATACCGTTTTCGCGGCAGACACGGAAGTCGTCCTCACCGTAGGCAGGAGCGATATGCACGAGACCGACACCGTCGCCGGTACTGACGTAATCATCGTTGAGGATGACAAAACATCCCTCGGATTTCAAATCGGCGAAGTAGGGGAAAAGGGGTTCGTATTTCCAACCTTTGAGTTTAGAACCTTTGAGTTCTGCGACAATTTCAAAGGTGCCTTCTTTGCGGAAGATTTTGCCGATACATTCTTTTGCCATTACGTAGCAGGGAGTTTCCGGATCGGTCAGATCTTTGATCACGGCGTATTCAATGTCGCCTCCGGCACAGATCGCAAGGTTTTCCGGCAATGTCCAGGGGGTGGTTGTCCAGACCAGTACATAGGTGGTGCCCCACGCCGCATCGGGGCCGGAAAGCACTTTCGCCCGGACAGTTACGGCAGGGTCCTGCACATCTTTGTAGTTATTGCCTGCTTCAAAATTGGAAAGCGGTGTGGAAAGTTTCCAGGAGTAAGGCATGATGCGGTAGGATTTATAAACTCTGCCCTGATCCCAGAGCTGTTTGAAAACCCACCAGATGCTTTCCATGAATTTTGCATCCATGGTTTTATAGTCATTGTCAAAATCCACCCAGCGTCCCATACGGGTGACGGTGTTGCGCCATTCGCTGACGTATCTGGTAACCATGGAGCGGCACTGCTCATTGAATTTGTCGATACCGAATTCGCGGATTTCATGCACTCCGGAAATGCCGAGAGCATCCTGTGCCAGAGCTTCGATCGGCAAACCGTGGCAGTCCCAGCCGAAACGCCGTTCCACATATTTGCCTCTCATTGTCTGATAACGGGGAACGACGTCTTTGATCGTACCTGCCAGCAGGTGTCCGTAATGGGGCAGCCCGGTGGCAAACGGAGGGCCGTCGTAAAAGACAAATTCATCCGAACCTTTGCGTTCAGCAAGAGAACGCTCGAAAATTTTGTTTTCCTGCCAGAAATTCAGAATTTTTTCTTCCAGAGCCGGAAAATCGATCTGATTGGAAACATTGGGGAATGCCATACTAAAAACTCCTTGATTGAAGTAACTGCCGCACAAAAAATACTCTGTCTTGAAAAACAAAAAAGCGGACAAGTTGAACCCAACTTATCCGCCGCTTGTTACACTTTGGTGTACCCACGGACTACCGACGGCGTCAGGCCTTCTGGTAGTTGCCGGTGCGAATGCAGGCAGCACACATTTTGACAGTTTTGACAGTGCCGCCGTCATTGATTTTGACACTCTGGAGATTTACTTCAAAAGTGCGTTTGACATTTTTCACGACATGCATACCGATGCCGCCGGCTTTTTTCGCCAGACCCTTGCGGGTGATGCAGCCGCCGTTGGCTTTGGTTTTGCCGCAAAGAGCGCATACTTTGCTCATTTCAGACCTCATTATGTTAAATTTTGTTTACCACCAAAAAAATGGTGGGTTGACCGGGACTCGAACCCGGGACCACCGCCTTAAAAGGGCGATGCTCTACCGACTGAGCTATCAACCCACTCGTACAAGCTGCTGAACAGCCATTTGCGATCAGCATTTAACTAATGTAACCCCGGAATTGAGATTTTGCAAGCGTAAAATCAAATATTTTTGAGTTTTTTTTGCAAAACAGACGGATTAACGACTTTTATCCGGTTGTGTATGCATAATATAGCACCGGATATTGTAAAATGCAATATCACTTTGTCATTGTTTTGGTCACTGGCGCAAAAAGCTTGTCTGACGGCGAATCCCAACTGCATCGTCCGGTAACGATCAACTGACTTTGTTTGACCGATGTGCTTTCGGTGGAAAAGAGATATCCGAGGTACGGGATATCCATCAGAAACGGTATTCCGGTGCGGGATTTGACTGTACTTTGTTTTTTCAGTCCGCCGATAATAAAGGTGTCAGTGCCGTGGGGCAAACTGACTGTCTGAACTATTTTGCCGCCATCGGATATGCGGGGTGAACCGTCAGATTGGAAGCCCAGCAGATTGGTGCAGGATAATTCTGCGTCAAAACGGGTCTCATTCAAATTGACGGAAACATTTTTTATATCCATAGTAAAACCGAAACTGATGGTGGAAACACTGCTTTCTGCTTGCGAATCGCGGAAAACCGGCAATCCGGCACCGGTTGATGAATCTGTACCGGTGATCGCAGACAGCAGTTGATAAAAAGCCAGTCCGCCGTCAACTGTATTCTGGTTTGGCGGTGCGGCTGTTTTATTTATATACATAATATGACTGGTGCGTTTGAGCGAGGCATTGCACTGATTGCGGATCACCAGAGTTCCGGCGTGAGAAACATTTGCCTTGCCGACTGAAGCCAGAAAATCGAGGTAACGGGTATTCCATTTGGGATTGAAGTTATAAAAACTTGTCCTTTCCGAGCCTATTCCGCGTGAAGGCATCCCGGGTGAAAATGCGGCGCTCCAATTGTTGCGGTATCTGCCGCCGCCGGAAAAGAAGTCGATACCTTCATTATTTTTCCAGTTCTGAAAGTCAATACCGAGTTTACGGTCATTTTCATCGCTGATCTCATAAATGGATATTTCCATCCTCACCTGCGGGATGGGAACATCGTAGAGGGCGAGCATTTTGCCGATGTTTTCGCACGAATAGTTGCTGACATCAAAAATCAGCCAGTTCAGGTCCGGATCGCTGGTTACCAGATCCTGCCCCTGCCACAATTCTGTGACATCACTGATATTCATACCCATATTCTGAATAAGCGGCATCAGATTGCGGGCGGGGACAAATTTCGGCATATAGATGAACATCTGACTGCCGGTACTCAATGCTCCCATCCCCGGCTTGTCAAGCATAGCCACCAGAGTATCTATGCCCATACCGTTGGGGTGATCTTTGAAACGGTATTCTTCGGCGCTGACGATCAGCAATCCGGTGCCGTCGGCATATTTGAGGCATTCCACAGCGGTGTTGCTGCCAAGTTGTACTGCCGGGTTGAAGCCGGGTTGTGCCTGTGCGGGAGCCAGTGCCGGTGAAGATACTGTGGCAGTGGGCAGGTTTCCGGTGGTGTTGCCGGGATATTGCTGCTGCAATGAGGAGTTGCCGACTCTTTTGGATTGCACCATCTGGCGGAGATAATCGCGGAATTCGTATGGATCGACATTTTGCAATAAATAAGTTTTGGTGACGACCCGCGGGTCGTTGTTGTCTCTGATGAAATGGATGACTTCGGTCTCCTTTTCCACGGGAACTACCAGTTGTGCTTCGATGCGGGTACCGTCGTAGCCGCCGGTATTGCCGGTGTTGGAATCGCGCGGAGTTCCGGGTACAACGGCAGCCTGACAGAGCAGGGGCAGCAATAACAGGGCAACAGAAAATTTTCTCATTTTTCAAATCCTTTTATTTTTTTATTTTGGCAAGAATGCCGGTGTGCAGATTTTCCGGGACGGCGGTATTGAGCATTTCGACTTTGACCGTCAGAAAGAGGGTGCATTTTTCGGTGGAAGTAGTCGTGGTGGAAAAGAGATATTTCAGGATCGGGATATCCATCAGCCACGGTATGCCGACAGTCTGGGAGACTTCCTGTTCTTCATCCCATTGGGCGAGGATGAATTCTTCGCCGAGGTCGACGAGAGCGTTGCCGGAAATTTCTGCCGTTTCAATCAATTCAGAACCGAGATTGTTGACTTCGACTGTGTTGGCATTTTGCAGACGGTAGCCGAAAAAGAGAGTCCCGGGGAATTTGGTGTAATTGCCGGGGGCGTAGTTATCTACGGCAAAGGCTTCATCGGCGGGGAATGGTGTTTGCGGCGAACCGTAATGCAGATTGACGATCGGCTGATCGATCACCAGTGATAACTGGGATGTCGCAGAATCAGATACCGCAGAAGTGACTACACTGCTCTGGTCATTGTTGGATTTGATGATATTCTGATAGCCGGGATTGAAACTTATGGAATAACTGGCTGTTTCGGAATTGGCGACGGTGAGGGAGGCTTCGCTTCTTATTTCAGCATTGCCGCTTTGGGCGAGCAGGCGGATGAAACTGGCATCAAATTGCGGAGCAAAAAGGAAGCCGCCCACCGGGCCGGATGCCGCTTGTATGGCAGCTGTCCCGGATGAAGAAATATCAAAAACTTTCCAGCCGATTTGAGCGAAATCAAGTCCCGGACCGTTTTTCCATGCCAGATAATCAATGCCCAGATCTCGCAGCATACTTTCACGGATTTCTGTGACAGTAAAACGCAAGGTTATCTGCGGGGCAGGGCGGTCGAGGTAGGCGAGAAACTGATAATTGAAACTGGAATTACTGGAGTTGTCTTTCCAGTAGATCTGGTTGGAATTGGCATCCCAGGCGTAAACTGAGCTGTAAACCCCCGCCCCGATCACAGAGTTGACCAATACATTCAAAAGATTCTGTCCGGAGCGGTATTTGGGACGGTAAACATCGCGGGTTATACCGGTACCTTTGATAATATCAGCGGGAGTTTTGCCGTCAATGGTGACGTTGCGATCGACTTTGGCGATGAAATCATCCACATAGGGCATCATTTTGACCGGACAGGTGACGGAAAGTAACTGTGAATTATCAGCTCCGTATTCAATGTTTCCCACTGAAGAATTCATATTGTAACGCATAACAATGCCCAGCAGAAACGGGGTGATGTCATTGGCCTGGACATATTTCAGTTTGTATATTTGGGAAACCATGTAATCCTGGGCGTCATCCTGCACAAAACGCAATTGCCTTGTCGGCGGCGTTTCCGCGTGGGCCATCGGGATCAGAAATGATAACAGCAGTGGCAAAAAAAATTTTTTCGGCATAATATCTCCTCAATATGACAAACCTTGAAGCATTAAGGAGGAGTTATAATGCTCTCAAACAGCAATAAAAGTTTTTCTTGCGGTTTTTCAAGCGGTTGACTTGAAAAAAATCAAAAAAATATTACAGTATCTGGTGGGAATGAGATTTTTAATTTGATAATAATTCAATAAAGAGGTCTTGGATGATGAAAAAATTTTGCCTGTTTTTATTGATCTCTGCCGCAGGTCTGTTGGGCGCGGCGGATTTTGTCTGGCAGACCGGAAAAAAAGGTGACCGGCTTGAAGTGACCGTCACCGTCCCTGAAAAAGGATATATATATGGTGATTCGATCCTCTTTACCGGTGGTGAACCGGTGGAAGCTCCGGTATTGCGGCTGGATGCCGACGGTAATAAGATATTGCCCGCCGGAAAATGGAAATGGTTTTTCCCTGAAGTCAGCAATTTGAGCGTTGCATTTCAGGGGTGCGTGGATGGGGTTTGCCTGCTGCCGGAAAGCGTGGCACTGAAAGGTGCCGCCGCAACTGACGGAGATGGATTTGAAGCAATAAAACAGTATCCTTTTATACTCCGGGCAGAGGTTGTCCGCAGTGCTTCAGGCTTTATGGACGCCGGGGAGTTTTGCAGTTTCCTTGACGGAAATGATGCTGTGATACCGGCGGCAGAAAAAAGTTCTTGGGGGTGGCTGTGGTATATTCTTGCGGTGATCGCCGGAGGTGCGGCATTGAATCTCACGCCCTGCGTCCTGCCGATGATACCGGTAAATATGGCAATTATTTTTTCCGGAAAAAACAGCGGCCGCTCATCTTTTTTGCGGGGTTTGCTTTACAGCTCCGGTATGGCGGTCGCCTGCGGAGTTCTCGGAATGGCGGCGGTGCTGTTTGGTGTCACTGTCGGTGAGTTGAACAGCAAAGTTTCATTTCAGCTTGCCGCCGGGGTGATTTTTTTGCTTCTGGGGCTGGCTATGGCAGGGGTCTTTAACTTTGATTTCAGCCGCTGGCGGGGAAAAATAAATACTGCCTCATTCGGGATGGGGATAGGTGTTTTTGTAATGGGCGCACTTGCCGCGGTATTGGCGGGGGCGTGTGTTGCACCGGTGGTGGCGGCGGTGTTGCTTTACAGTGCGTCAAGTTATGCCGACGGAAACTTTTTTGCTCTTTTTTTACCGTTTTGTCTCGGTATCGGTATGGGGCTGCCCTGGCTGCTCGCAGGTGCGGGAGTATCGGTGATACCCAAACCCGGCAGGCTGATGCTGTGGGTCAAATATCTTTTTGCACTTGTTATTATCGGAGTGTCAGTAAGGTATTTTTACGGGGCTTATACTATCTGGCATAACCGCAACGACAGCGGCAGAGAATTTGCCGCTTTGGAAAAAGCCTTGCAGGAATCAGCTGTTTCCGGCAAGCCTGTGCTGGTCGATTTCTGGGCGACGTGGTGTGCCAACTGCCGGGAGATGGATGAAAAAATCATGCCCCGGAGTGAAGTCAAAAAATCTCTGGAAAAATATTCTGTGGTAAAATTTCAGGCCGAAAATCCATCGGCCCCCGCTGTCCGTACTCTGTTGAAAAAATGGGGAATCCCCGGCTTGCCGGGATTTGTCATCGTTTCCTTACGATGATCTCGTTGACTAACTTGAATTTAACCCTGATTTGTGATATATTATTCACAGAGTATCAGTTCCGGCACTTCTGCCGGGATTCAGTCGTAAGCACAGAAAGGATATGACGATGGTCAGCTACAAATCCCTCGGTCTGGTCAATTCCCGTGAATTGTTCCAGAAAGCAATCAAGGGCGGATATGCTATTCCCGCCTACAACTTCAATAATATGGAGCAGATGCAGGCGATCCTGCAGGCTTGCTGCGAAAGCCAGTCTCCGGTGATTTTGCAGGTTTCCAAAGGTGCCCGCAAATATGCCAACCAGACTCTGCTGCGCTATATGGCACAGGGTGCTGTGGAATATGCCAAAGAACTGACCGGCGGCAAAGGTATTCCGATCGTGCTTCACCTCGACCATGGTCCGGATTTTGAAACCTGCAAAAGCTGCATCGATTATGGTTTCAGCTCCGTTATGATCGACGGTTCCCATCTCTCTTTTGAAGAAAACATCGAGCAGACCCGCAAAGTTGTGGAATATGCCCATCAGTTCGATGTCACTGTCGAAGGTGAACTCGGCGTGCTCGCCGGTGTGGAAGATGATGTTAAAGCCGAAACTCACACTTACACCCGTCCGGAAGAAGTGGAAGAATTCGTCAAACGCACCGGCGTCGATTCTCTGGCTATCGCCATCGGTACCAGCCACGGTGCTTATAAATTCAAACCGGGCGATGATCCCCGCATCCGTCTGGATATCCTGCACGAAATCGAAAAACGCATCCCCGGTTTCCCGATCGTGCTGCACGGTTCTTCCAGCGTGCCGCAGGATATGGTCGCCATCATCAATGCCAATGGCGGTAAACTCAAAGATGCTATCGGTATCGGCGAAGATCAGTTGCGTGAAGCAGCTAAATCTGCTGTCTGCAAAATCAACATCGACTCCGACGGCCGTCTGGCGATGACTGCCGGTATCCGTAAAGTTATGGCCGATGATCCCTCTGTGTTTGATCCCCGGCTTTATCTCGGTCCTGCCCGCGATATGCTCCGCGATCTTTTTGTCCGCAAAAACAAAGAAGTTCTCGGTTCTGCCGGACACGCTTGGGATTGATCCTTATTCAGGAAAGATTTCAAAATTAGAAACGCCGCAAATTTTGCGGCGTTTTTTTTGCTTTTCTGTCTGAAAATGCTTGACAGCCGCAAAAGCTGTGCTATATTATCTTTGTAATATTTTTAACAAAGTGTGTTTTCTGCTATGACTGAACTGGAAAAAAAAGCTTACATACTGATCCGGCGTAAGACGACTTCATCGCGGGCGGAACTTGCCCGGGGTCTCGGGGTCAGCCGTCCCACAGCCTCGTCGGTGGTGGAATCGCTGCTTGACAACAAACTGATTTGTGAGTGCGGCAAAGGCAAGTCCACCGGAGGTAAAACACCGGTACTGCTTTCTGCGGCGGAAAATATGCAGGAAATCATCGGCATCGACCTCGGTTACACAGACCGGATGTCCGGAGTTGTGATAGACGGAGCCGGAAATGTCACTGCAAAAGCAGAAATGAGTTTTGAGCCGGAAAACCTGGATAGCATCACAGAAACTTCTGCTTCTCTGGTAAAAAAATTGGAATCAGGTCGGCATATCGGAAATGTGGCAGTAGCTCTTTCGGCTATTGTCAATGAGAGCGATCGCCGCATCATTGCCAGTATCAATCCGGTTTTCCGGCAGAATGATTTTAAAAAGACTTTTGAATCCCGGCTGGGAAAGCGGGTGTTTTTTTCCAACCGCTCCCGGGCGGCGGCGATTTCAGAAGCATTCGGCGGTGCCGCTGACGGCGAAAAAGATTTTGCCTTGATTTCCCTCGGCCGGAGTGTCGGTGCCGCATTTTGGTGTAACGGAGAGCTTTTTCCCGGGGCAACATCTTCCGCCGGTGAAATACGTAATTTGCGATTGAGCAACGGTATGAGACTGGAAGAAGCTCTTTCTCGCGACCGGGTGGCGAGAGATGGAGTCGGAAATATCGTTTCCGGTATGGCGGAAGTTATGGAGCAGGTGACCGGTATGATAGATGTCGACTTGCTGGTGCTGTCCGGCAGATTTGTCGATTTCGGCAGTGATTTTGCTGAAATGCTGGAAAATAAGCTCGGAACCTTGCGAAGTATCAGGATCCGGCAGGCCTGTTTCGGGCGTTTCAGTGCCGCCAGAGGATGTGCATTTCAAATGGGTGAAAAATTATTGCAGTAAGCAGGATATTTTTATCCGTTAATATCAAACAAGGAAAGGGAACAAAAATGAATCTCACTATTTGCAAAGACAAACAGGCTTGCGGTATTGAAGCCGCAAAGTTCGGCGCCGGCAAAATCCGTCAGGCAATTGCCGAAAAAGGCGAGTGCCGCGTTATTCTTGCCACCGGAGCCAGCCAGTTTGAAATGCTCTCTGCATTGCTGCTGGAACCCGGTATCGATTGGGGCAAGGTCACGATGTTCCACCTGGATGAATATGTCGGACTGCCGTATAGCCATCCCGCCAGTTTCCGCAAATACCTTATGGAACGCTTTGTGGAAAAACTCCCCGTCCCGATGAAAGAGGTCAACCTTGTCGAAGGTGACGCCGCAAATCTGACAGAATTTGTGGCTGAACTCGGCCGTAAAATCAATGAAAAACCCATTGACGTCTGCTTTATTGGAATTGGCGAAAACGGACATATTGCCTTTAATGATCCGCCGGCTGACTTTGACACTGAAGAACCCTATCTGGTGGTCACTCTGGATGAAGCCTGCCGCAAACAGCAGCTCGGTGAAGGCTGGTTCCCGGATTTTGATTCCGTGCCGAAACAGGCTGTTTCCATGAGCGTCCGTCAGATCATGAAAAGCCGCTGTATCGTCAATACAGTGCCGGATGCCCGCAAAGCCCATGCTGTTAAAATTACTTTTGAAGAGACACTTTCCCCGATGCATCCTGCTTCTGTGATCAGACTGCATTCTGACTGCCGTACATTTTGCGATGTTCCCGCTGCAGCGGAATTGAGTAAATTCACCCGTGATCTTTGCACTCTTTAACACAAACGAGGTGTGGTTATGAGTAAAAAACTGAAAATGGCAATCATCGGTACCGGTACAAGAGGTATCAATTGTTTCGGACAAATTCTCTGCAAACGCGACGATGTGGAAATCACTGCCCTTTGCGATACCAATCCTGTCCGTGTCAAAGCCGCGGCGGAAATCCTCAAAGTCAATGCCAATTGTTATACCAGTATTGCTGATATGGCGGCAAATGAAACACTGGATGGTGTTATCATCACCACTCCGGATAAAGAACATTTTGACTGCTCTATGCAGGCCTTGCAGTGCGGCTGGAATGTCCTCATCGACAAACCGCTTGCCACCAATGCTGCAGATTGCAAAAAACTTATCGAAGAAGCCCAAAAAAGCAGCAAAACTCTGATGATCGGTTTCAATCTCCGTCACAGTGAAGTTCTGAAACGGCTGAAATCTTTCATCGACGACGGTACTCTCGGTAAAGTTTTTTTGGCTGAAAACCGTGAATTTTACGACGGCGGCAAAACTTATATGGCGCGCTGGAACCGTTCGTATGAAATGACCGGCGGTCTCTGGATTCACAAAGGCAGTCACGATTTTGATATTTTCAACTGGTTGCTTGGCTTCCCGAAACCGGTGCGGGTCAGTTCTTTCGCCGGAGTAAATGTCCTCGACAAAGATCATCTGCCCTTTGAACTTGTGGATGGCAAACAGCCGGGACCGGACTGCAACCACTGCTTTTATCAGGATAAATGCAAAGACAAATTCGTCCTCAAAGATGATGAACTCAAACTCTGGGGCGATGAGGCAATCGCCTGTGATGGTTATGTCAAAAATGTCTGTATGTATCTTTCCGAAAAATCCAACCACGACAATGGTATTGCCATGGTGGAGTATGAAAACGGTATCAAAGTAAGTCTTATGGAGTGTTTCATCGGCAGCAAGTCCGACCGGGTTTATACTGTTGTCGGCGACAAGGCCACTGCTGAAGTGAGTCTGCACAATTGCACCATTACCATTATCCCGCGCTGGGGCGGAGAAGTGGTAACTTACAATGTGCAGATACCCGAAGGTGGTCATGGCGGTTCCGATCCCAATCTGGTGGATACTTTCTGTCGTGTCGTCAGCGGAGAAACTTCATCAACTTCCACCGCCGAGCATGGAATGCTTTCAACCGCTCTCGGGCAGGCGGCGGAAATTTCCCGTCGTGAACATCGTATGGTAGAAATGAGAGAATTGTTATGAGCAACCATAAACGTTACGTCGATTTGCAGATCAATGGTTATATGGGCGTTGATTTTGCCGATCCCGAGTTGACCGCGGATATGTTTCTTGCTACGGCGGAAAATATTTTCAAATCCGGTACAGAAGTCTTTTTGCCGACGATCGTTACCAGCGCTCCGGAAGTTTACTTCCGCAACGTGTCGCTTATGCAGAAAGAAGCAGAAAAGCATGGCTTGCTGAAAAATATTCCCGGTACCCACCTTGAAGGCCCTTTTATTTCACGTAAACCCGGAGCTGTCGGCGCACATATCCCTGAATATGTACACGAGCCGGACAATGCTTTTTTTGATGAAATCATGGAAAAATGCAACGGTTTTGTCACTCTGCTGACTGTGGCGGCTGAAGTCCCCGGAATGGAGGGGTTTATTTCTCACGTTACAGACCTTGGTGTGGTCGTTTCCTGCGGCCACCAGCTTGCCGGTGCGGATGATATGGCAAAGGCGGTAAAAGCCGGAGCAAAACTCCTGACCCATCTGGGCAACGGTTGTCCCAATATGATCGACCGCCACAATAATATGATCTGGGCGGGAATGGCGTGCGATGAACTTTCGGCAATGATCATCACCGATGGTCACCATCTGCCCGAAAGCGTGGTGAAATGTATTATCCGCTGCAAAGGTGTGGATAAAGTCATTGTTACCAGCGATGCCGCCCCGATCGCCGGATTTCCGCCGGGACGCTACAACTGCTGGAATAACGATGCCATTCTGGAAGAAAACGGCAGGTTCCACAATCCGGAAAAAGGATGTCTTGTCGGTTCTTCGGTTTGTATGAGACAGTGTGCTGATTATCTTGCCTCAATAGGTTACAGCGAAACTGATATCGACCGTATGACCATCACCAATCCCCTCAAAGCCATCGGCAGGGAGAGCTTTTGAGTCTGATACAGACTTGACGGCGGAGATTTTCTCCGCCGTTTTTTTTATATTACAGCAAGTTTGTCAAAAGGAAATATCAGGGCCGCGTAGCGGAGTTTGCCGTGGTTGTCGGCGTATTGCAAAACGGATCGCTGCAGCCGGTTCGGATCAGGATATTCGTTGGGCGGAGTTTCGCCGAAAAGCCGCCAGAGTGCATCTGACGGGTTATCGCTCTGGACAGTGATTCCGAGTTTTTTCAACCGCATCACATTACCGTCTGCGGGCAGAAATTTTTCAAGTGCATTATCCCAGAGCCACGAATAACAGCAGACTGCCTTGAAATCGTATTCCGGCAGATATTGCCGACTGAAATCATAGATCCTGCGGAGTGATTTGACACATTCATCGATATCCAGTTTGCCGCAGGCGGGAATATGCATATTTATTTTGGCATCTCCGGGTTGGAGATACGGTTCAGCCGGGTATGCCCCGTTGTGAAAAAGCGGTAATTCAAACTGCAGTCTGCCCATTGATACCAGTTTGCCGGTCAGGTGCTGCTGATACCAATGCATCACTCCCTCGGAAAAACGCAATGAACCGGTTTCACGCAAGTAATAATCTGCCCAGTTTTTCAGATCCAGCCATATTTCGTCAAACATTTCCGGGGGGTATGGAGTACGGGCAAAATTAGCTTTGCCGCCGCGGTAAGCGGCAAGCACCAACAGGAAATAAAAGGTTTCCAATTCGTCCTGCTTGAAAAAAATTTTGCCGCAGTTTTCGGGCAGTTTGGCTGTGAGGATGCCGTTGAGGCTTTCCAGCATCAGATCGGCAAGGATTTTGTCGTTGCAGATTTTTTCATAAAACGGGCGGAGTTTTTCTGTGGCGGCGATATCGGCGTTTCCTTTGCCGGCGGCAAAGAGAAGTTCATCAAAAGATGGCAATGCAGTCTGGATATTCATAAGAAATCATCCCTGAAAAATATTGAAGATATTTACGGTGGTAAATATAGCATTCTTTTTAAATAGTTCAATATGTAAATAACTTGAATTTTATATTTGCAGGTGGTATTTTACAATGTTGACTGCGTGTTATGCAGTGATGTCCATGCAAAAACAGGTGAGAAAATGCAACTTTATGATGCCAATGTGAAACAGCAGGCGAAAGAAATCCTCGATACTCTTTCTTTGCGTCAGAAAATCGGTCAGATGGTACAGTTCAATATCCGTAATGTCAGAATGCTTACGGAAAAATATTCTTATGAAGAAATCGCAGAACGTTTCCCCTTTGGCAGTTTCTTTTCCGGTATTGATGTGATCGGTCTGGTCGGAAAACGGCTCAAAGGTGTAGAATCCCTGCAGAACTATAACAAATTTGCCAAAGTTCCGCTGATCGTTTCCGGTGATTTGGAAAATGGCGGCGGCGGTGATCCTATGCCCAATCAGATCGTATTGGGTGCTGTTGATGACCCTGAACTGGCATATCGTTTCGGCAGAGCTATCGCCCAGCGCGGCCGCTCCACCGGATTTCACTGGACCTTTGCTCCGGTGACAGATTTGATTTTGAACTGGCTCGCATCGGCGATCGGTGTCCGTGCCCTCGGCTCTGATCCGGAAAGAGTTTCCGTGCTGTTGGAAAACATCATCCGCGGTATGCAGGATTACGGTCTGATGACTACCGCCAAACACTTCCCCGGTGACGGATATGATTTCCGCAATCAGCACATCGGTGTAGCTTCGGATGATTTGACCAGAGAAGAATGGGACAAGACTTTTGGTAAAGTTTTCCAGCGGGCGATCAATGCCGGTACCAATGCCATTATGCCGGGGCACATTGCTTTGCCCTGCGTGGACGGCAGAGGTTTTCCTGCCACCATTTCCAAACCTATCCTTACTGATCTTTTGCGTGGAGAAATGGGCTTTGAAGGGGTGCTGGTAAGTGATGCACTTATTATGTCCGGATTTGTTTCTTTCCGCAGTTATGAAAAGCGTATGATCGCTATGATCAATGCCGGTATGGATGTGATGCTCTGGCCGGAACCGGATATTTTTGATTTGCTGGAAAAAGCCGTTGAGTGGGGCGATGTGCCGATGAGCAGGATCGATGAATCTGCTCTGCGTCAGTTGGAAATGAAAGTCGCGGCAGGGGTCGTCGGAAATATTTCCGTGCCGGAAATCGCAGATGCTCCCGATTACGATGATGTCGCAACTGAAATCGCCGAACGCGGTACAGTGCTGGTGCGTGACCGCAATCAGGTTCTGCCGCTGAAAAAAGAAGAAGTTAAAAATGTGATGGTTTATGTCGCAGACTACTACGAAAATTCCGAACCTGATCCTGCCGGCAAAAATATCAAATATATTGTTGAAGGCTTGCAGGCACGCGGCGCCGATGTCACTGTCAAATCCCGCGGCAACTGCCTCGAATTACTGGATTTTGAGATCGAGGGCGGTAAATACGATGCTGTGATTTACCTCTTTACCCAGAATCCGACTTATATGACGAGAATAAGCGGTATTGCACTGGAAGCGATCTGGCAGTCAAGTAATACCCTCAAACACAATCCGATCGTCGTAAGTCTTTATTCGCCGTATGTGGTTACAGAAAATCCCTGTCACACCGGTGCATTTATCAATGCCTGCAGCAGTTGTCCCGCCAGTCAGAAAGCGGTGGTGAAACTTATTTACGGCGAAATCCCGTTTCAGGGCAAAAGTCCGGTGCCGCTGCTGGCAGATGATCACGCCCAGGATGAATGGGAAAAGATTTCTTTCAAATGCTGTAAATAATTTACAGCAAAAGACAATAAAAAACCGCACTTCCCAGTGCGGTTTTTTTTATTTGAGTTTGGCGATGGTGGCGGTGGTGGAATGCCCGGGGATAAAGGGCAGAAAAATGATTTTGCTGCCGGCTTTTTGTAAAGCATCCCTTTCTGCCGGATCAAGAGTTTCAAGCGTATAATCCCCGGCTTTGGCATAAATGTCAGGGGCAAGTGCGGCAAGTTCCGCATCGCATCTTGCAGAGTCAAAAATCACAGTTTTGCTCACACTTTTGAGCGAGCCAAGCAGAAAAGCCCGGTTTTCTGCAGTATTGACCGGACGGTCTGACCCTTTGAGCATCTTTACCGACCGGTCGGAATTGACCAGCACCAGCAGTACATCGCCCAATGCGGCGGCGCGGGTAAGATATTCCGCATGGCCGCGGTGGAGCAAATCAAAACAGCCGTTTGTAACAACCACTTTTTTGCCCGCTGCACGCAGATTTTCCCGCCATTTGACGGCTTCGGCAAGAGTCAAAATGTTTTCAGGCATACCTTATGCCTCGTCCTCAATACTGCGGACAGTGATACCAGCTTCACGCAGGAGCGCCATAGAGGTTTTATCTACAGAATAACGCTGGTGATAGACCACTTCGGAAATACCCGCATTGATAATCATTTTGGTACACTGCAGGCAGGGGCTGAATGTAGTGTAAATAGTCGCTCCTTTGACCGCAATACCGTGATATGCCGCCTGCACAATGGCGTTTTCTTCGGCGTGACTGCAAAGACATTCCGAAAGACTGTGGCCGGAAGGAACATCAGAACTGCATCTGGGGCAGCCGCCGTCGCAACAGTTGGTGATGCCGCGGGGAGTGCCGTTGTATCCGGTGGAAATGACTCTGCGGTCACGCACCAGTACTGCCGCCACCTGACGGCGGGAGCAGTTGCTTCTGGAAGCGGCGACCAGGGCAATATCCATAAAATATTTGTCCCAGCCCGGACGGGTCAATTTTATTTCACTCATTTTTTTCCTCCCGAAAAATGATTCAATTACCGGTATGTACTGCCGGACGGATATAGACCATCCGGGTCAGATCATCATCAAATGCAATGTGCGGATTTTTTGCCAGTGCCGCAGTATCATTAGTTTGAATGATACGGATATCAGTATTGTCAGGAACAATCGCTGAAACAGCGTCTTTTTCCGCATAGCTCACCGCAAAAATTTTGTTTTTCCTTGACTCAAAAAATGTTTCTGCCGCAGTTTTATCCAGTACACTGGTTTCCCCGGTGGGAATACAATGCCCGTCCTTGACAGTTAAGCCGTAGTAAAGGATCTCTTTATTTCTGCCGTCGTACAGGATGCCGATGCGGCTGTTTTCCGGCAGTTTCAGCGCCGCCCCGGCGGCAATTGCCCCCGGAATGGCACGGCACACACCTTTTCGTCCGAAACACCAACCGCTGATCAGGGCGGCAATCATCCGCAACGCTGTAAAACTGCCGGGACCGGAACCTGCATTCCACCGGTCAACATCAGCCAGAGTCAATCCTGCCGAAGCAAGTTCTGTGGTAACAAAACCGGGTAATTCAGCGGCATCTCTGCCGTACATTTCCACTTTTTTGTCAATGATCAGATCTCCGTTTTGCAATACAGCAAAAGAGACACCGTCGCTCTCGGGATTAAGTACTGCAGAAATCACAATTCACACTCATTTAAAATGTTGTCGATCAATTCGCTGTCGCTCAAACGGCGGCGGCTGGAAACGGTTTTGCCGTTCAAAATCACGATCTCGCCCGGCATCGAACGCATATTGTAAACTCCGCCCATTGAGTAGCAGTATGCTCCGGCGTTGCGGATGGCGAGGATGTCGTATTCTCTGATTTCCGGTATTTCACGCTGTTCGGCGAAACGGTCTCCGGTTTCGCAGATATTGCCGCAAACATCATAGGTGTTGTTGGTGCCGCCGGGGTTGCTCAAATTGTCAATGCGGTGGTATGCTCCGTAAAGCATCGGGCGGATAAGCTGCGGAAACCCGGAATTGCATCCGGCGATCACTCTGCCGCGATTGTGTTTGAGCGTGTTTACTTCTACCAGCAAATGTCCTGCCTGGGCGACCAGAAATTTGCCCGGTTCAAAAAACATTTGCAGTTTTTTGCCGTAATCCCGGCAGAAATCTTCAAATTTACGGGCGATCATTCCGCCCATTGCGACATAATCAATTTCGCTTTCGCCGGGGGCGTAAGGCACTTTGAATCCGCCGCCGAAATCCAGCATTTCAAGTTCCGGAAAGTTTTCCCGGGTGGCAATAGACATTATTTTATCCATTGCCTGCAAAACAGATTCTGCGTGCTGCAGACCGCTGCCGGTATGCTCGTGCAGTCCGATAACGTGGAGATTGCCTTTTTTGACCAGAGCTTTGACTTCTTCCACATCGTCCAGCAGGATGCCGAATTTAGTCAACGCTCCGGCGGTCATAGTGTGGATACTGTCCCCATCGCAGACGTCGGGGTTGAAACGCAGGCACAACCGCATACCGGGGTAATTATCCGCAATTTTACGCAGACGTGAAAGCGAACCGATATTCATCAGGACTCCGCTCCGGTAAACTTTGTCAAATTCCTGATCGGTCATATTGTTGGCGGTATAGATGATACGCTCTTTGGCAAAACCGAGCTTAAGAGCGTATTCCACTTCTGCGGGGCTGACTGCATCTATGCCGGCACCGGCATCGCGTAAAAGCGTCAGTATGCCGGGGTTGTAATTGGCTTTGAGAGCGTAGTGGATATGCAGATCAGAGCAGGGGATGAAACGGAAAAGATCCCGGTATCTTTCCAATACCTGATTGCCGTCGTAAACAAAAAGCGGAGTACCGTTTGTCTGTGCTGTTTCAAGCAGAAATTTGTCTGTAAGCATCACTTATTCTCCTTGTCGGGAAACGATCCGATAAAGGCGATCATTATCAGATCATCATTGCCGCAGTTGGCGACAGCGTGTCCTGCCCCGCCTCCGGTGAGCAGGGAATCTCCGGCGTGAAGTATTATTTCTCTGCCGTTATCATCTGCTTTGGCTGTGCCGGAAACGATGTAGAAAACTTCCTCCTCCAGACCGTGTTCGTGGAAACCGATGGAATTCCCGGGAGCCAGAGTCAATCTGGCACAGAGCCGGGTCGCAGATCTCAATTCACTGCCGGGAGTCCAGAGATGTTCTATTTTTACAGTGCCGTTGCCGCCGCGCATTGATTCGCGCAGATCAGTCTTGTATTCGTTGTTGCCGCGGAACATGATATATACCTTTTTTTTCTTTTGGGGTGACATCATCCAGCCCTTGCCGATCAGGGCATTTGACTTTGTTATTCCATAAATCAGGAGCAAAGCCATCCGGATGTTTATGGCAGGTCATATCGCAGCATCCGTCAATGAGCAGTTTACAACTCCAGCATTGTGATTCAAGAGGATTCATCCAAAATGCATCAAGAGTACCGTATTTCATACCCGGTTTCATTTAAAACATCCTTCTATGTTATCTTAATATAAATATGCGTAAAAAAGTACCGTTTTTTAAATATACCTCTATGTGTAAAGTTTTTCAACAAAAGCCCTTGAAAAAAATTATTTTGTATGCTTAATTAATAAATTACACACAATTCTTTTACCGGAAAGAGAGATGAAAACAAGTTTTGAAGAAAGACTCGCCGCAAGATGCGGCAGTGAAAACATCAAATCCGCCAAAGCAATGCTCAAATCAGGAGCACTGCAAGGTGTTTGGCGTGACAGCAACGGCAGGATATGCGGCCATTTTCACCAGCCCGGGACTCCTGCTTTTGAGTGTTGCGTTACTCCGGGAGATGAATCTTTTTCTGATTGCCCCTGCGGCAGTGAAATGCCGCTTTGCGCCCACGGGGCGGCACTGGTGATGTATTCCGGCAGTATTGCCGGCCGCCGCCGTCTGATTTCAGAACCTCCGCCGAATTACTACGGCGGATTGAGAAAAGAGGAACTGTCCTCGCTGGTGGAAAAGTGCAAGCCGCCGCGGGCGTATCTGGAAATCGAAGCCTACAACAGTTCACCCCATGTGCCGAGCAAGTGGGAAACTGCCGCCTTTTCGGTCGCATTGTATGGGGAAGGCGGACGCAAGTATCTCGGCAACCTCAATAATCTGCGAAAACTTTATTTTGATAAAAGTTTGAGTGTGACACTGAAATACGAACATTTTTCTTTGCAGGAAAGACAGATCATCCGTTTCCTGGCGGTAAATGGCGAGTTGAATGGCACGCATCTGGTGTTGGATGCCGAAGCTACGGCAGAATTTTTTCACACCCTCATCGACTTCCCCCGCTTTTTCCGCAACGGCAAAGTTTTGAAAATAAATGCCGGCCATGCAGTGCCGGTACTGCTGGTACGCAACAAAAAAATGTATTCCGGTTTTTCGGTTGACGGCGCCGTGATTACGGCTGATTCGGTAAATGTTATAACCGGCAGGGCAGGGTGTTGGATCGGCAGGGACAATGAATATTTTTTTATCCCGGCAACTTGTGAAATAACTTTTTTGAGGAATTTTTTCCGTTCAGGGGCACATACTGTACCGGAAAATCTGACCAGAGAAGAATATCTCCGGGATTTCCCATTTCCGGTGATACCGGTAAAAAGTGTTTCTCCGGCATTGGCGGTGCCGGCAATTTTGCTTGACGGTGTCATTTCCGGCAGCACTCTGACTTTGAGTGTTGAGTATATCTACCGGGATAAAGACCGGAAATGTGTCGTCCCGATGTACAGCGGAACGTTGTTGCGCAACAGCAGTAATTTCCTGCTCCGCAACCGGGAAATGGAAAATCAGTTTGAAACCGCATTGGAACTTTTCGGCTTTATTTTGAGCCGGGACGGAGCCGTGTTGACAGATGGAGAGAATTCCGGTAAAATCGCCTTTTTTATTGATCGGGTTTTGCCGGATTATCTCCGCGTTTATCCGCAGCTCGCCCTCGGAGCTTCTCTCGCCGGAATATGCCGCGGCGGGCAGGGTGCAGGAGAAATCCATCTCTCCTGCCGGATAAAAGAGGTGCTGTCTGAATCATACGTCCTGCAATATGATCTTGTCTGCGGCAATACTGTCGTGGATTGGAGCGATGTTGAAAAAAGCGCTCTGCGGTTTGACGATTATTTCGTTTCCGGCGGAAATGTTATGCGAATGACTCCGGAAATGAGCAGGTTTTTCCGGGCGGCAGGCAGTATGATCCGCAACCACGATAATGCAGGCAGATGTTTTGAACTGCCGTTTTACAACATATCATATTTCCAGACGCTCACTGCCGGTATCGGCGGTGCGTGCCCTGCCGCATTAGTCAGCCCGGAACCGGATGCCGCTATTGCCGCCGCCGGAAATGAATTTACTTTTAAAGGTACTTTGCGTAAATACCAGCAGGAAGGTGTAGCGTTTCTGCAGTTTATGAGCGACCGCAGATACAATGTTATTCTCGCGGATGAAATGGGGCTGGGGAAAACGGTGCAGGTGCTGGCGTTTCTGGCGTCAAGACTGCGTAAAAACGGCGAACCGGCACTGGTGGTTTGTCCGGCATCTCTGGTAGTCAACTGGGAGAGAGAAGCCGCTTCATTTGTGCCGGATTTGCGGATACTTGCCCCGCAGGGCAGTGAGCGGACCAGAGTGCTAAAAGAACATCCCGAATGCGACTTGCTCATTCTCTCTTACACAGCAGCAAGGCTGAGCTGCGATGCCCTGTTGAACTGGAAATTCAGTTATGCCGTGCTGGATGAAGCACAGCATATCAAAAACCCAGGTTCCGGCAATGCCAAAAATTGTAAAAATATCCGCAGTGAACACCGTCTGGTGCTTTCCGGTACACCTCTGGAAAATTCTCCCGAAGACCTCTGGAGTGTGATGGATTATCTGCATCCGGGTATGCTGGGCAGTTTGAGCAGTTTCCGCCACCGTTATGCCGGAATCGCTTCTGATGATGAACTGGCAAAGGAACTTGCGGCGCGGATAACCCCTTTTATCAAGCGGCGTACCAAAAAAGAGGTGGCAGCCGATCTGCCGCAGAAAAGTGAAAAAATCCTGTATTGCGATTTCGCCCCGGAACAGAAAAAACTTTACGACAGAATTCTGGCAGAGGGCAGGGCGGAGATCCAAAAGTGCCGCGAGGGCGATGTCCGGGCTAATGCATTGATTTTCAACACCCTTTTGAGATTGCGTCAGGTGTGCTGTAATCCGGAATTGCTTCCGGGGGGTGTCGGCAAAGGCGTCCCGTCTGCCAAAATGGAACTCCTGATGGAGTTGCTGCATGAAAACATCGACAGTTCACACAAAGTACTGCTTTTCAGCCAGTTTACTTCGTTTTTGCAATCACTTTTTCCGCTGCTTGACGAGCATGGCATAAATTACGAATATCTTGATGGTACGACTACTCACCGTCAGAAACACGTTGATAATTTCAACAAAAATCCTGATTTGATGCTGTTTTTGTTGAGTATCAAAGCCGGAGGCACCGGATTGAATCTCACTTCCGCCGACCGGGTAATCATATACGATCCGTGGTGGAATCCGGCAGTGGAATTGCAGGCGGCAGACCGTACTCACCGCATCGGTCAGACCAAGCCGGTCATGAGTGTAAAGATGGTCGTGAGAAATTCTGTTGAAGAAAAAATTCTGGCACTGCAGGGCAAAAAACGCAAACTTTTTGATGCACTGGTCGAAACTCCCGGTGAAACTTCGCTGACACTGGATGAACTGCGTTTCCTTTTGGAGGAAAAATGATAAAACTGCGGGCTTATATGGGGCCTACCGCCGCCGGTAAAAGTGCAATGGCTCTGGATTTTGCCGACTCCTGCGGCGGAGAGATCGTTTCAGTGGACTCTATGCAGCTTTACCGCGGATTGGAAATCGGTACTGCCCAGCCGACTGCCGCAGAAAAAAAACACATACCCCACCATCTGGTAGGCATATTGGATATTTCAGAGCGGATCGATGTTTTCAGTTATTGCGAAATGGCTGATCAGGTGATATCCGATATTGCCGCCAGAGGCAAAATCCCTGTGCTTGCCGGAGGGACCGGTTTTTACTTCAAATCATTGTTTTACGGGTTGGACAATCTGCCGGGCGACCGCGATTTGCGGCAGGAACTGGATGAATTGTACGACAACAGCGAAGGAGAAAAAGCACTTAAAGTCAAATTGTCTGATCTTGACCCGGATGCGTTGGAAAAATTTTCATCTTCCCGGCGGAAAATGATCCGGGCTTTGGAGGTCAAATTGCTGAGCGGCAGATCCATATTAGAGCTGCAACAGCAAAAACCTCAAACTCTGCGGTATGATGTCGAAGCTTTTTATCTGGAAATCGCTCTGGATGTACTGCGTAAAAAAATTGCCGCCAGAGCCGCATATATGTTGGAAAACGGCTGGATAGAAGAGGCGGAAAAAGCAATCGCCAACGGTTTGCTGAAATCTCCTACTGCCTGGCAGGCAATAGGTTACAATCATATCCATTCCTTTTGCCTCGGGGAAATTTCCCGCAGTGAACTGTTGGAAAAAATCATTACTTCCACCTGTCAATATGCCCGCCGTCAACGTACCTGGTTCCGCCATCAGCACCCGGAAGCAAAAGTCATTACTCCGTCTGACTTGTAAAAAACACTCGAGCGGTGTATATTAATAATATATTTATTGTTTAAGTATGTACTGACCAGATGATTTCTGGGTACGGCGGCTGTGGAATTCGGTCGCTATCAGTTTCCGGGCGGCAACTCCGGGGAATTGATACCGGGATTCCGCGCCGAAACTCTGAAAAAAGGAGTTGCCCGGTAAAAATCAGCCGCAGGTCAGTGCATACTGGAAAATGCTTATTGAAAGGATAAAACAATGGCAGAAGAAAAAATAATTTTCCAGTTTGATGGCGAACGCTCAATGGAAATTTCCACTGGCAAAGTCGCCGGTCTTGCCAATGGCGCCTGTATGGTGCGTCTTGGTGATACCATCGTGCTCGTGACCGCTTGCAGCGGAGCACCCCGTGAAGGTTCCGACTTTTTCCCGCTGCAGGTCGATTATCGTGAAAAATACAGCGCCGCCGGTAAATTCCCGGGCGGATATATCAAACGCGAAGGCCGTCCCTCCACCAAGGAGATCCTGACCTGCCGTATGATCGACCGCCCCATCCGTCCGCTTTTCCCCAAAGGCTTTTTTGATGAAGTTCAGGTCTGTGCGACTTTGCTTTCTGCCGATGGTGTGAATGAGCCGGATGTGTTGGCTATGCTGGGTGCTTCCGCCTGTCTGATGCTTTCCGATCTGCCCTACCAGGGCCCGATCGGTGCTGTCCGCGTCGGACTGATCGATGGCAAATATGTCATCAATCCGACCCGCGCCGAAATGGAAAACAGCAAACTTGACCTGATCTACGCCGGCAGTCCGGACAAAGTCATTATGATCGAAGGCGAAGCCGAATTCGTTACCGAAGCCCAGATGCGCGAAGCGATGTATGCCGCCAACGAAGCGATCAAGAAACAGTGCGCCGCCCAGGTGGAACTCGCCGCCAGAGCCGGACGCCCCAAAAAAGAATACAAACTCTATCCCGTACCGGAAAATCTGCAGAAACGTCTGGAATCTTTCTGCGCCGACCGCATCGAAGCTGTCTGCACCATCCCCGGCAAAGAAGAACGCGGTGTCGCTCAGGCCGAGTTGTTGGCTGACGCCCGCGCCGCTCTGCGTGAAGAATTTGCCGATATGAGCGACAACGAATTTGCTCTTGAAACCGCCAAAGGTTTTGACGATTTCATCCGCACTGTCACCCGCAACGTGATTTTGACCAAGCAGTTCCGTCCTGACGGCCGCAGCATTACTGAGATCCGTCCGCTTTCTGCCGAAGTCGGTGTCCTGCCGGTGGTGCATGGCAGTGCGCTTTTCAGCCGCGGCGAAACTCAGGCTATGGTCATTGTTACCCTCGGCAGTGAAAAAGATGCCCAGGAATATGACGATTTGAGCAGTGCCAGCGGTACCGGTACCAAACGTTTTTATCTGCACTACAATTTCCCGAATTTCAGCGTCGGTGAAGTCGGCCGCATCGCCGGTCCCGGCCGTCGTGAAATCGGTCACGGCAATCTGGCAGAACGCTCTGTCGCCAAAGTCGTGCCTGCGGATTTCCCCTATGTGGTGCGTTGCGTTTCCGAAATTATGAGTTCCAACGGTTCCACTTCTATGGCGAGCGTTTGCGGTGCTACTCTGGCTCTGATGGATGCCGGTGTGCCGATCACTGCCCCCGTGGCTGGTATTTCCTGCGGTCTTGTTACCGGTGACAATGGTGAAACATTGCTCTTGACAGACATTATCGGTGCGGAAGATCACTTCGGCGATATGGACTTCAAAGTTTGCGGTACCCGCGACGGTATCACCGGATTCCAGCTCGACCTCAAACTGCCGGGAATTCCGATCGATCTGCTCTGCGAAGGTATGGAACGCGACCGCATCGCCCGTTTGAAAATCCTCGATGTCATTGAAAACTGCATCGCGGCTCCGCGTGCTGATATCAGTCCCCGCGCTCCCCGCTTGGATGTGGTCAAAATCAATCCGGATAAAATCGGTGCCCTCATCGGTCCGGGAGGTAAAAATATCCGTTCCATCACCGAAGATACCGGTGCTTCCATCGATGTGGAAGAAGACGGTACTGTCAAAATCATGGCTTCCAATCTGGAACAGCTCACCGCCGCCAAAGATCGCGTGCTTGCCTCTACTGCCGAAGCTGAAATCGGTAAAATTTACCGTGGCAAAGTCGTGACTCTGCGTGATTTCGGTGCTTTTGTGGAAATCCTGCCCGGCATTGACGGACTGCTCCACATTTCCGAAATGGCTGATTACCGGGTGAATAAAGTAACTGATATCTGCGAAGAAGGTCAGTTTGTCACTGTCAAAGTCATTGATATTGACAATGCCGGTAAAATCCGCCTGAGCCGCAAAGCCGCTCTGAAAGAAATGGGCGAATAATTACCGCTTTACTCAAAGGTAAAAAAATATCACGGCACAAAATATTGTGCCGTGATTTTTTTTTGTCAGCAAAAGAACTGTGTCAATCGGCCAGAGTGAAATTGCCGGAAACAGAGTGTTTGTTTTCCTGATTGGTGCCGGTGAAATTTACCGTTTTGCCGTTGATGACAATGCCCATATTGAGGATATCCGGAGCCCGCAATGGCAGGTGATAGGCAATATCCGCACCTGTGATGTTGTATCTTTTGCCGTCGGCAAAAAGGACATCCTGTGCCGCCGCCACATATTCGGCATTGTTGAGGTGTTCATTGACATCTTCCATCGTATGGCGTACCGGTATGGCAAGCTGGCGGTCGAAATTTTCCATCTGCGGCAATTTGTCTGAAAAATCAAAGAATTGCGGCAGCGCACTGTTGTCCGGCAGGATATCAGATATAAGATTGAGCGAAACCGGTTTGCCGGTTGAGCGGTCAAGCATCATCCAGCGGCTTGAGCCGCGCAGTAATTCATTGCCATTGGGATCAAAAATTTGAAATTCCCGGGTGGCAAAAAGTCTTTTACTGCCGCTGGGATAGGTAAAAACTCTGACTTTTTCACCGGGTACGGGGTTGCCGCTGACAGTGAATTTGACTCTTGCCAGTATCCAGCAGAGATTTTCAGTGTAGATATGCTCCATACCGACACCGAGTACAGCCGCGTGCTGTGCCGCTGCTTCCTGCAATAAATCAGACCAGGCGTTTACCTTGAATCTGCCGTAACGGTCAAACTGGCTGTGTCGGATATAAAAATATGTTTCATAAGTTTTCATTTGTTAAGCCTCAAAAGAGCCTGACGCAAAAGGTTTTCACTGGTTTGAGCTTCCGGAGCCAGTGCGGCACAGATTTCCTGCAAAACCTGATTGATCGCAGCGCGTTTGAAACCGAGCTGCTCCAACGCCATTGCCGCATCTGTCGCCGCCGGATTGGCTGTCGCGGCAAATGCTGTCAAACCGGAAACCTCACCGATGGCATCTTTTAATTCCAGAACCAGTCTTTCGGCGGTTCGCTTGCCGATACCGTTGATGCGGGAAAGCGATTTTGTATCTCCCGCCGCTATTGCCGCAAAAAATGTTTCCACCGGCATTGCACTCAAAACATTCAAAGCCAGTTTGCCGCCGATACCTGAAACATTTATCAGCATCCGGAAAAGTTTGCGTTCAGCTGTCGTGGCAAACCCGAAAAGCGTTATGGCATCCTCACGGACATGGGTGTGGATGTAAAGAACTGTATCTCCACCTGCCTGCGGCAGTTTGTCAAACGTCGAGAGCGGGATCAAAACGTCATAACCGACTCCGTGGACATCTATAAGACAACTGGTGAAATCGCTTTCCAGCAAAGTACCTGCCAGTCGTCCGATCATTGGATCACCTCCACATCCAGCGAAATATCTGCCGCTTTGACCGAGTGGGTCAACGCCCCGGATGAAACATAATCAATACCGAGTTTGCCGATGGAGGGGAGTCTTTCCAGAGTGATGCCGCCGGATGCTTCAAGTTCTGCGGCACCATTGACGATTTTGACTGCTTCAAGCATAGTTTTGTTATCCATATTATCCAGCATTATGCAGTCGGCTTTGGCAGCGAGGGCGGCTTTTACTTCGTCGAGGGTGTCGGCTTCCACCTCTACTGCCAGATCGGGAAATTTTTCTCTGGCGCGTTCAACTGCAAGTCTTATTCCGTCAAGTCCTTCGAGCATGGCAAGTTCGCGGTGGTTGTCTTTTATCATCACCATATCAAAAAGTCCGATGCGGTGATTGACCGCTCCTCCGACTGCGACGGCGTATTTTTCCAGATTCCGGTATCCCGGAGTGGTTTTGCGGGTATCGAGGACGACGCATCCGGTGCCTTTGAGAGCGTCGGCATAGCGGCGGCTGGTGGAGGCAACTCCGCACAATCTCTGGATGAAATTAAGTGCGGTACGTTCGGCAGTGAGAATACTTCTTGCGGTGCCGTGGATTTCGGCGATGATATCGCCTTTGGCACACAATTCGCCTTCCTGTTTCAACGCTTTGAATTGCACATCACCGTCAACGATTTCAAAAACTTTGGCGGCGACAGGTAATCCTGCGACAACCATATCATCAGTTTTGCATCTCATGACCGCTTTGCACCGGGTTTCTGCCGGAATGACAGAAATTGTGGTGGTATCTCCTGCGACATCCAGATCTTCGCTCAAAGCAAGTTCGATCAGGTGTTCAGCTCTTTTCCAGTCGATGGCCGGGATGACGGCGGGGTGAAGTTTCATTTTATTGCTCCGTTTTTTATAAAAAGATTTTTTCTTGCATTAATATAGCATATAAAGAGGTGAATTTACAATTTTTCATACACGTCAAGGTGCTTTTGAACGATATTTTTTTCAGAAAAATTGCTCACGGCGTATTCCCGGCATCTTTCGCGGTCAAAAAGTGTCGTATCGTGCAGATGGCGGCACACTGTCGCAGCAAGCTCAGTCGGGTCTTTGCTGATAAATCCGGTATCTCTGCCGACAATGTCGCTTACTCCGCCGCAATCATTGGCGGCGACCGGGGTGCCGCAGAAAACCGATTCCAGTGCCATATTGGGCAGATTGTCGATCAGCGATGGCAAAAGGAACACATCTGCCGCCTGATAAAATTCCGCCATTTGAATCTCCGACTGGATGAAACCCGTATGAAAAGAGGGCAGGGCAGTTTTTACTTTATTTTTTCCGACAGTCAGCAGTACCGCATCCGGAACATTTTGCTTTACAGCATCCAGCAGGATATCAAGGTTGTGCCGTTTGAGCGGTGAAGCAATATCTGTCGCCCCGGCGGCAATGATTTTGCATTTTGGCGGCAAGCCCAGTTTTTGTCGGATATTTTCCTTGCATTCCGGGCGGAAGATATTGCTGTCCAATGTGTTGCCGATGATGTGGATGGGACATTTTTTCATCAGTTTACTGGCGGAGGCGCACTTTGCCATCCAGCTGCTCGGTGCGATCAGGTGCAAATTGCCGGTCTGCCAGAAATGGAGTTTTTGATCGTATGCAAAAGCATTGAAATCATGCCAGTTGCAAGAAGTGTATCCTGAAATATATTTTTCGTCTGAAAAATATTGTTCGCAGCCGCAAAAAGGCCATGTGTCGTGCAAAGTCCACACTACCGGAAAATTTTTCATAAGAAATCCGATTTCTCTAATGGAGAGCATTTCTCCGGTAATGCTGTGCAGGTGGATAATGTCGGGTTTGAGAGATAAAATCTTATCCGTCAGGGAGTTATCAAAAAAATTGAATATCCCCGCACACTTCCGTGACCCATTCAAAAAGCGGTCAGTGCGGTAGAGCAGGGATTGTTGACAGCGGAGCTGAAATTTTTTCAATTTTCCACAAAGCGGTGACGAATGCGGGCCGGATTCGACGGCAAAAAAATGAGTGTCGATGCCGCCGGATTTTTTAAGTGCGGCAAAAAGTCTGGCAGCGGCAATACCGGCACCGCTTCTGCTGTCATCATAAGATATGTGTATTACTTTTTTCATGTTATTAAAATAGCACTTTTACCGCCGCTTGGCAAGTTTCCGGAGAGGTCAGAGATGTTGTAAAATAAAATAAAATGAAAAAAATATAAAAAAAACAGTTTTTATCCTTTGAATATTGATAATGGCGTGTTATATTGTCAATGAGCAAGCGTATTTCGCTTTTTATTATATATTGTTTGGCAGGAGTCTGTGTTTCGGCACAAAAAGTCTTTTGCCGGTCCCGGGAAGTCCCTTTGCCGCATCAAGTTGCGGCAAATAGATTATGAATATGCTGTATGTTTTCTCGTGTCTCCGGAAATTCCGGATGCGGCAGGAGAAATATCCGTGCAGTTTTTGCCCCCCGCCGGTACAGATTTTTCCCCGAAACTGTTGTTGTTATGGATGCTTTGGAACTTAAAAAGTCCCTGCGCCGCGATTTTGTGTCAAGACGCAAAGCATTAAGTTGCGATGAACGTCGCAACGCAGATCGTTGTATCATTGACAGACTCTTTGCCCTGCCGGAATTTGTGCAGGCTGAAAAAATCGGTTCGTTTATTGCATTCGGTGCCGAACCTGATCTTTCCCCTGTTTCCGGCAAGCGGATCTTTTTGCCCCGCTATGATGAAAATAAATGCGAATATGTGATGGTGGAAGTCCACTCCCCGGAAACCGATTTGGTCAAGGGGCGTTACGGCATCCTTGAACCGGCACAGAGTCTGCCGTCTGCAACAGCGGAAGATCTGCAGGAAATGTTTTTTCTTGTACCGGCTGTCGCCTGTGACCGTCAGGGAATGCGCCTCGGCAGAGGCGGCGGTTTTTATGACCGTCTGCTTGCTGGGACTGTCCGCTCTGCGGCGGTGATTTATTCCTGCCAGTTGTCGGAAAAATCTCTTCCGGCAGAGGAATTTGACCGCCCGGTAGGTTTTGTTGTGACCGAGTGTGAAACGATTGTAACCCAAAGCCGGTAAAAACCGGCAGATCGAGAGAGGAAAAATGGAATTATTAGTACCGATTGTCATTGGTGTGATCGCTTTGATCATCGGCGTTATCGCCGGTGCCGTCATCACCAATATCATCCGCAAATTGCAAAAGGATTCAGCCAGCAGAGATGCCGAAAAAATCCGCAAAGATGCCGAGAGAGAGGCTGACCACATCCTGCGTGATGCCCGGGTTTCCGCCAAGAGCGAAACCATCAAAATGAGGGAAGATTGCGAAAATGAACTCCGCGACCGCCGCAGAGAGCAATCCAATGTGGAAAAAAGACTGGCGCAGAGAGAGGAAGCCCTCGACCGCCGTACCAACAGTCTGGATGAAAAACTCGCCAATATCGACAGGCAGGAAGCGAAAATCAATGAGATCCGCAACCGTCTTACTGCCAGAGAGCAGGAACTTGCCCAGAAAATTTCCCGCCAGATCGATGAACTGGAACGCATCAGCGGATATACCAGAGATGAGGCAAGACAGATCATCCTGGAAAAACTCAAAGATGAAATCCGCAATGAGTCCGGTTTGATGGTTCGCGAAGTGCTGGAAGAAGCCAAAGCCCGCAGCGAGAGAGAAGCCAAACGGATTTTGACTTACGCCATCCAGCGTTATGCTTCGGATTGTACTTATGAACGCACAACAGCCACTATCCCGTTGCCCAACGATGAAATGAAAGGCCGTATCATCGGTCGCGAAGGACGCAATATCCGCGCCATTGAGGCCGCTACCGGTGTCAGCATTTTGATCGACGATACTCCGGAAGCTGTGGTCATAAGCTGTTTTGACCCCGTACGCAAAGAGATCGCCAGACAGTTGATGGAGCGTCTTATTGCTGACGGCCGTATCCATCCGACCCGCGTGGAGGAACTGGCTGCAAAAATCGCCAAAGAACTGGATGAAGAACTTTATCAGGTCGGTGAAGCCGCTGTACTGGAAGCAGGCATCCCCGGTGTTTCGCCGCAAATCATGAAAATGCTGGGACGGTTGAAATACCGTTACAGTTTTTCGCAGAATGTTTTGCAGCATTCGCTTGAAACCGCCTATTTTATGGGTATGATCGCTTCGGAATTGGGACTTGATGAGAAAAAAGCCAAACGCATCGGACTTTTCCACGATATCGGCAAAGCGATGGATCACGAAATCGAAGGTCCCCACGCCCAGATCGGTGCGGATTTCCTCCGCAAACACAACGAGGCCAAGGATGTCGTGCACGCTGTCGGCGCTCACCACGGTGAGCTTGAACCCGAAAGCCTCTACGATATACTGGTCAGCACCTGCGACACTTTGAGTGCTTCCCGTCCCGGTGCCAGAAGCGAAACGACTGAACTTTACCTTAAACGCCTTGAGCAGCTCGAAACCATCGCCAAAGATTTCAACGGCGTGGATTCCTGTTTTGCATTGCAGGCAGGACGGGAAGTCAGAGTTGTGGTCACTCCGGAAAAAGTTTCCGAGGGTGAAGCCCAGATGCTGGCCAAAGATATTTGTGACCGGATCGAAAAAGAAATGACCTATCCGGGGCAGATAAAAGTTACGATCATCAGAGAAACCCGCTCTGTCGAATACGCCAAATAAAGGCCGGCACAAATGTCATATCCCCGGGCAATCCTTACTGTCGATCTGGCAAGGTTGAGGGAAAATTTTGCCGCGATCAGGGATAGAGTTTCGCCGTGCAAATGTCTTGCTGTGATCAAAGCCGATGCCTATGGGCTCGGCATTGTCCCGGTCGCCGCGACTCTCGCTCCGTTGGCAGATGTTTTTGCGGTGGCAGAATTGCAGGAAGCTCTTGATGTTGCAAAATTCAATGTGCCGGTGATGATATTCGGGGCTCTTTTTGATGATGAGATACCGGTGGCGATCGCCAATGACTTCATCATTCCCGTCGGATGTTTCGAATCGGCGGAAAAAGTCAATGCCGCCGCCGGACGACTGCAGAAAAAATGTCGGGTGGTGCTGGTGGTCGACTCCGGTATGGGGCGCCTCGGGGAATCAGTGGAAACCGCCGCCGGAGTCGTGGTCAAAGCCGCTACCTTGAAAAATATCAGTATTCAGGCGGTATATACCCACTGTGCCACTGCCGCCGAAAAGAATGATATCCATACACTTCGGCAGATCGAAAAATTCAAAGCAATGCTGTCGGCATTGGGGCATACAAATATCAACATCCCTGATTGTCATATTGCTGCCAGTGATGCCATATTCAACTATCCGGAATCCTTGCATAAGCCGTTTAATTTTGCCCGCATCGGTCTGGCAATGTACGGTATGAATCAAAAAAGTTTTCCCGATGCCGCCCTGAAAAGTGTCTGCCGTTTTTCCAGCCGTTTGCTGGCAGTACGCCGTCTGCCGGCAGGCAGTGCCATCGGATACGGACGCAGTTGTATCCTCAAAGAAAGTATGCTGGTCGGTACAGTCGGATGCGGATATTCTTCCGGTTTGCCGCTTGCTTTATCCAATGCCGGCAGAATGCTGGTGCGCGGAGTTTCCTGTCCGGTATTGGGCAGGGTATCAATGGACTATACGACCATATCTCTGCAGAATGTACCGGATGCGGAAATCGGCGATGAGGTCGTCGCTCTGGGCGAACAGGGGAATGAAATTATTTCTGCCGGCGAATGGGCAGAATTGAAAAAAACCCATGTCCACGAAATACTGTGCAGTATTTCCGGCAGGGTCGAAAGGAAGTATATCAATGGCTGATATTGAAAAGCAACTTGATGCGATGCGGCGCTGTGCCGATGAATGTAATTTTGTCCCTATGGATGTACGCAGGAAAAAATTGCGTTATTTCCGCAAAATGATCATCTGCCATCGCGATGTTATCATCAAAGCATTGGAAAAAGACCTCGGCAAACATCCGTTTGAAACACTTTCTGCGGAAGTTATGCCTCTGCTTGATGTCTTGAAACTGCTGATTAAAAAAATGCCGTCACTGCTGCGCCCGAAGCGTCTTTCGGTCAATCCGATGAACTTCCCTGCTTCCGGCAGACTGGTTCCAGAACCTTACGGTATGACACTTGCCATTGCCACCTGGAATTATCCGCTGCTGCTGGCACTTGAGCCGGTGCTGGGCTCTTATGCCGCCGGAAACCGGGCGGTGTTGAAACTTTCCAACCGTTCCGGCGAAACGATGAAACTTATCCGCTATCTGGTCGAAAAATGTTTTTTGGATGACGAGATCATTGTCATCGACGATGAATTGAGTTTTGAAGCAGTACTTTCCCGCCGCTTTGATCATATATTTTTTACCGGCAGTGCCGCTACCGGCAGGATCGTACTGCGTCATGCCGCAGAAAATTTTACGCCGGTCATTTTGGAAATGGGCGGCAAATCGCCGTGCATCGTCGATAAAACAGCTGACTTGAAAAGAGCCGCAAAGCGTATCGCCTGGGGAAAATTTTCCAATGCCGGTCAGACCTGCGTTGCTCCTGATCATCTGCTGGTACATGAGAGTGTTTATCACAAATTTATGTTGGAGTTGACCGATGCTGTAGCCGGGCTGTACGGCAATGTGCCGCTGGAAAGTCCGGATTTGGCGGGAATCGTTGACCAGCAGGCTTACGAAAGGCTTTCGGAATTGGCTTCTCACGGACGGCTGGTTTGCGGCGGCGAAAAAGATCCTGCCGCCCGCAAGATATCTCCCACTGTTGTTGATCATCTGCCGGAAACAGATGCTTTGTGGCAGGAAGAAATATTCGGACCGGTGATGCCGGTGCGCAGTTTCAGTGAACCAAGTGAAATATTCCACACTCTTTCCATTAATGAAAAACCATTGGCACTTTATTACTTTGGCAAAGACCGCAAACTGATGCGGCGTTTGCAAAACGCAAGCAGTTCCGGAGCATTGGTTTTCAACGATGTGGTAACGCATTTTATGAATATGGATTTCCCCTTTGGGGGAGTCGGTCTCAGCGGTATGGGGGCTTATCACGGCAAAAGGACACTGACTGCATTTGTCCATTTCAAGCCGGTGATGAAACGCTCTGCTTTCTGGGATTTTTCATTGCGTTATCCGCCGTACGACAAATTCCGTTTATGGTTTGTCAAACTTTTGACTGGAAAATAAAAAAACAGCCGGAAAATTCCGGCTGTTCTTTTTTTTACAGTTGTTGTCAACGCAACATCAGATATCAGCGTGATCACGCAAGGCTTTCTGCCCGATATCTTTGCGGTACTGGCAATCGGCAAAATGGATTTTTTCAACCGCTTTGTAAGCATTGGCGATCGCTTCGGGAATAGTTTTTCCGCGGGCGGAAACTCCGAGGACACGGCCGCCGTCTGAAACGATTTCACCATCTTTGGCGGCACTTCCGGCGTGAAAAACCACTGCGCCGGTGGCGGCGGCATCTGCCAGACCGGTAATAACATCACCTTTGCGGTAACTGCCGGGATAACCGCCGGCAGCCATAACGACAGATACGGCGGCCTCATCTGACCATACCAATTGGGCATCAGCCAGTTTGCCGTGAGCAGTTTTATTCAACACATCGAACCAGTCGCCGTCGAAACGGCGCAGTACCGGCTGGATTTCGGGATCACCGAAACGGACGTTGAATTCCAGAACTTTGGGCATACCTTTGTCGATCATCAGTCCGACAAAAATCACCCCGCGGAAATCAAGATTTTCAGCCTGAATACCTTTAAGGAAGGGCTGCAGTACCAGATCGTTGATGCGCTGTGCGGCTTTCGGAGTTACCACCGGGGCAGGGGAATACGCCCCCATACCGCCGGTATTGGGACCGAGATCGTTGTCAAAAATCCGTTTGTGGTCTTGACTGCTGACCAGCGGGATGATATTTTTGCCGTCGGTGAGGGCGAGAATGGAGGCTTCTTCGCCATTGAGTTTTTCTTCGATGACGACTTTTGCTCCGGCACTGCCGAAACTGCCTTCAAAACAATCATCGACAAATGCCGTGGCACTTTCGCACGTTTCAGCGACCAGCACACCTTTGCCGGCGGCAAGTCCGTCTGCTTTAACTACGATACCGTCAGCACCGGCTTTGAATTCGGCAACGATATAATCTTTGGCACTTGCCGCGTCGGTGAATGCAGCACCTCTGGCGGTGGGGATGCCGTATTTCTGCATAAAAATTTTGGCAAAATCCTTACTTCCTTCCAGCTGTGCCGCCTCCTTGGAGGGGCCGAATACGGCGAGACCTCTGGCGCGGAAAACATCAGACAGACCGGCACAAAGCGGAACTTCGGGTCCGACCACAGTCAGGTCGATTTTGTTTTCGACGGCAAAATCTGCCAGATCGGAGAGTTCGGTGACTTTGATGTTGACGCATTCGGCATCTGCCGCAATACCGGCGTTGCCGGGAGCACAGAAAACCTTGTCCACCTGACTGCTCTTTTTCAACGCCCATACAAGTGCGTGTTCTCTGCCTCCTGAACCGATTACCAATACCCTCATTGTTTTCTCCTGTATTTTATTGTAAGATCACTTGACCATCTATATCAAGTCTGAATTTACTCCGGTTGTCACCGTCGTTGCGTGCTTTGGTTATGGCATTGAGAAATGCCGTGAGTTTTTCGTTGTATATCCGCTTTTCATTATCTGCCGGCAGGATGAGGATGCAGGTTTCGTCCATATATTTGAGAATGACTTGCAGGCGGTTGTTACTGCGGTAGGATTTTTTTTCTTTCTTTATGCTTATAATGTCAATATTCTGGGTATTTTGCAAAATAGTCATAATAAAAGTCATTGCTTCGGAAGCCTCTTTGATTTCATTTCCGGCTTTGACATTTTTTGACGGCAGGCAATTGTACAGTCTGGGGATTTGACCGTAAGAGGCACTTTGTCTTCTGTCAAATATGATGCAGTTTTCATCAATGACAAAATTAGTGCCATCGATTATTGCCCTCGGAATGCGTTCGGTGAGACTGACTTTTACCGTGTCGGGTAAAACGATTTTTACTTCGGCATCGGCAAGATTGTGAAAAGAGAGGAGTGTTGCCCGCATATCATAGGGAGAAATTTGAAAAATATTATCTTTCCCCGGGGTGATGTTGAGCCGTTTTGCCAACTCTTTTTGCCGATGTTCCCAGTAGCCGTGTTTGTGAGTGTCGATCACCAGATTGCGAAATTTATATCTGGGATTCTCCCTGAATATTTGAATGTATGCAAAATGGATGAACCAGATCGCCAGAATTATTGATGCGATCGCAGAAAAAAGTACAAAAAATCTTTTCCAGGGAAAATGCTTTTTTTCTCCGGATTTACTTTTTGCAAGAGTTTTTATGCTTTTATCCAAAGGGATTTGCTCCAAATCATTCAAATGAGTTTTCTGCTGTCGGAAATGAGGAGTTTTTTACTTCACCGGCGTATTGCGCCAGTGCGGATTCAATCATTTTGCCGGCGTCAAGATAGCGTTTGGCGTGACGGGGCAGGAAATCTCCGCCCAGACCGAGGATATCGTGCCACACCTGCACCTGGCCGCTGCAATTGTTTCCGGAGCCGATACCGATAGTCGGGATCTCCAGTTCCTCTGTAATGCGTTTGCCGAGTGCAGACGGGACACATTCCAGCACCAGTGCAAAGGCACCGGCCTTGGCAATTATACCGGCTTCGTATGAAATACGGTCGGCTTCATCTGCACTTCTGCCGGCAACTTTGTATCCTCCGGCGGCGTTGACGTGCTGCGGCATCAGCCCCATGTGGGCGACGACCGGAATGCCGGACGAAACCAGTTTTTCAATCAGCGGGGCGACCTCTGCACCGCCTTCAAGTTTGACGGCATCGCCTCCGGCCTCTTTCAAAAATCTTGCGGCATTGCGCATCGCTTCGGCGGTATCCGCCTGATAACTCATAAACGGCATATCGCAGACGACAAAGGAATCCGGAGCGCCGCGGCGCACGGCGGCGGCGTGATGCAGCATATCTTCCATCGTGGCAGGTATCGTACTGGAATGGCCGAGGGTGGTCATAGCGACGGAATCTCCGACCAGCAGAAAATCTATTCCGGCGTTGGCGGCCATTCTTGCTGATGGGCTGTCGTATGCTGTGAGCATTACCAGTTTTTCGTTTTCGCGGTAACGTTTCAACAACGTTGAAACTGTAACTTTTTTACCCATAATATTATCTCCTGAATGCGGCATGGCAAACTCCTGCCGCTGTAAAATCAATTGTACATTACTATAATATGCCAGTTGCAATGCTTTTTTGCAAATTTTCTTTTGAAGTTATTGCTTTTATGTGCTATGTTTATTATAGCAGTGTTGATAAACAGGAGAGTTCCGGTCGCCGTGAAAAAAGAAAAGAAAAAACATCTGCGGGCATTGGCAGAAAAAAAAAAAGCACGCCAGCTCAAAAAATCATCTGTAAAAAGCCGTGGTATCATAAAGATAACTAAAAACGGTTTCGGGTTTGTCATCCCCGATGATGGTTCACCCGATATCTTTGTCCCGGTAAAGATGGTGAATTCAGCCATCGACGGCGACCTTGTGGAAGTTGAGCTTCTGCCGGCACGGGATGAATACGACAGCGAAAAAGGTCCGGCAGGCAGAGTGGTAAATATCATCGAACGCACCCGTCAGACTTTTGTCGGTGAATTGCTTGCCGGAAACCGTATCCGGGCATTGAACCCCCATTTGCCGGAAAATATCGTCCTTTTCGGCTCCCGTCACGGTGCGGAGCGCGGCAGTTGGGTAAAATTCCGTCTGGATGAACTTGCCGGCGGAGTCTGGCGCGGCAGTGTGGTGCATCCCATCGGCAAAACCGGTGTGATTTCCGCCGATCTCGACGCCGTGATGGAAGAATACAAGATCCCGCCCCGCTACACCGCAGAGGAAGACCGGCTCGCTATGGAAATAACTCCTGCAGAAATCGAACGCACCGACCGGCGTGAACTTGCGGCATTGACCATTGATCCGGTGGATGCCAAAGATTTTGATGATGCTCTCTCGGTTGTCCCCGGATTTACGGGTGAAAAAATCACCGTCGGGGTGCATATTTCAGACGTGGCGGCGTATATACCGCACAAAAGCTGTTTCGACCGATCCGCCGCGGAACGCGGATTCAGCTGTTATCTGCCCGGCAGGACACTGCCGATGCTTCCCGCCGCTTTGACCGCTAAAATCAGTTTGCAGGAAAACCGGGAAAGTCTTGCCCATACTGTTTTCCTTGATATTGACCGTCGCAGCGGCAAAGTGGTTTCTGCCCGCCGGGAACATTCGCTCATCAAAGTCGTCAAACGGTTGGATTACCCGACGGTGCAGCAGTTTTACAAAACAGGCAAGTGCCCGGCAGATTGGAGCAGTGAAGTGAAAGAGAGCATTGCACTTTTGCTTGAAGTCAGTGCCGCTATGCGGAAATACCGGGCGCAAACGGAAGAATTCATCGAACTTCCTTTGCCCGAAGTCAGGGTGCTTTGTCAGGAAAATTCCAATGAAATATCCGGTATCGAACGCAAGATTTCCGCCGAAGCAGAAGAACTTGTCGAAGAATTCATGCTCGCCGCCAACAATGCCGTCGGTGCAGAACTGTGCGAAAAGCATATCCCCGGGATATTCCGTGTGCATCCGTTTCCGGAGCCTGAAAAAACAGTGGAATTCTGTGAAATGATGTCGGATGCATTCAAAATATCCTGCGGAGATATTTCCAACCGCACAGTATGCAATGAATTTGTCCGCAGTCTGCCGGATGATCCCCGCCGGGAAGTTATTTTAAGTCTGCTGCTGCGTTCTATGAGCCGGGCCGCTTATTCAGAAAAAAACGAGATACATTTCGCCCTCGGCAAGAGCCGTTACTGCCATTTTACGAGTCCGATCCGCCGTTATCCGGATTTGACAGTGCATCAGCAGTTGTGGAATGCCGACAGCAAAAAACGTCTGCGGTCGGCTTCTTCTATGGAAAAAATCGCGGCAGATACTTCTGCAAAAGAGGAAAACAACGATAATGCCTTTTACGCCGCCAATGACCGGCTGAAACTCCGGCTGTTGATGGAAAAACTGGAGGCGGGCGAAAACAATTTCTACGAAGGAGTTATAAGCAAAGTTGTCAGCAGCGGGCTGCAGGTTATGATACCTGAATTCGGTATATACGGTTTCATTCCGCTGGAAATGCTCAATGGCAGATTCAACCGGGACAGAAATATGATCAAAAGTGTCCGGGGCGATGTTTCTTATAAATTGGGCGATTTCATCTATCTGCGGCTTGCCGGAATAGATTTCGCCAGAGGAAATGCAGAGTTTGCTCCCGCCGGACGCAGATGATCCAGCGTGTTGAAAAAAAATTCCCGCTGTGCTATATTTTACGGCGTATTGCAATGAAACAGGAGCCAAATAAAGATGAAAAAACGGGAGCTGGTAAAAATTGTCCACGATCGTCTGTATGCTGAATACGGACAATGCGGCTGCCCTTTGCAGCACAACAGTGCGTTTCAACTGCTGGCGGCGGTAATGCTTTCCGCCCAATGCCGCGATGACCGGGTGAATCAGGTCACGCAGGAACTTTTTAAAGTTGCTCCCGGAGCTGCTGAAATGGCGGCCTTGGATGTGGAGCGTATCGCTGAAATAATAAAGGTGTGCGGGTTGTCCGGCACCAAAAGCCGGAATTTGAAATCCGCCGCAGGAATGATCATTGCTGATTTCGGCGGGGAAGTCCCGGTGGAAATGGAAAAACTGGTCAGACTGCCGGGGATCGGCAGAAAAAGTGCCAATGTGATATTAGGCAACTGGTTCGGGATACCGGGATTCCCGGTCGACACTCACGTAAGGAGATTGACCGGCAGGATCGGCTTGACCAAAAGCAGTGATCCGGAAAAAATTGAATCTGAAATAACTGCAATTATTGCTCCGGAGTTTTGGACGAATTTTTCCCATCTCCTGATAACTCACGGCAGAAAGATATGCAGTGCCGGCAAGCGGCAATGCGGCAAGTGCGTTCTTGCAGATGTTTGTAAAAGCAGTTTGGAGAAAAAATGAATATTGTCAAACAATTCCGCCAAATAAAAAAATTTCCTTCGTGGATATTCTTTTTGCCGGCAATGCTGATGAAAATTTACTGCATTTGCTTTTTCCGCAAAAATATCATCGATCCCTGCAAGGTCTGCGATGATGGCAGAAAATATGTGGTAACAGTATGGCACAACCGGCTGTTTTTCCTGCCTTTCGCGTTTCCGGCACATCTCCGCCGGAAGACAAAGGCGGTCATAAGTCCTTCCCGCGATGGTCAGTATCTCTCTGATTTTATCTCGTTTCTGGGGGTGCAGTCTTTGCGCGGCTCGTCATCCAAAAAAGGTGCAAAGGCTCTTTTCGGCGGCGTCAAGGCGATTGAGGATGGCGGTAATGTGGCGATAACTCCAGATGGCCCCCGCGGGCCGAAATACCAGATGAAAACCGGACCTGTGCATCTCGCATCTCTCTCCGGCGCGAAAGTGGTTCCGGTGGGAATAAATTACTCCCGTTACTGGGAACTCAAAAGTTGGGATGGGTTTCAGATCCCCAAGCCGTTTGCCAGAGTTACAATAACTCTCGGCACTCCTTTTACCGTCCCGGCGGATGCTGATACTGAAACTCTGGAAAAATTCCGCGTGAAATTGCAGGAAGCTCAACAGACGCTTACTGTTGATCGCGCAAAGATTCTCTGAAAGCCCCCGGCGGCATCCCCCGGCGGCGTTTGAATACCCTGGAAAAATAAAACTGGTCACTGAATCCGGCAGCATAAGCAGCTTCAGCTACCGATGCGTGCGGATGCTGTTTCCAGAAACGCTCTGCCAGTACCAGCCGGTGTTCGATGATGAGGTCTTTGAAACAGGTGTTGTAATTGCGGCGGAGAAATTGTGAAATAGTTGAAACACTTCTGCCGAGATTTTTTGCCATTTCCGGCAGTTTTATATTGCCGTCACCGTGCTTGGCAATGTAGCGGTCGATTTCCAGCCGCAGCAGGTCGTCCTGCGACACCGCAAGTTCGCGGAGTGCTATATAGTCGATAAGAGTTTTGAAAAGGTCAAGGATACCGTCAAGTTTTTCGCGGCTGAAAGAAGGCAGTTCGTAATACGCCTTTTTCAGTGCTTCTATATCGGCTTTTTCGGATGCAAAAATTTCCCATTGCGGTTCCGGAGTTTCGTCTATACGGAACTGTCCTATCATCAGAAATCCGATCGGTTTGTTGTGGATATTTATCGGCGCCACCGCTTCGTAAAGTCCGGCGTGGCAGCGGTACACTGCAATATTGTTGCGGTTGACTGATTCGGATTGCTTGATGGAGTCAAGCGACAGACAGGCGGGCAGGCGCTGCAGATCCTCCTGGACGATCCGGCAGAATTCACAATTGTTCATAGATTTGCCGCGACGGAGTCGCTCGCCGGAGAGGGAGAAAAGCGTCACCCGTATATCCAGCAGGACGGCAAAAGAATCCAGCAGGGTTTGAACTTCCCTGCTCAAAAAAAGATTAACTGTTTTTGTACCCATTTTTTTATTTGCAGTTTTGTAGAATATTTTTCTGTTTGTTAATAATATATTGCAAGTTTGTTGAAAAATCCATACTATGTCCAAAAAAAACTATTTTATTTTTTTTAAACCGGTGATATATTGTAACAAGTTTCATAAAAACACAGACAAAAAAGGGAAACGATTATGGCTTACGATTTGCAGAATGTTTTCAATGCGTTTGAAATCAATGACAGTTTGGTAAAAGCAGTGCCGTACGGTACCGGTCATATCAATGATACATATAAGGTTGATTGCGCCGGTTCAGAATATATTTTTCAGCGTATAAACACCTCTATTTTCCGCCAGCCCGAAGCCCTGATGGATAATTTTGAAAAAGTCACCGCCCATATCGCCGGTAAGATTGCCGCCGAAAAAAGTGACCGGCAGACTCTGCACGTCGTACATGACCGTGTCAGCGGCAAACCTTTTACCGTAGATGCCGACGGCAATTTCTGGCGGGCTTATCATTTCGTCGGCAATGCCCGTACCTACGATATTCTGGAAACTGCGGAGCAGGCGTATCAGGCCGCCTCGGCTTTCGGCCAGTTCCAGTGCGATCTCGCCGATCTGGATTTCCGGCTCAACGAAACGATTCCGGATTTTCACAATACTCCGAGCCGTCTTGCCAATCTGAAAAAATCCATAGCGGCGGACGTTTGCGGCAGAGCGGTTTCTGTGGCAAAAGAGATCGACTTTGTCATGGCCCGCGAAGCTGATTGCAGTGTGCTGACTGATTTGCAGGCCAAAGGTGAATTGACCGAGAGAACTACTCACAACGATACCAAACTCAACAATGTTCTTATCAGCGAAACCACTCAAAAAGCAGTTTGTGTCATTGATCTTGATACCGTGATGCCGGGGTTGCCGCATTATGATTTCGGTGATATGGTGCGTACCGGAACCAGTCCTGCGGCAGAAGATGAAAAAAATCTCGATCTGGTCACGATGCGTTTTGAAATGTTTGAAGCATTGCTCCGCGGTTATCTTTCATCTGCCGGAAGTTTCCTCAATCCGCTGGAAAAAGAATTACTGCCCTTTTCCGGCAAACTCATCACTCTGGAAATCGGTATCCGTTTTTTGACTGATTATCTGGATGGGGATATTTATTTCAAAACCAAACGCGAAGAGCATAATCTCGACCGCTGCCGTACCCAGTTGAAACTGGTGCAGTCCATCGAGTCCCAGCTTGACCGGATGCGTGCGTTGAATGATTCTCTCTGATAAAAGCAGTAAAAAGGGAATAAAAAAGGAAGCAGGGATTATATCTCGCTCTACGAAATAACGGTAAGCCCAAACGAGGACCCAATGCAAATCTTGTTCCGAGATCGACCTGCTTCCTGAAGATGAATATAATATTTTTGACGTGCAAAATCAAATAAAAAATGCAGCCGGAAATAAAAAAAATGAAAAAGTCCGGTTTTTTGCAAAAAATGATTTGACAAACAGTATAAAGCGTGGTATTTTATAAGACTGTTGAACTTCCGGAGTTCGCCGAAGCGAATCCCGATCATCTCGCGAAAGTGTTTCCGGAGGGCAGTCAGTGATGTGAATTTTGGTCGTGTTGCCGACGGGAAGTGCGAAACCCGGATGTCAGCAGGACAATAAAGTTAAAGAACGGAAAAAGATCATGAAAACCTATTTGGCTAAAGTCGGAGAAATCGAACAGCGTTGTCTGTTGTTTGATGCTTCTGAAATGCCGGTTGGCCGTCTGGCGGTCAAAATCGCCAATGCTCTTCGCGGCAAAGATAAACCGACATATACTCCGCATATTGATACCGGTGCCTTTGTGATCGTCATCAACGCCGCCAAAGCGGTGCTGACCGGCAATAAAGAAGAAGGCAAAGAATACGTGAGTTTCAGCGGCTACCGCAGCGGTCGTAAAGTTTACTCCGCCAAAGAAGTCCGTGCAAAACATCCCGAACGCATCATTCAGGATGCGGTTTGGGGCATGATGCCTCACGGTCGTCTGGGTCGTGCCCAGTTCAGCAAACTCAAGGTTTATGCAGGTGAGGATCATCCCCACGCTGCTCAGAAGCCGGTCAAAGTTACTGTGGAGTAATCTCTTATGGCTATCAAGAAAAGCGATGAAGTGTTGGCAGTCGGCCGTCGCAAATGTGCGGTTGCCCGTGTCCGTTTGACTGCCGGCAGCGGTAAAGTTGTTGTCAACGGCAAAGCGATGGCGGAATACTTCCCCAACGAAGCTTTGTGTGGATATATCGATCAGGTTTTTGCAGTTGTTGATGGTGCCGGTAAATATGATGTCCGTGCCAACATCGACGGCGGCGGTATGAGTGG
Source organism: Victivallaceae bacterium (assembly GCA_045654745.1). GTDB lineage: Bacteria > Verrucomicrobiota > Lentisphaeria > Victivallales > Victivallaceae > UBA1784. Next base: position 8,596 of record JAZONW010000005.1, on the reverse strand, counting down.
ACAGGCCGGTGCTCTGCGTCACGGTGTTGCCCGCGCCCTGGTCAAAATGGATGTAGAACTGCGTCCCGCTCTGAAAGCCGCCGGTATGATGACCCGCGATGCCAGGGTCAAGGAACGTAAAAAATCCGGTCAGCCTGGTGCACGTCGCCGGTTCCAGTTCTCGAAACGATAATTTATTTTGCACCCATAGCTCAATTGGATAGAGCGTCTGGCTACGGACCAGAAGGTTAGGGGTTCAAATCCCTTTGGGTGTACCAAATTTCAACGAGATTTGAGGTAAAAAACTTCAAATCTCGTTTTTTTTGTGCAAAATAAAAATTTGTTTTCATCTTGAATTTTGCCGTTGCCGGTGTACAGTATATCCCGTGAGGGGTATCTGGTGCAGGTATGCGACGGTTTGACATACAGACTGCGGTACTCGGGCAAAATGGAATATTGTAAGTTATAAATGTCCTGAATTGTATTCAAAGTGAAAGACATCATCCCTGAAAAACTCAAAATAACAAAGATAATCAGTCAGTATTCTGCTCCGGGTGATACTGATACCGCATCTTTTGTCAAAAGTCAGCACTGGCAGCGGGAAGTACTCATCCCGCTTCACGGCAAAAACCGTTATATGCTCAATGACAGCGTTTATGAACTTTCTCCGGGATGTGCCAGTATCGTTGACCGTTTTGTGCCTCATTCATTCGGTTATACGGATCAGGATAGAGATTTGATGCACCTGTGGGTGTCGTTCGGGAACCGTTCCCGTCACGGTTTTGTCTGTCACGTCAGAGAGGCCGGCAAATATGAAATCATTCAGGCGGTAATGTTCCCGGCGGAATTGATCCAACTTTTTTTACAGCGCTGGGAGCAGCTTGCCGAGCAACAGAATATCAGTGACCGGACTGTTATGGATTTTATGCAGCTGCCGGTCGAACTTCTGATAAATGAATTTTTCCTGAAAACCCGCTATCCGGCAGCAGAAAAACTGCATATGACCAATATTTCCGGAGTCGTCAAAAATTATATCCGCAACTGCAATGGCAGAGATTGCAATATGGCAAAACTCTCTGATGTTTTAGGATACAGCGCTTCTCACCTCGCCCACGTTTTCCGTCTGGAAACCGGTATGTCTATCGGAGATTTCATCAATGTCGTCCGTCTGGAATACACTCAGCAGGCTTTGGAAAATGGCATGACACAAAAAGAAATTTCCAATGAACTCGGTTTTGCTTCCTATACATCATTCTGGAACTGGTTCCAAAAATACAAAAAAACACTCTTAAATACTTCTTCCGCTTTACAAAATTCCTGAAAAAAGCAGGATTGATGTATTTTTTGCAGGAAATATATATTGTCAACTGCACGATTTTATGATACATTAACACCGTAACTTGAAAACAACATCATAACGATGTCAAAAAAAGAAAGGTGATATTATGAGCAAACTGGCAATCAATGGCGGCAGCAAAGTTTTTGAAAACGAACCGCAAATCCCGTCCTGGCCCCCGATCTACGACGATACCGCAGATCAGATCCGCGAACTTTATCTCAGTCGTGCGTGGTCCTTTTACGGCAAAAAAGAGGTTGAATTCAATGATGAATTTGCCAAATTTACCGGCGCCGCAAACTGCGCTATGATGGCTAACGGTACTGTCACTCTGGAAGTCGCTATGCAGGCTCTCGGTATCGGTCCCGGCGATGAAGTCATCGTTCCCGCTTACAGCTGGATCGCTACCGGCGAAGCAGTCGTTGTCTGCGGTGCAACTCCGGTGATGGTGGATATTGAGGAAGATACCCTCTGCCTCGATCCCGAAAAAATCGAAGCCGCTATCACTCCCAAAACCAAAGCGATCATTCCGGTGCACCTCTACGGTTCGATGGCGGATATGGATAAAATCATGGCCATCGCCAAAAAGCACAACCTCAAAGTCATCGAAGATTGCGCTCACGCCCACGGCGGCGAATGGAATGGCAAACACGTCGGTACTATCGGTGATGTCGGTTCTTTCAGTTTCCAGCAGAGCAAAACAGTTTCTTCCGGTGAAGGCGGTGCCTGTATCACCAATGATGAAGCTCTGGGCGAAACCATCGGCAGACTTTCCCACATCGGTTATCAGTATGCTGCCAAACAGGGTCAGGCCAATACTCCGCCGCCGGTGGGGCTGATCTGCCACAACTACCGTATCACTGAATTTCAGGCTCTGATACTGCTGTCCCAGCTGCGTCATCTCAAAGAAGATACTGTCAAACGTGCTGCCGCCGCAGAATATCTGCGTAAACGCCTCAATGCCATTGACGGTGTTTCGGTACAGGCCGCCGGCCGTTGTGCCACTTTGCAGGGATACTACAACTTTGCTATCAAACTTGACAGTTCCAGATTCAAAGAAGGCGTGACCAGAGCTGATATTGTCGAAGCTCTGACCGCCGAAGGCGCTCTCCTCGGTATCGGCTGGGGCAATGTTATGTATCGGCAGAAACTTTGGAGTGTTCCCGAAAATATGTACAGAGTTTCCAGTTCTGAAGTCGCAGACCGCATTGTCAACAAAGAACTTATCACTCTCGGCTTGTGCTGGTTGATGGTGCCGCAGGATGATCTGGCCCGTCTTGCTGACTGCTTTGAAAAGGTTATGCCTGAGTATATCCGCTGACGATATCAGCAAAAAATTGTAAAGAATATTCAATACATTAAAACTTGAAAGATTTTTGCAGATGAAAAACGGATTGCAGCTTTTCAATTTCCGCAAGGAATTGACAGAAGACTACAAAGGTACCCTCCGTGAAATCGCCAAACTGGGTTTTGACGGTGTGGAATTTGCCATACTGTACGGTGATATGGAACCGGCGGAACTGCTGGCCTTTATGAAAGAACTCAAACTCGAATGCGCCGGAACTATGTTCGCCGCCGCCGATTTGCTCGAAAGAGACAATATCGCTTATGAGTATGCCAAAGTTCTGAATTCTCCGGCAGTTACCACCAGTACCAGTACCGCCAGTGATTTCAATGAGGTCTGGCAGGAGATCAATGAGAGATGCCGTAATATCGGTGCCAATGCCGCCAGTCACGGATGTGTTTTTTCCTATCATAACCACTGGTCGGAATTTACTGATATTGACGGTATCCCCGCTATGTACCGTATTATGGATGATAATGATCCGAAGTCAGTTTTCATGGAGCCTGATGTCTGCTGGGTGACTCGCGGAGGCTACGCTCCGGCGGATTTTATCCGCAGATATTCCGGCCGCATCCGTCAGGTGCATCTCAAAGACAGCAAGGCTCCCGAAGATCACCAGCAGCTCACTGAACTTGGCAATGGTATAATTGATATCAAAGGTTCATTTGCCGCAGCCAAAGAAGCAGGTGCCCAGTGGGTGATTTACGAGCAGGATGTGACAGATGATCCTTTCCGCAGTGCCGAGATCAGTTTGGCTTATCTCAAAAAACTGCAGCGGGGCGAAATCTGAAATAACTTCATTTGTTGAAAAACAGCGGATCGATTTGGTCCGCTGTTTTTTTTATGTACGCAGTACAATATTATATAAAATGCAACAAAATTACCATTGTAAAAGTGTTGTCCGGGGGTATAGTATGTCATAAAGCAATAGAATAAAATCTTGTATAGTGTTTTACGGACAACTCCGGAGGTCTGAAATGAAAAAAATAATTTTGTTTTTCTTTTGTTCTTTACTGCTTTGCGGCTGTGCGTCATTTACTGAAAAGAGAAACGCCGGACGTAATCCTTTTACAGTTGAAATAAAAAACGGGATACCGGTGTTATGCAAAAACGGTGAACCGGTGCCGCCAGTTATGTTCTGGCAGTCACCTCTTGCCGCTGCGGATGTAGCTGAATTCAAAAAGGCAGGGGTGGAAATCTTTACTACGACAAGAAGCTATGAGTACGACAGTAACTTTTACTGGACAGGGGAAAACCAATATGATTTTTCTATGTACGATAAAAAGATAGCAGATTTTTTCCGGGATAATCCGGATGGCTATCTCATCCCCAGGATTTTTGTTTATGCACCGTATTGGTGGCTGGAAAAAATCCGGATCAGGTGGTCGGTTTTACCTCCAGATCCAATCGTAAAACAGGACCATCCGGCGGAACCTGGTTCCACGAATCTTTTGCATCTAAAAAATGGCTGAAAGAACAGGGGGAAGCATTCAGCAGATTGTTGAAACATATCAATTCATCGCCGTATGCTGACAGGATCATCGGTATCCACGTCGCAGGCGGTTCTCTGGGCGAGTGGCACTACTGGTCAGGTGGTGAATCTCCGGATACCAGTAAACCGATGGCGGAACGTTATGGAAAACCTGTCCCGCCGGAAATGGAACGCCGCGGTGACTACTATGAAGCCTATTATACCTCGACAGTGGATGCGATAGACCATTTTTGCAAACTTGTGAAAAAAGAGCGTCCGGATTGGTTGACGGTGGCGTTTTACGGTTACTTTTACGGTGGATACACCAACTCCGGCAGACATCTCGGTCTGCAGAAGTTTTTAACTCTTGACAGCGTGGATATTGTCGCGGCTCCTCACGTTTATTCCCGGCGTACCGGCGGCGAGGATGCTTATTTCCGGGCTTTGCCGGCAACATTTGCCAAAAACGGGAAACTCTTTTTTGACGAAGCCGATGACCGTACCATATTGAGTAAAAACAAATTTTACGGCATCGAAAGGATCATGGCAAATACGCACGAAGAAAGTATCTCTATGCTCCGCCGGGAATTCGGGTATGCACTCACTCATTGCAGCGGCATGTGGTATATGGATATAGATACCGGCAATTTCCGCCATCCTGATTATATGCGTGAAGTTGCACGCAGTATGGAATTTTTCAAAAGGGGTTTGGCTCTGCCCTGGCGGAGAGTTTCAGAGATCGCCGTTATCACTGATTTTGCCGGACGTATCTATCTGCCCCCCGCGCGCCGTCTGGATATGACAGATGAATTTGCGTTGCGGGAATTGCAGTTCTCTCAAATTTGCCGTATCGGAGCTCCTTTTGATCTTTATGCCGCGGATGATATAGATACTGAAACTTTGAAAAAATACAAGATGATCATTATGCTTGATGGTATCGCCCTCGGTGAAAAACCGAGAGAAGTTCTGAAATCCCTGCAAAAAGACGGACGGTCGATCGTCTGGTTTTACGGGGCAGGGGCATTTGACCGCAAGACGGATAAATTCACCTCTGCCAATATCAAAGCCCTTACCGGATTGGATGTGCAGATTTTGCCGCAGGGGCCAGTACCCTTTTTTACCAACGATTTGAAATGGGAAAACCGGATGGTTTCCCCCGGATTTGCACCGGATGAAACCAGTGCTGATTTCGGGACTTGGAGTTCGTGGTATTTCAATGGTCCCTATGTCAAAGCGGATAAAATGCGTGAGATCGCTCAAAAGTGCGGAGTATTTATTTACAATGATTCATCAGATGTGATTTCCGCGGCGGAATCCTCATTGATGATCCATACTGCCACCGCAGGCAAAAAACTTATCCGTCTGCCGAAACCTAAAAAAGTTACGGATATGGTGAGCGGCAAACTGATAGGGGAAAATATCAGTGAATTTGTGGTGGAACTTCCTGCCGGAGCAACCGGATTGTATGAGTTGAAATAAAAAAAGATCCCCGCGGGAAGCGGGGATTTTTTTACTTTATGCCGATCGCTTTTTGCAGCACCGGCAGTATCCGGGTGTACATCCTGAAAAAACCGAGATCATTGGGATGGCACCCATCTACGGTGCAGGCGTCATAGAGTTCTCCATCAAAAAGAGTTTCCCCGTCGATAAAATAAACATTTTTATCTCCGGAATTTATTGCATTCTGCCAGGTTTTGCGGATGATTTCCCGCCGGAGAATGTTCTTTTGGCGGATTTTTGGATCTATCTGCCTGATATCGCACTTGCTGATCATTATTACAGGCAGATCAGGATGGGCTTCGCGGATGATTTTAAAGAATTTCCCGTGAGTATCAGCCAAATGTTCCACACTGGGGGCATTGTGGTCATAATCGTAAACAAATGCCGCAAGATCAAGCGAAGCGATCAAGTTTGCCATTGCGATTTCACCTTTTGCATTTCCGGAAAAACCGAGATTGATCTGCTCGGCATCAATTGCACGGCACAGCATCGAAGTATAGGCGTTGCCCGGGCGGGAGGCACATCCGCCCTGGGTAATGGATGAGCCGTAAAAAAGTACCGGTTTTGCGATTTTATGGTCGGCTGGAGGCAGAATGGTGCTGTCTGCTTTGATGCCGATTTCCACCTTGGCAACTCCGCCGTAAAGCGGCAGATTGATTATCCAATCACACATTTCTTTATCGGGATTGATCCCGCCGATCGCTTCGATTGTTTCCTGCTTGGGGGCAGGCTGCACTGTCTTGTTGTAGCGGTAAGTTTTCTCTCCGGGGCGTTTGAAATAAGAGTCAAAACCGGCACTTCCGGCTCTTGGCATATGATTCATATCAAGACTTTCCCGCAAGGTGGCCCGGATGGTTATCTGCGGAGAATCAGATTTAAATCTCACTGCTGCTCCAGCGGTATGATTAGCGAGATACAAAAGTCCTGCACTTACATCCTGCTCGATGAAAGTTTGCGGCACGCGGAAAAAAGTATTGTTGTTTTCTCTGAAAAACGGCAGTCCCTCGAGTTTCAGAGGTGCTTCTGTGATGTCGTAAAAAATAAAACCGTTTTCATCTGCTTTGGCAGTAACAAAATTTTTGTCAATTTCTGTAATATTCATGGTTTTCGTTGTCTTATTTTGTGTTGTCGTTTTCTGGTTTTTTATCTCCGATGCCTGCAGCATCATAATTGCTCCTGATAGAAAAAGAGGTAAGAGTTTTTTCATATTTATGACCTATAAAACTGTAGAATATCTGTATGGTTTTTAAGATAGTGTCTGTCAGAGAGTATTACAAATATAAATGCAGTTTTTTTATATTTTTGAATAATTAAAAACAAAAGAAAATATTCCAAAAGTACAAAATTACCATAAAAAGAACAAAATTACTATTGAAAATGACTTGTCTTTTGAGTATTTTATTTTTAGAAAATATTTTCACTTATATTTCCACTTGATGTAAACATTAAATCTATGGAGGGTAAAATGTTGAAGAAAGTTTTTGCAGCATTGTTTTGCACCGGAAGTCTGATTGCCGGTGCAGGGGAATTCCGTGTCGAACCGGACAATATCGGTGATTTGAAACAATGGAAGTTTGAACGCAGCAGTAAACACACCGGATACAAGGGGTTGTGGGCAAATGGCGTCAAAGGTGAAGCCAATCGTATATCCGGGACTTATAAATGTCCGGAAGCCGGTCTGTATTATATCTGGGTGCGTACTCTCAATCGCGGTGACAGATATCGCAAAACTGAAGTTAAGGTTAATAACAAGTCAATTGGTAGTTTTGGAGATGATGGAGTTAAAGGACAGAAACCGGTTTTGGGGTGGAAACGTACATTAGGTGCATTGCAGCTTGGTGAAGGCAAACTGCAAGTAGACTTTATTCCTTTGTCCGGTCACAGTCGCATCGACAGCGTTATTTTTACAACAGATCAGAATTTCATTCCTTCTGATGATCGTGTGGAAATCGAAAAAATTGCAGAAGTTTCCGGGGATGTCATTGCTTCTGCTGATGTGGTGAAACCGGAAAATGTTATTAAAAAGGGAGTGATCTCTGCCGATGCAGTGTATTTCCGTATTGAACCGGACAACATTGGTGATTTGAAACAATGGAAATTTGAACGCAGCAGCAAACACACTGAGTACAAGGGGTTGTGGGCAAATGGTGTCAGAGGTGAAGCCAATCGTATATCAGGTACTTACAATTGTCCGGAGTCCGGCAGATATTGTGTCTGGGTGCGTACTCTTAACCGTGGTGACAGGTATCGTAAAACTGAAGTTAAGGTTAATAACGAATCCATCGGCAGTTTCGGAGATGATGGAGTTAAAGGGCAGAAACCGGTTTTGGGGTGGCAGCGTACGGTAGGTGCGGTGCAGCTTAACGAAGGCAAATTGCAAATAGATTTTATCCCTTTGTCAGATCACAGCCGTATCGACAGCGTTATTTTTACAACGGATGATTCGTTTGTCCCTGCAGATACAAAAAATGAAATTGAAAAAATAAAAGAAATCAAAGATGCAAACAGCATTTCATCTCTGCCTACATTCGGCAAAAAAAATAATCGGACTGTACTGCTGCTCCATGGCGGTCGTCCGTGGACTATTCGCCTTGCGCGTGTGCCACTGGCAACGGCAGGTGCGTTTGTGACATATCTTGACAGTACCAATCTGGATGGATTGGGCGGCGCTTCGATCAAACATTTTCTCAGTGATAAAGTCGAACCCAAAGCCAACGACGGTATCACTCCTGCATTTAAAAATCTCGACAAATTCAAAGTTCTCTTTATCACCTCCATCCCGACAGAAAATCAGGCAAAGATTTTCACTCCGGAACGCATCGCCGCTTTGAAAAAATATGTGAAAAACGGCGGTGTGGTGATTTTCAACAACCAGGTCCCTGAATCTTTGCAGGATATACTCCCGGTCGACCTTTCATCTGCTGATACATTGAGTGAGGAAGACTCTTTGCAGGTTTCCGGCACC
>JAZONW010000004.1:0-52654 GCA_045654745.1 Victivallaceae bacterium | reverse complement strand
GCAAATTTTTTCTTAATTATCCCCTTTTTTTTATGGGGTACTGTGCCGCTATTGAAAAACATACTATCTTCACTTTGTTTTTTCAAGAAATATATTGCAAAAAAACGCTTTTTTTTTATATTTTATGTCATGAAATCAATTACATCGGTTATTTCGGGACCGTGAAACAGCAATTTTCTTCCGCCGGAATGAGCTGAAGTATTTGAAAAATGTGCATTTTTGTCTTTTTTTGTGCATTAGTGCAGTTGAATTGGCAGTGCTGTGAGATATATTATTCAGTGTACGCAAACAGTCTTTATATTTTATATAAAACCAGGAGATGAAAATGAGAGTACATATTTACCCGGATAATGTCGCCATGGGAAAAGCCGCCGCCGCTTGCGGGGCAGAAAAAATCCGCAGTGCGATCGCAGAATACGGCATCGCCAATATTGTCGTCGCCACTGCTCCCAGTCAGAATCAGATGTATGACGCTTTGGTCGCAGAGGATATCGATTGGGGCAAAGTCAATATTTTTCACCTTGATGAATATATCGGACTGGATGACAAACATCCGGCATCTTTCCGCTTTAATCTTCACAAAACTTTTCTTGACCGTCTGCCGTCGTCACCGCTGAATTTTCATCCGGTGCAGGGCGAAAACCCTGATCCGCAGGCAGTTTGCGATGCTCTGGAAAAAGAAATTTCCGATCTCCGTATCGATGTTGCTTTTATCGGCATCGGTGAAAACGGACATATCGCTTTTAACGATCCTCCGGCTGATTTCGATACCGACAAGGCATATATGCCGGTAAAACTTGATGAAGTCTGCCGCCGCCAGCAGTACAAAGAAGGATGGTTCGCCACGATGGATGCCGTCCCGAAAATTGCGATTTCAATGACCGTGCCGCAGATAATGAAAGCCGCCGCTGTTGTCAACACAGTGCCTGATGCACGCAAGGCAGAAGCTGTCGCCGGTGCTGTCGAGGGCGAAGTCACCAATATGTGTCCGGCAAGTATTTTGCAGAATCACCCCTGTTGTGATCTCTTTTTGGATGAACCTGCTGCTTCTTTGCTGAAAAATCGGTAATGTGCAATGATGTTCTCCGGTGAAAACAACCAAAATCACAACATCCTGCTGTACGGCAGTATGCTGCAACTTCTGCAGTGGGACCGTTCGGAAACGGTACTGCAGAATTATGATGATATTCATGAGCATGATTATTGGCAGTGCAACTGGGGATTGAGAAGCAGTGCGGATGTGGTCGTCGGCAAACAGACCAAAGAATTGAATAAATGGGATATGATCTTTATCCCGCCGCACACTCCGCACAAAATCATTCATCACAACCGTTTCCTGTCGTTGTCATTCAAGTTTCACACCAACTTGCTGGCGGTAAATGAATTGCTGTTTGTTTCCGGCAATGCTTATACCAAAAGTATCATCACCGCGGCGGATATTTTGGTGCGGACGATGTTTCCGCTCAACCGGCAGAGTGATGAAAACGGGATTTTTATTGATGCAGAGTCACATTACCACCATACTATTGAATATTTGCTGGCGGGAGTGATAAATGTTTTGATACTGGATAACGACCCTCTGCCGGAACCTGCCGGTTCTCTGCGCCGGATGTTGCGCAACAGTGGCGGTGTGCCGCTTTCAGTTTCCGAAGCGGCAGAAAGGTGTGCGTTGAGCCGCAATCACCTGTGCAATCTGGTGAAAGCGTCTGTGAATATGAGTGCAAAAAATTTTATTGATCAGGAAAGGGCGTTTATCGCATCTCAATATTTGAAATTTTCTGATATGAATATAGCGGAAATTTCCGACCGGATGCAGTTTCCGACATCCGGGCATTTTTGTAAATTTTTCCGTCGGATGACCGGGATGACTCCCGGCGGTTACCGCCGCAGAATGGTTTTGCCGGCGGTGGAAAGCAGGATTTCCGGAAAAATGGAAATCTGATGTGGTTGTAAAAGAGCAGTAACTATTGATAACAATAGAAAAATAAAAAGGTGTATATCATGAGAGATGGAAAATTGGTTGTCGGTCAGATTGGTTGCGGCGCATTTGCTTATGCACAGCATATGCCCAATGTGACAGAGAGAGAAGATTTGCTGTTGAAATACTGCTGCGATGCACGTATGGAAACCGCCAAATCCGCCGCCGAAAAATTCGGTGCCGAGGTCGCTGTAACTGATTATATGGATATCATCAACGATCCCGAAGTGGACTTTTTGATGATTGCAACTCCGCACGATATGCATTTGCCGATCATTCAGGCTGCTTCCGAAAAGGGCAAGCACGTTTTTTGCGAAAAACCCATGGCGATGGAAATTCCCGAAGCCTGGGAAATCATCCGTGCTGTAAAAAAAGGCAATATCAAACTTTGTGTTGACCTTAACCGCCGTATGGCTCCCAGTATGCAGGCCCTGCGTAAAAGAGTTCTTGAACAGCAGCATAATCCTGTCCACAGTCCGTGGCGTTATATGGAACTTACCCGCGAACCATTTGCCGAAGAATTGCGTACCAATCTGATGATACGCATTCAGGATGAAAGTTCAAGTTATCGTTTGATTCATCTTGATCCCGCTTATGGCGGAGGTGTTATTATTGGCGAGACTGTCCACTGGCTTGATCTTGCCTGCTGGTTCTTTGCTCCGCAAAAGCCGGTGGAAATCACCGCTTGGGGCTCGACTCGTATGACTCATGGTGTCAATGTGAAATTTTCCAACGGCGATGTCGCGACTATCTGCGTAGATGTCTGCGGTACGTTTGATTATCCGAAAGAAATGTTTGAAGTGACCAGCAATGCCGCACTTTTCCGCAATATGTTCTTTGTGGAAAACCGCTATTACGGTATGGGCGAAATCGAAAAAGAAACTTTCCCGCTGCAGTTTGACGGATATGCCGATGTCTGTGGCGAAGACGGTTTCGATGCTTATATGAAAAAAATAGATATGCAGCACAAAGCGGCCGGTGACAATCTTAAATCCCAGGTCAACGGACTTCTGGTTGATAAAGGACACCGTGCCATGCTGGATGGTTTTGTTAAAGCGATTCGCGAAAATGGCGAAAGTCCTTGTGATGAATATGCCGGTTTGCAAGCTACTTTGCTGGCAAAACTGACGATGCAATCCATCCGTACCAAGCAGACTGTCCCTGTGTTGATCGAAGATCTCCAGCCTGCTATTCTCTAATACGAGGTGTCTGATTATGCAAAATAAAGTAGGATTCGGCATCATCGGTGCCGGTATGATAGCCAAAATGCACGCAAAATCCATTCTCAGTCTGGATAATTGCCGTCTGGTTGGTATTTTTGATTCAGTGCATGAATTTGCCGCAAAAATGGCAGAAGAATTTGGATGCAAGGCATACAGCAGTTTTGAAGAATTTCTGGCCGATCCAGAAATCGAAGCCGTTACTGTCGCAACTCCCAGCGGAGCCCATATGGATTCTGCAGTGGCGGCTGCCAATGCCAAAAAACATATTTTCTGTGAGAAACCGCTGGATGTCAACCTGGAAAAAGTCGATGCAATCCTTGATGCCTGTGAAAAAAACAACTGTCTGATCGCTCCGGTGTTTCAGATCCGTTTCACAAAACCGGTACAGTTGCTCCGTCAGGCTATGCAGGAGGGCAGATTCGGTAAAATGATTCTGGCAAGTGCCCAGATGCGCTGGTACAGAAGTGAAGAATATTTCAGCAAATCGTCGTGGCGCGGCACCTGGAAAATGGATGGCGGCGGCGCTCTGATGAATCAGGCTATCCATATGATAGATCTGTTGCTGTATATAAATGGTGATCCGCTTGAAGTCTATGCAATGAGCGATACTCTGACTCACGATATTGAGGTGGAAGATACTCTCTGTGCCGCAGTGAAATGGGCAAACGGTTCTTACGGTACTATCGAAGTCAGCACCTCCTGCGCTCCCGGATTTCCGCGCCGTTTGGAATTTTCCGGCAGCAACGGTTCAGTCTCTTTTGAGGAAGACAACATCATCCGCTGGGATTTTGTCGAAGCCAAAGCCGAAGATGAGGAGATCCGCAGACTTTACAGCGGTGAATCCGATGCCAAAGGCGGTGCCGACCCGACCAAAATCAACCAGACCGGACATGCCTGTCAGATTTATGATCTCGCCAATGCCATCCGCAAAGGCACTCCGCTTTTGATCGACGGCAGAGAGGGGCGCCGTGCAGTTGAATTCATTTGCGGTATATATGAATCCGCCAGAACCGGTAAACCTTATAAATTCGGGAAATGACTATGTCAGCCAAAGTTGATTTCATTCCTGTAAAAATGCGGCTCCCCCTGAAATTCGGGGCGGAAACGATCCACTCCATCGCCGTAGCTCACGCCGAAGTCGGGGCTTACGGAGCAGTCGGGCAGGGGGAAACTCCGCTCTCGGTCGGCTGGGCATGGCCATCGACCCTCTCTTTTGCCTACCGGGAAAAAATGATGTGCAGTTTTGCCGCACTGCTGGCAGAAAAACTGCCGGAATTTGCCGATGACCCGATGACTGCAAGTTACCGTTTTATGGAAGAATCCCTGCCGCAGATACTGGCTGATTTCAACCGGGAAAATTCGGTCGAAATGCCGCACCTTGCGGCATTGATCTGTTACTCTGCTTTTGATATAGCCCTGCACGATGCTTTCGGACTTGCCAAAGGTGTACCGACTTATAAAACGTACAATGCACAGTATATGCAGCACGACCTTGCCTACTTTTTCGGCGATACAAGTTTTGCCGGACTTTATCCGCAGGACTTTTTTGTTGAAAAAGTGCCGGAAACCTTGCCGGTCTGGCATCTTGTCGGCGGCAAAGATCTGTTGCGGGAAAGTGAATGTACAGGTTCAGAGCCGCAGGATGGTTATCCCGTCTCTCTGGAAAAATGGATCGAGCGGGATGGTCTTAAATGCCTCAAAATCAAACTGACCGGTAGTGACCCCGATTGGGATTACAACCGGATGGTCGCAGTAGGTAAAATCGCCATTGAATACGGTTGCGAAGCCCTTTCGCCGGATTTCAACTGTCTGGTGAAAACTCCTGACTATGTGAATACTATCCTTGACCGTTTGCAGAGTGAATATCCTGAAATTTTCGCTCTGATCGCCTATGTGGAACAGCCTTTCCCCTATGATTTGGAAAAAAACCAGATCGATGTCCACTCCTGTAGTGAACGCAAAGATCTCTTTATGGATGAAAGTGCTCACGATTGGAAATTTGTTAAAATGGGCTGGCATCTCGGCTGGACTGGAGTCGCACTCAAAGTCTGCAAAAGCCAGACCGGTGCGCTGCTTTCCGCCTGCTGGGCAAAGCATAATAATATGAAACTTATGGTGCAGGACCTGACCAATCCTATGTTGGCACAGATTCCCCATGTGCTGCTCGCCGCTCACGTCGGCACTATCAAAGGGGTCGAATGCAACGCTCCGCAATTCTATCCCGAAGCATCTCTGGAAAACGAGAAAAAACACACCGGCCTTTACGAAAGACGCAACGGCGTGGTCGTTTTGAAAAGTTTAACTGGAAACGGTTTATCGCTTAATTAACAAAAGAGAGGACGTACAGATGAAAAAAATGTTCACTTTGATCGAGTTGCTTGTCGTGATTGCGATCATTGCTATTCTGGCTGGTATGTTGATGCCGGCACTCAGCAGTGCAAGAGACAAGGGGCGTATGTCAAGTTGTATTTCCAATCTTAAAAATATCGGTACCTATGCTGATATGTATTCTAATGACAATAAAGATTGGGTGTTGCCGTCATCTACCGGCGGAAACAACTCTTCTGGAGCAAGACTGGAACTGGTTGGAAATTGGTACGGTATACTTTTCAGAGATTATGCCAAAACTACTAAAATCTTTGATTGCCCCGGCAGTGCCGGTCTGCAACCGGAAATACACTTTGATCAGCCTGACTGGTTTACCGAAAAGGCAGGAGATAATACAAAAGTTGGACGTCGCACATATTTGTGGAATGTCCGTCTCGGTCATCCCAGCAGTTACAAACCTATTAAGCGCACTAAATTGCGTATGCCTTCCCGCGATATTGCAGGAAGCTGTGGCGTGTGGACGGATAAACACGGATCCAATCCGCCTGCTGGTGTTTTTCAGGCCAACACTCTTTCCAATAAAGACAAAACCAAGGATAAGTTGACTCCTGGACATGCAAAACTCTTTTCGGTGCTTTGTATTGACGGACATGTGGATTCTCTTGCTCCGGTTGATTACAACCAGAAATACGGTGGTCACAAAAACTTTCCTAATGCTTGTGATACAACTTATGATTTGAGCGGTAATGTACAGTATTTGAGTACTTATGTATGGTAATAATCCATAAATAATATACAAAAGGAGTTGTAAAATGAAAAAACTTATGTTTGCGGCCGTAGCGATGATTTCAGCAGCTGTGTTCGGGATCGACTTGAGTGCAAATCTTATATTTGAAGCTGATTACAGCAAAGGTACAGCTGCTCCTGTCGTTGCAAAAGGAAGCACCAAATTTAGTCCGTTGCTGGATGGCAAAATTACTTTTAAAGACGGTGGTCTTATTACCGGAAAAAATGTTGCTTCGGTACGTTACAGCGGCCCCGGCAATCTCAACCCCGGCAGTGGCGCTATCGAAATGCTCGTGCGTAACATCGACTGGAGTTGGGATGACGACAAAATGCACACTCTCTTTTATGCAAATGACAACAAAGGTGCGATTTGCTATATTTACAAATACAAAAAAGATGGTCTGGGCGGATGCTTCGTCGTCAGCGACGGTACCAGTCGCAAATCTTATTTTCCCCGTCAAATGATAAAAAAACTTGAAGGAACCGATTCTAAACACATAGTTGTGGTTTACTCTCCTGACAGTTATGCCTTCTATATGGATGGTGAGTTGATTTCTGAGAGAGAAGGCGAAATACCGTTTAATTTCAACGGCAGAAACTTTATTGTCGGTGCCCCCGGAGACCGTAGTGGCAGAGAAGGTAACTCCTGGATCGGTTACATCCGTATTTATGATCGCATTCTCGCTGGTTCCGAAATCGAAGAACTCGCAGCCAATGCGAAAAAATAAGGAATCGCTCTTATGAAAAAAATTGTTGCCTTTTTTGCATCCATCTTTGCTTTTGTCCTTTTGGGCAATATGGCGGAAAATCTCAAATCCTCCGTGCTGTTTGAAGCGGATTACCGCAAAGGCAAAACTGACGCTGTTTATGCCGCCGGCTCTGCCAAGGGTCAGATCATCAACGGTGATCTGGATATCAGTGCCAAAGGTCTTGCGGTAGGCAAGGGCAAAGCCTCCATCCGCTATACCTCTGCCAAAAACCTCAATAAAGGTACTGGTGCGGTTGAAGTTCTCTTTGAAAACACTACTTACGACTGGGATTCTTCTGTCAAAAATATGCTTGTGCAGAGCAACAGCAAAGAATTGACCTTTTACATTTACAAGCACTCCCACGATGGCGTCGGTGCTTTTATTGCCAATCACAATCCCAAATGGAGCGTCTTCCCCCGGCAAATTCCCAAAAAACTTGAAGGCCGAAAACTGACCCATCTTGTTTTCAATTATTCCCCTGAAAATGTGCAGGTTTATGTTGACGGCAAACTTGCTCGCACTATCAAAGCCAAAAGCGAACTTGGCAATTTCGGCAAATATTTTACTGTCGGACCAGCCGGGACCCGCTTTGCCTGTGATGAAGTCAGCACTGTTGCCAGGGTCGTTACCTATAACCGTCCCCTCTCCAAAGCAGAAGTCGTTTACCTGAAAGATGGAGGCTCTCTTGCCGCCGCCCCTGCCGCCACTCCTCAAGTGGTTGCTCCGGCTCCGGCAAACCAAGTTGTCAAAACTGTTACCCGCCCCGCTCCTGCTGTCACAGCAGTAGCGTCAGGCACGCCTGATACTCTCAAACCCTTTGTGCTGTTTGAAGCCGACTACCGTAACGGCAAAACCGACGCTGTCTATGCCGCCGGTTCTGCCAAAGGTCAGTCTGTCGACGGCGATCCGGAATTAAGTGAAAAAGGTCTTGCTGTCGGTGAAGGTAAATCCTCCATCCGCTATACTTCTTCCAAAAACCTCAATAAAGGTACCGGTGCAGTTGAAGTTCTCTTTGAAAACACTACTTACGACTGGAATTCCCCGGTCAAAAATATGCTTGTGCAGAGCAACAGCAAAGAATTGACCTTTTACATTTACAAACACTCAAACGATGGTGTCGGCGCGTTTATCGCCAATCACAATCCCAAATGGAGTGCCTTCCCCCGGCAGATTCCTAAAAAACTTGAGGGCAGAAAACTGACCCATCTTGTTTTCAATTATTCCCCTGAAAATGTGCAGGTTTATGTTGACGGTAAACTTGCTCGCACTATCAAAGCCAAAAGCGAAATGGGCAATTTCGGCAAATATTTTACTGTCGGACCTGCCGGTCGTTTTGCCTGCGATGAAGTCAGTACCATAGCCAGAGTCGTTACCTACAACCGTCCACTCAGCAAGGCTGAAGTTGTTTATCTCAATGATATTCACAAAGGCAACAAAGCTGAAGCAGTTGTTGCTCCTCTGCCGCCTCCGCCGGTTCCGGTCGCAGTTTCTGCTCCGGCAGCGGCACCCCGGGCGGCTGCTCCGGTCAAAGAATTTGACTTCGCCGCCAAATTCGGCAGCGGCAAAGATGCCTACAAGCTGCTTGTCTTTTCTGACTGGCATTACGACCGGATGAAATTTCATACTCCCGATCCTGATCGCGAGTGGGTCATGACCCAGGCTGAACGTTATTCCTCTCTCTGGGATAAGTTTTCCATTGATGTGATGGAGGCCGCCGCCAAATTGGACAGTGAATTTGTTATCGGCTGTGGTGATAACCTCGAAGGATACTTCAATTCTCCCGAAAGCCAGAGCGAAGCTCTTAAAGAACTTGATGCCCTGGTGAAAAAACACCTGAAACGCGACTGGGTGATGGTCGTCGGCAATCATGAATACGCTCCGGCAGACAACCGCGATGCTTATTTTGAGACTGCTCATGAATTGGGATTGGGCCCTGATGCCCGCAGTTTTTATGCCCGTTACGGCAAAGACCTCTACATTTTCTGGGATGATATTTCAGCCAAACTTGATTTCATCCGCGAAGCATTGCAGAGCAACCGCGATGCCCGTTATGTGTTTGTGGTCACGCATTTGCCCGTACTGCCGCTTTCCGGACGCTGGACTGCTTTCGGCTATGATGCCAAAGATAACCGCCGTAAAGAATTGCTGGATCTCCTTTGTGAACGCAATGCGGTTGTTTTGTGCGGTCACGTACATCTCTTTTCTCACAGTGAATACACCGGTGAAAAAGGTAAGTTTTCTCAAGTCACTGTCAACAGCACGATTGATAATTTTTCGTGGAAAACCCCGTCGCAGAAAGAACTTGACAGCGAATATCCTTTTGTGCTGCCGGTGAATTACAACCGGGTCAAAGATGAAAACTCCATGCGGAGTTTCCTGAATGAATTTCAAGGCAAAGTTTCCGGAGTGGAAGTTTACAATGCCGTCGGATATGGACACTTGAATATTTCCGACAGCGGTATTTCCATGGATGTTTACAGTTGTACTGAAAGCCAGCCCTTTGCCACTTGGAAATTGCGGTAAAAAAAATGGGAGATGAAAATATGAAAAAAACTTTTGCTTTTATATTGTCAATGCTTGCCGTTTCTCTTTTGGCAGGCAATGTGGATATGAAAAAGATCGAAGATTCGAGGCTCTTTGATGTCGATTACCGCAAACTGCATTACAGCGGTCACGCTGATGCACAGTTTGCCAAAGGTTCGCCCAAGGGCAGGATACTCCATGAATTGCGCCCGCGTTACGACGTTGAAGCTATGGAATCCATCAACCGCGGTCTAATGGTCGGCGAAGGCTGTGCCAGTGTCCGCTACAAATCCGCCGGAAATTTGAATCCGGTCAACGGTTCCATCGAAATCGTTTTCACCAACTATGCGTGGAACTGGAATGAGCCCGGTGTGCATATTTTTATGCAGTGCCTCGGCAAAGAATCCACTTTGTATCTCTACAAACACAATATGGATGGTGTCGGTTCTTATGTCGCCAGCAAAGATCCTAAATGGAGTCTTTTCCCGCGGGTAATGCTTAATAAACTCAAAGGCAACACCCCAAATCATATGGTGTTGACCTATTCGCCTGAATCTGTCAGACTTTATTTCAACGGTCTGCTCGTCCGTGAAACCACTCCGGGTGGTCCTATCAAAGAATGGCACAAATCTTTTGAAATCGGTCCTACCGGCAAATTCGGCAGACAGAGTCGTACCACTATTGCCAGTGTCACCACCTACGACCGTCCGCTTGCCGCCGAAGAAATTCTGGCTCTCGCCGCCTCCAAAGTTCCGACTCTTGACCTCGCCGGAGCAAAAGTTGTTGAACCGGTTATGCTGCCGGGCAGTACTTTTCTCAAAAATCCCGGCAAATGCGGTATTGAAGCATTGGAAGATGATTACGTTGTTTCTCCGTGGACACCGGTCGAATACCGGGATGGTGTTTTCAATGTCTGGAATCGTGAATACGATTTTACCACCGGCGCTCTGCTTGGTAATGTCCTCTCTCCCGACGGCAAACTGCTTCGCGACGGTTTGAATCTTGTGGTCGTCAAAGACGGTCAAAAAGCAGTCGTGGAATTTGCCAAAAAATTTGAACTTCAAAAAGATGCCAAAGGCAGAAAGAGTTTCTACCGTGCCGTAGTTGCTCCGCATTATCTCAAAGGTGGTGTTTTGACCACTGTCGAGTACGACGGTACTGTTGATTATGCTTTTGATCTGAAAGGCATCGACAAACTGGAAAAAATCAATCTTGTCGCACCGATGGATAGTGAATATTCTGAAATCGTCCACTATGTCGGTACCACCGGTATGACAATGCGCAGTATTGTCGCTCCTGATGTTTCCTACTCCAAAACTCTGGATAAAGCTCCCGGTGTTGTTTTTGCACGCGATTTCCTGCCCCATATCTGGGTCGGCAGTCCCAAAGGCGGTTTGCAGATTTCTCACAACAGCGATAAACCCTTTTATCCCAAAGATCGCAAAGATTGCTTCCGGGTAGTGCGTCAGTCCACCGGAGAAGTTGATATCGATATCCCGTATGCCGTGGAAAAAACTCCGGCAAAAGACGGTAAAATCGAATTTGATTTCACTGTTATCGCCACTCCGGTACGTCCTATGCCGGAAAATTGGCGTGCGTGGAACTTCTCTGCCCAGTATGACGGCTTTGTCGGCAACCGCCGCGGCAGTCACCTGATTTACTGGCCGGATGGCTGGGGTTGCCCGATTACTCTTGATCCCGATCCCCATCGCGGTACCAAAATCGAAAGCAACCGTGAATGCATTGCTATGGATAGAGCCGACAACCGTAAGATCATTCCTTATTTTGATCACCGTCACGTCGGCGCCCGCGAAAACAATATCGTCAATCCCGACACTAAATATATTATGGAAAACTGGGCCCCCATACCTTTCCGTCCCCCCAGCGGCAGCCAGAGAGAATATGTCCGGGTTTTCAGTGAAACCGGTTACACCGATTATCTCGCTCGCTGTGTCTATGAATACTCCAAACTGATGGGTACCATCGACGGTGTTTATATCGACGAAATGGAAAATATCCCCAATCTCCGCAAAGAAACCAATGGCGGTTATGAGGATTACGACGGTAAACGCCGTCCCACTTACGGTATCCCCGGCGACCGCAAAATGTACAAACGCCTTGATGCGGTGGTGCGTGCCCAGAATGGCGGAGCTATGCCGATGAATATCGCCCATTGCTCGGCTACTCATATGATGTCAGTGTTGTCGCATTTCCCGATTTTCCTGACAGCGGAACACCTCTACTCCGGTTATTTCCCGGACAATAAAGAACTGATCCCGCCCGAAGGCGACCGTCTGTATTATTACAGTTACGCCCTGCCTATGGATCGCGTGAAAAGTGAATTTTACCACCGCCCGTGGGGCAGTGTGATCGCTTTCCTGCCCTGTCTGAAAAATCAGCGCGACATTATGAATAAAGTCGAGCCGACCCGCGATCTGCTCAGCCGCGTTATGCACGCCGACGTGCTTTTCTGGCCGCTGTGGTGCAACCGGGATGAAATGTACAAGGTGGAAGATTTCCGCCGCAAATGGGATATCGGCAACAAGGCTGTGAAATTTATCCCTTACTGGGAAAACAAAGAAGTTACTTCGGCGACTCCCGACAGCTGTATCAGTTACTATGACAAAAACGGCGAAAAACTCGCTATTGTCAGTAATCTGGCAAGAGTCGCACAGGAAGTGGTAGTCGATCTGCCCGCCGGGACCAGTGAAGTTATCAACGCAGAAACCGATGAAAAACTTCCGGTCAGCGGCAATCAGGTGAAAATTCAAATGAAACGCAATGATTACTGTGCGTTGATCATCAAAAAATAACAGGGTTTTATTATGGCAAAAAAGAATTGGAAAATAGTAAATGTCGATGATTTCGTTATTTTCAAGGCATCAGATGATATTATTGACGAAGCCAACGCAAAATACGCAGAGGCAAATGAGTGCAATCGCCGTTTTCTTGCAGAAAATGCCGATGTTGAGCCTCCGATAACTATCAGCGGCAGCTTTATCTGTGCCCAGCCCCCGAACTATCGTGGGTGTCCTATGCTGCACGCCACCGTGCAGGATTGGGAAAAGAAATTCAATCTTTTGAAAACCTTCGGGGTGGATACCGTCATTTATCAGGCGGCAGTCTGGAACGAACTGGAAACAGTCTATTACCCCAGCAAACGTTTTGCATCCTACCGGTTGTTTGATTCCATCGGCAATGTCCTGACTGCGGCCGAAAATACCGGTCTGGATGTTTATCTCGGCGGTTACGGCTCGGTTTCCGGCTGGTGTATGGGTAAAGACCCCGGTTATATTGAGCAGGAAAAACAGAATCATTTTGCCGTCCAGGATGAACTCTTTGAACTTTATGACGGACGCTTTAAAGGTATCTATTTTGCTCCGGAAACTGCTTACCGTGGAGAAAGAGACCTCTATACCGAAAATGCTTTGAATGCCATCTACCGGGCTTTTTGTGACCGCCTGAAAGATATGCGTCCTGATTGCGAAATCCTGATGTCGCCCGCTACCAAATACTATGAAGGTAAACTTGATGAAATGGTCGCCTCGTGGAACACCATTCTTGACGGAGTCAAACTAGATATTATGGCTCCGCAGGATTCCATTGGCTGCTGCGGTAATACTCTTGAACATCAGGTGGAAACTTTCAAGATCTGGCGTAGAATCTGCGACGACAAAAACATCCGTTTCTGGAGCAATGTCGAAGTATTTGAGTGTCGTGACTGCTCCCAAATCAATTCTGCCGTTCCGGCTGATACCCGGCGGATCGCCCACCAGATGACCAATGCATCCAAAGTTGCAGAAAAACTCATTTCCTGGGAATTGGTCCATTATACTGATGAAGGTGCCGGTCCGGGGGCTTTGAAAATACGCGAATTTCTGCAGCAGTGCAACGCAAGGTTGAAAAAATAATGGAATTTAAAAGCATTTACCTTGATCAACCGCTTCGCGGCGGCAGATGTTTTGATATTTTTGAACCGGAAAAAATCACCCGGGATATTGTGATATTTTTTACTCACGGCGGCGGCTGGAATAGCGGCACCCGTACAGTGTATCACAATCTTATGCAGGAATTGAATCGTCTGGGCTATCTTTGTGCATCCACTGACTACCGTCTTGCTTCTGCGATGCGGTATGCCGGTGGTGCCGGGATAACTGCGGTCGAGCAGTTACAGGATATCAGAGAGTCGTACGATGCTTTTGTTTCTTTTCTCAAAAGTAAAAATCTGCCGCAGAAAATAGCGGTTTTCGGCAGTTCTGCCGGAGCCCATTTGACGGCCCTGCTGGCTTTTGCTGAACCGGGTGAATGCGGAGAAAAAGTCAATTTGAAAAATCAGTGGATAAAGCCGGTAAAAGCGATTTTGCAGGCGACACCTGTCTCTTTTGAGCCGTGGGAAGATATTTTCCCGTGGGTCTGGGACAGTATGCAGAATTTTGCCTGCGGTTGGAAATACGAAGATAATCCGGAAATTTTCAAAAGGCTTTCTCCTCAAACTTATCTTGACAGGGACAATCCAGCCTGCTTTTTTGTTGAGGCTGGTAATGAGCATATGTTTCCGTCTGAATTCAATTTGGAGTTTGTGAAAAAACAACGGGAAACCGGCATCGGATCTTTTTGGAAAAAATATCCGATGGCAGAGCATGGTTTTCTCTACGATATAGTTTATCCGGTTCAGAAAAAGGCTTTTGCGGATATTCTGCATTTCCTTGAAAATGAACCGATACCGGACGCATTGAGTTGATACGGTCAACATAAAATATAAAAAGAGGGATGTATGAAAAAAATTTCATGTTTTATTTTGGCGTTGTCTGTTGTTGCTTTGTGGGCAGCAAATGCAGATATGGAAACGATCAGGCAGTCCAGATTGTTTGATATTGATTACCGCCAGCTGCACAATGAATTGAAATGGGATGCACAGTATGCCAAAGGAGCTCCCGAAGCCAGAGTATTGCATGAGATCCGCCCCAGATTTGATGTTGAACCGATGGAAGCCATCAACCACGGTGTGATGGTCGGCGAAGGTTGTGCCTCTTTGCGTTACAAAAGCAAAGACAATCTCAATCCGCAGCAGGGATCAATAGAAATTCTTTTTGAAAACACCCAGTGGGATTGGGATAACGGAGAGATCCATATGCTTATGCAGTGCGTCGGCAAAAAATCGACATTGTATATTTACAAATACGGCAAAGACGGCTGTGGAGTTTATATCGGCAGTGCAGAGCCTAAATGGAGCGTTTTTCCGCGGCAACTGATAAGGCATCTTTCCGGTCGCGGACAGAATCATCTGCTGGTGACTTATTCTCCGGTCGAAGTGAAATTTTATTTCAACGGTAAACTCATCCGAACGATGAAACCGGGCGGCGGTATTGCTGAATGGAATAAATCTTTTGAAATCGGTCCGAGTGGGAAGTTCGGCAGGGACGGCAGAACAACTATCAGTACGGTCACTACTTACAACCGTCCGCTTAGTGAAAAAGAAGTTCAGGTGCTTGCCAAATACCGCATCCCAAAATTGAAACTTTCGGATATGGTTGCTGAGCAGAGTGAAACCATCCCTTCCAGCCGCTTTTTGAAAAAACCCGGTCATCTCGGTATTGAGGCTTTGGATAAGGATTATGTAGTTTCTCCGTGGACTCCGGTGCAAAAAGAAAACAAAATTTTTTCCGTTTGGAATCGTCAGTATGATTTTTCCGGCAGGGATCTGCTTTCGCAGGTTACTGGCGGTGGCGAAAAAATATTTGATGGCGGTTTGAACTTTTTTGCGGTCAAAGACGGAATCGCCGAAAAACTTCAATGGTCTGATGAAATCGAAATGACCGTCGATGGGGCAGGGCGCAAGAGTTTCAGCCGCAAGTTGCTCTCTCCTGAATATCTCTCCGGCAAGGTCGTCGCAAGGATAGAATACGACGGCGATGTGAGATTTGATATGCAGCTTGCCGGAATCGACAAGGCGGAAAATTTCTATATGGAAATGGCTATGGACGGCAGATTTTCTGAAACGATCCATTACAGTGCGACCAACCGCAAAACGATGCGTTCTGTGGTTTCGCCGGATATTTCTTACAGCAACACTCTGCCGTCAGGCGAGGGGGTCGTCTATAAAAATGATTTCCTGACTCACGTCTGGCTGGGAAACAGTCGCGGCGGAGCGCAGATTTATCACGATTCCGATATCTCATTTTATCCCAAAGACCGCAAAGATTGTTTTCAGGTCGTACGCGATAAAGACGGCAAGGCTGTACTCCGGGTGCTCTATGCAACAGAAAAAACTCCTGCCAAAGACGGTAAACTTGATTTGAGTTTCGGTCTGATCGCCACACCGGTGCGTCCCATGCCGGAAAACTGGCGTGCGTGGAATTTCTCTGCCCAGTACGACAGTTTCAAAGGCAACCGCCGCGGTACCCATCTGATTTACTGGCCGGACTACTGGGGTGAAATGATCGCCCTTGATCCCGATCCGGAAAGAGCCACTAAAAAAGAACAAAATGCCAAATGCATTGAGCGTGACCACGCCGAAAACCGCAAGGTCATTCCGTACTGGAATCATCGTCACATCGGTGTGATGTATAAAAACAGACGCAATCCGGATGAGGAATTTATCCGTAATAACTGGGGCACCACTCCCCAGCGGCCCTCCAATGGCTGGAGAGATTACCTGCGTGTGTCAACTGCGACCGGATTTACTGATTATCTTGCCCGTTGTGTTTATGAATACAAAAACGCGATGGGGCAGATCGACGGTGTCTATATTGATGAAATGGAGCCGATCGCCAATTCTGACCCGAAAACCAACGGCGGTTACGATGATTATGACGGCAGTCGCAGATATACCTATCAGGTTTTTGCCGATCGTGATTTCTACAAGCGCCTTGATGCGGTTGTCCGTATGCAAAACGGCGGAGTTATGCCGATGAATATCGCCCATTGTTCCGGCACGCATATGATGGCTTCTCTGTCGCATTTCCCGATTTTCCTGACAGCAGAACACCTCTACTCCGGTTATTTCCCGGATAATAAAGAACTGATCCCGCCGGAAAGTGACCGTCTGTATTATTACAGTTATGCCTTGCCCATGGATCGTGTAAAAAGCGAATTTTATTACCGTCCCTGGGGCAGCGTGATGGTCTTTTTGCCCTGTCTGAAAAATCAGCGCGACATTATGAAAAAAGTCGAGCCGACCCGTGATTTGCTCAGCCGTATTATGCACGCCGATGTGCTTTTCTGGCCGCTGTGGTGCAACAGTCAGGAAATCTATAAAGTGGAAGATTTCCGCCGCAAATGGGATATCGGCAGCAAGGCTGTGAAATTTATTCCCTACTGGGAAAACAAAGAAGTTACTTCGGCGACCCCCGACAGCTGTATCAGTTACTATGACAAAAACGGCGAAAAACTCGCTATTGTCAGTAATCTGGCAAGAGTCGCACAGGAAATGGTAGTCGATCTGCCCGTCGGAACCAGTGAAGTTATCAACGCTGAAACCGACGAAAAACTTCCGGTTAGCGGCAATCAGGTAAAAATACAAATGAAACGCAACGACTATTGTGCGTTGATCATCAAAAAATAAGTTTTTTAGCAAAAAATACACTTGAAAATATTTGTTTTCAGGTGTATTGTATTGCAAAACAAGTTGTAGGTACAAGTATCGTGAAACATCCTGATGATAAATTTAAGTACCAAGAATTAAAGCGCTGTCTGATCGAGCGCATAACTTCTGGTCAACTCTTGTGTGGAAGTCGGATCGAATCGGAGCCGTCGCTTAGTAAAACATTTGGTCTTTCGCGTAATACTATTCGACAGGCAGTAGGCGAATTGGAGCAGGAAGGATTTGTTTATCGGATACAGGGTAAAGGTACTTTTGTCCGCAGTAAAGCGGCATTGAGAAATCAGCGTGTTGCTCTTTTGATATATGATACGGCATATATGATCCATCCTGTTACCGGAGCATTGATCAGCGGCATAGATAAAGCTCTGCGCCCAAAAGGATATGTGTTGGATATTCTTGCAGGGAAACGAGGGTTTTATGAAGAAGATCTTGCCCAGATTTCTAATCGTTATGCAGGATTTTTAATCGGTGCATACCAATTGGATGATTTGACATTGCAGGAGCTTGATAAAGTTCCGCTCCCACATATTTTTGTAAAAAATTATCGCCCGGACAAAATGGATTGTGCGATGAGAATCGATTTTGAACGTGCCGGATTTATTGCAGCAGCGCATTTGGCAGAACAATGCAAGCGTAGTCTTGCATTAGTTTATTCCGGTGAGAAGCTGGCGATTTCAGCTGAATTTCGTCAGGGAGTTATTAATGCAGCATTGGAATATGGTGTTAAAATAAAAAACAGCAATGTTTTTGATTGTTCTGCTATGAGCGATGGTGAATTGGAAAAAAAAGTAGAACAGGTGATTAATGGAGCTGATGCTCCTGACGCATTTGTCTGTTTTACTGACGAATTTGCGATGCGAATTATTGAAGTGTTGAAGCGTAAAAATATCGGAGTTCCACAGCAGATTGCCATTACAGGCTGTAATGATTCTCAATTATCATCTGTCATAACTCCGTCATTGACTTCTGTTTCTATGCCATTTGTTGAGTTGGGAGAAAAATCTGCTGCAATGCTTTTGGAAATGGTCGGGGGAAAAAAATGTAAACCATTTTGTCTTGCTCCGAAACTGATTGTTAGAGAATCTTCAACTATCATGCAAAGGAAGGATTGATGAAACGTTTTTTTACATTGATTGAACTGTTGGTCGTTATTGCAATTATTGCAATTCTCGCTGGGATGTTGATGCCAGCGTTAAACAAGGCAAGAGAACAGGCTCGAGCAACAACCTGTCGCAATACACTCAAACAATTAGGATTATCTGCGATGCAGTACTCCAGTGATTACAACGATTGGTTGCCGCTTTATTATTGCTTCGCTCCTGAATATGTTAAAAATCCGCAAGGCGCAAACCAGGTGTATGTCTGGCGTCTTTTGCAGGAATTGGGATATGGTCTTGATTTTAAATTGTGGAAAAAAAATGGCTGTCCAACCAGTAGAAAAGATTTGGATACTGTCGCAAATTATGATACAAAAGATGATTATGCGTTGTTTTCATACAATACATACACTGGTAATTTGAACAGCCGCAATACTGTTGTTGCCCAGCAGTGGGGAGCTGTGTGCAATCCGAGAAAAACAGGTAGTGTAGTAAATCCTTCATCCAAGTTTCTGGCGGCTGACAGTCGTCAGGGAATTTCGCTTGCGTTTATTCGTTATTACACTCCTGATTATACCAAAGATCAATCAGGATGGCTGCATGGCGGTTCTACCAATTTTCTTACTTTTGATGGCAGGGTCGCGACTTATTCTTACAGAGATTTTGAACTTAAAGCCAATGGTGACCATAAGCCGACAACAATTGAATATCTCCGCCCCGAAAAAAATGTAGATGATGCGTGGTAAAATCAAGTCATTATAAAAAAAATACTGTCATTAAAATGACATTTATACTTTAATTATTTTCAAATTAAAAAAAGGAGTTTTTTATGAAAGCCAAAAAAATGTTTGTTGTTATGTCTTTTGTCACAGTTTTTACCATGCTTGCTGCTGATCCTACCGGCGTGATCAATGGATGGGATTTCCGGCGCAGTCAAAGCAAAGGTGAACTGACCGAAGCCCATGCAGTGGTTATCAAAGGAAGCAATATCAAACATACCGATCTCAACCGTTTTAAATCTATCAAATGCAAAACCGGTGATACCATTGGGTTGAAATATGCTGTTGACGGCAATGGCGAATTTACCAGCGGATGCCATTTGTACAACAAGCGTAACCAGTGGGTTGGAGTTGTCAAAGGGGATATTAAAACTGTTGATGGCAAAAGTATTGTGGAGTTTTCTTTGGTTATTCCTGCCTGCAAAAAGGGAGAGGTTGTCGCTTGTAGACCTTATATCTCTGTCGGTAAAAATGGTATTGTGACTTTGGATAAATTTGAATATTCGATTAATAAATAAAAAATATTGAAGGTGTACCGAGTATGATGTACAAACTGTTTTGTTTGTTTTTTGCAGGATTTTATGTCCTGCCGCTGATTGCGGATGACCCGGATGGCGTATTGCTCGGATGGGACTTCCGAAAGGCAGGCAATGCAGTCGTGGCAATTGCCGATAATGGTAAAGACCTGGTTGTTAAAAACAACACCGGCAAAGAAATTACCGGTACACGTTACCATTCTGTAAAGTGCAATGCAAACAGTGTGGCAAAACTGAAATTCAAATTTTCTGGTGATGCAGAGATTTCTGTGGGATGCTATGCATATACATCCCGCAACATCTGGACTGGAACAGATAAGGGTAATACAGCCGGATTTTCCTCGGCACAACCAACTTATGTCGAGTTTAACATCCCGATATCGCAAGGAGTCAAGGGCGATGTGGCAGCTATCCGTCCTTATATAAGTATAAACGATGGAGGCAATTTAAAAATCCACAGTTTTGAGTGTGTTATAAAAACTCCGGAAGTTCCAGCTGATCAGATGATTACAGGGGGTACATTCCCAAAGTATTTTGAGCGTTTTTCTAACAAAGATGGTGATTTTGATTTGAGAATACTGCCCAGTTTCAATAAAATGATTCTTGATTCTGTATCAACACCTTTTTCTATTAATGGAGTGGATGCTTTACGGATTTCTCTTGTTGCAGAAAAAGATAATTCTGTTGTTATGCAAAAAACGATTCCTTTTGTGGACGGAGCAATCAAAGCATGGATAACAGATATCCCCAAAAATCTTTTGGGTGATTACAGGGTTGAAGGTGAATATCTTGATGCCACCGGACAGACGGTACTTCGGGGCAGGGGGGTAAGTTCTGTAAATTTTATGGATTTGGAAAGTGGTTGGTACAGAGTCGGTGAGATAAAACGCAATGCTCATTTGCCGAATATCGTTCGACCTTATCCAATGGGACAGAAAGTTTTCCATTTCGGTGAATATCCATTTCAGAAAATGGATGTAAGTGTTAAGAATATTCCCGGTTTTCCTGAGCCGGAATTAGACGGGAAAACAGTCAGGGTGATAAACCGTGATTATGTTACAGGAGATAATGCTCTTCCTGAACAAATCGTCGTTCGGCAGCAGGAACCGACACGGGGGAAAGAGTATGAAAATATTCTGGCCGCTCCGGTTTCTGTATTGCTTAACGGCAAAGAAATGAAAAAATCCACAGAAACTGTCATAAGTAAAAAAGATGGGATTGTTTATACAGGAACCATTCTTGATAATGCTGTTAAAATAGATACAGCTATAGAGTCTGATGGGGTCGTGAAAGTTGCAGTGGAACTGCTCGAAAATGTCAATATGCCATTGCAGACATTGACCGTTGCTGTTCCTGTCAGAAAAGATATTGCGACCTTATTTCACGAATGTACCGATGTGACATACCGACGTGCTGATCGCAGTAAAAAAGGATTCGCTGCCGGTATCGGTGGTCACGCTGGATTTATACCGCAAAAAAAAGCAGAAAGCAATGTCGTTTGGCAGAGCGCTGGTTTGGAACGCAGCGGCAAAGGAAGTTTTAATCCGTTTGTATGGTTGGGGGACGAAGACAGAGGCATCTGTTTCTTTGGTGATACCGATAGGGATTTTATTGTTGATGAATCACTTTCTTGTCAAACGATAGAGCGTTTTGACGATCGTATTGTGCTTAGTATTAATCTGGTGAACCGGAAATATCCTGGTCAATGGCAGGCGCGTAAAATTGTTTTCGGTTTATTGGCAACTCCTGTGAAACTTCCGCCGGAAAATTTTCGTGGTACAATTTTTCCCCGTTGGGCAACATTGGATAAGGAATTCTACAAAAAATTAACCAATCTACGCAAAATAATTGAAATTGGTGCCGGTCACAGACGTTTCAATGCCGGAACCTGTTCCATATTGCCGATGAATGATGACGTTAGTATCAATATGTATGAAGGCATCCGGAAAGAGGGTAAAAACAGCACTTATATGGAGTATTTTTGCAGTGATTACATCAATCTTTCATCACCTGAACTTGCGATGTATTTCGGCGAGTGGAAAAGCGGTTTTGTCGACAAATATGGCATGAAGAATCCCAGCAGCTGGTTTAAACGTAGTGACAGTTTCAATTTTCCGCAGGCATCCTGGATTGGAATGCGCAGAATTGTGCCGAGTTATTTGCAGTACCGTTTATGGTGTCTGGAAGAAAAAATTAAAAAAATAGGGGCATATTCTTTCTATGAGGATAATATTCATTATCGCAGTTTTTTTGACCCGGCACTTGGATATGGTTATTTTGACAGAGACGGTGATGCCAGATATCAATTTGACACATGGTCTCTGCGGGATTATTACCGCAAAATTGCCGCAATTTTTTCCCGCAATAATGTGGAAAATCTTGCCGGAGCACACGCCAGTGCTGCTATGAATATACCTGCAATGACCGCCGCTGTCTATTTTATTGATGGTGAGCAGCCGGGACGCCGGGTGATGAATGATTCCATGGATTATGTTGCACTCTGGAAAAAAGATCCGGAATACCTCAGAGCGCACATTTTAGGACGGCAGTTCGGGATAAGAAGTATTTTTCTCTCTGAAATTATGTACCGCTCCAAGAAAAAAGAAGTTAATCGTCGCCAGACAAGAGCATTTTTGGCGGTGATACTGCCGCACGATATTGCTATTTGGGATGGCGCTATGGCTGATCGGGAGCCAGTCAAGGCTTGGCATAAAGTAATTAATGATCTTGATTTTTTCAATAATAATCCACGTCTGTTGCCATATTGGGGCAGACGGGATTATCGTGCAGTGGAGACCTCTGTGAAAGATCTTTATGTTACCGGTTACCGTCAACCTGGTCAGATTTTACTGGTTTTAAGTAATTTTGATGGAGAGAGGGAAGTGAGTGTCAAGCTCAATACCGGCAATTATGGCTTTGTTCCGGTAAAATTTAAGGATATGGAAAATCCAGAAGCAGCTGATATAAAACTTGAAAATGATATATTAACATTGAGCATACCCAAACACGATTACCGTTTGGTTTTATTGACAAAATAAAGTATTTAAAGACAAAGGAGTTGAAAATGAATGATAAATATTTGCCGATTACCGGTACCTTTTTGGATGAAGTAAGTCACAATGTGATGAATTTTAACTGGGGTGAAGAGGAATGGGATCGGGATTTCGCGGCGATGAAATCTGTCGGAATTGACATGGCAACTGTTATCCGTTGCGGTACTGAACGTTGGACGATGTATCCGTCTGCCGTTTTAGAAAAAGAAGTCAGAGCTCATCGTCCGCCGCTTGATCTGATGGATGTTTTTATGCGGCTCGGAGAGAAACACGGTATCAAAATATGGGTTGGTACTTATCATTCCAATCACGATTGGCTCTCCGCCGCTTATGATGTCCAATATGAATCAGATCTGATGAAAAAAGTTTGTGATGAAATTTGGGAAAAATACGGCAGCAGTCCTGCTTTTGGCGGTTGGTATTTGTCACAGGAAATTGCAGGAAAAGTTTCTTTTAATGTGGTGAAATGTTTTCAGATCGTCGGCAGGCATTGCCACGATATAAGCGGTTTGCCTACATTTATTTCTCCCGGTATTCGTGGATGTAACACTGGTGTTGCAAGGGTGCCTTCCGCCTCCATGCGTCGTGCCATTGCTGTTACACCGGAAGGGCATCGGGATGAGTGGGATTGGATAATGGGTGAGATAGAGGGTGCTGTGGATATTGTCTGTTTCCAGAATGCTCATGTTGATATCGAGGATCAAATGCCGCAATTTATGGAAATAAACCATAATTTGGCTCTCAAACACGGTTTGAAAAGTTGGTGCAACCTTGAAACATTTGACATCAAACTTAACCCGCATCCGCCAATCAAACATCAGCAATTGCTGATGAAAATGGAAGCAGCTAAAAAAGTTGGATTTGAAAAAGCAGTTACATTTGAGTTTTCGCACTTTATGAGTCCGAATTCTGAATTCGGTTCTGCCCGTAACCTTTTCAAGCGTTATTGTGAAACGATGGATATTTGACTTCAATCCGCTCAAACTAATTAAAAGATAAAATCTTTTGTCGAAGAGGAGATTACAGGGATAATGGGTGAAAATAATATCCGTTGCACAACCGGTGATAAGGGGATAATAGATCAGATATTTATTGATGGAAAACTTTTCAATACTTTCCGGGGAAATATTGCTGTTTCAGATGGAATAGAGGCTTATGCCGAATGGTCGGAATTCCGGTCTGGATTACGGTGTGTCTTGAAAATTACCCGGGTTGCCGGAAGTCGCAACGACGGTGCCGAGGTGCGTTTTCGGATTCCGTATGTATTCCGTCAGTATCGGATGAAAGTCTGGACTGCAAGAGAAAATTTTCCGAAATCGCTGGTGGAATTGGGTGGTTCAAATATTTTTTATGGAGATGTTTGTTACGGCACAACACTGCCATTGGTAACACTGATCAATCCCGTGGAAAAAACAGGTCTTACTATCGGCAGAAATCCGATGCGTTACGGCGGCACACTCTCGTTTTATTTTGAAACATATCACGAGGAAGGTATGGAAATAAGAGTTTCCCGCCTTGCTGTATCTCCCGGAGAAACTGTGGAGCAGGAATTTTTCTTTTTCGGTCATGAAGATTGCTGGCGGCCCGGACTGAAAAAATATGTAGAGATGTTTCCTGAATATTTTGAAGCTCCGCTTGCCGCAGTTAATTCATGGGGTGGCGCATTTGCCATTACCAATCCGTTTACAAAACTTGATTATTCAAAACAACTGAAACCGGATTGGGTGGAAATCCACAATCATTTCCCGTATTACGGCGAATATGCTCCTGAATGTGAAACCTGGACGAGTGTTATCCCTCACGATTATCCGGAGCTTGCCGATGCTCATGATTACCAGGTGTCAAAAGAATTGATCAATCAGCATATCGCTGAATTGCACGCCAAAAATATCCGGGCAATGTTATACATTCAGGTGAGCGGAGATGGCTTTATGCCGTGGGCTGAAAAGAATTTTCCAGAATCCATTGCCCGGGAAGTTTCCGGTGAGTGCATGCCGACTTGGAAAAATTGCTGTTTTATGAATGGTGATCCGGATACTCCGTTTGGGAGGCATATTGAGTGCATGATAGATCGTTTTAACAGCTTTTATCCGGATATAGACGGAGTTTTTCTTGATCAACTTTGCTATCAGACCATGGATTATGCTCATTGTGATGGCAAAAGTGCTGACAAGGGGCAGGCTGTTTATGAGTACGGTGCGAGTTATGATAGAAATCTGTCAAAACTTTCCAGCTTGATGCATCAAAGCGGAAAGGCGATTCTTGCCAATGGACCTTTTGATCTGGGGGCGGCAAAATATGTTGATGCTGTTATGGCGGAGGGATGTTCCGGGATTTCAAATACATTGAAGTATCTTTGTATCTGTAAACCGATGTTGGTTCACAGTTATACCAAAGATGTTTCACAGGTGGAAACCGCTTTGCGCAATTGTCTGTTAAGTGGTGCCGGATGGTCATTGGGAGGAAGTTCCACACTCGCAGAAATTCCGCAATGGAGCGATGAGGTTACCAGAACATTTGAACTTTATCTGCCGCTTATCAAAAGTATTTACGGTAAAAAGATACTTTTGGAAGCCAATCCTGTGAAATTTGCACCTGCCGTACCGGATGTAAGTTGGGAAATTTTTGCCGACAAAGTCAATGGTGATGTATATGTCGCTCTTATATCTGATTCAAACCGTCTTTATCATCCGGTAGAAATTTCTCTCAATTTGCCGTTTGATGGCAGAGTATCAATAATGAATCTGGGAGAAACAACCTTTACATCTTTGGATAAATCTGCTGCTGGATCTTGTATTCTGCCAGAGGATTTTATAGCCTGTGTATTGAAATATTCAAAGGAATGATCCATGCAAACAACATTGACTCAAACCATTTTAAGAATGCCTGGCCGAAAAATTTCTCCGGCATCTCCTTATCCTGCGATGCGGGAAATTGTAAAAACCAGGGTAAGTGCAGATCTTAATGAAAATGACGGACTTTTTGTCAATTACGGCGCAGCAGACAGTCCGTTGCCATATACTATGTTTGATACCTATGATGGCAAACCGGAGGAACTCGAATTTATTTTGCTTGTGCTGGAAAATGATTTTCTGCGGGCGGAGTTTTTGCCGGAGGTGGGCGGCAGATTGTGGCGGCTTTATGACAAGGAAAAGAAGCGGGATGTCATCTATTTCAATCCTGAATTTCTTCCTTGTAATCTCGCAATTCGCAACGCATGGGTCGCAGGAGGAATAGAGTACAACTTTGGCAGAAGAGGCCACGATGCTCAAACATCTGATTCGCGTTTTGCCGCCGAAGTGATGGCAGAAGACGGTACTCCTGTATTGCGTTTTTATGAATTTAACCGGGATCGGGCAGTACCTTTTCAGATGGACTTTTATCTGCCGTCTGATTCGCGTTTCCTCTTTAACCGGGTCCGGGTTGTAAACCACCATTCCGAAGTCATACCCATGTATTACTGGGCAAATATTGCACTTGAGGAAACTGCAAAATGCAGGATACTGCTTCCAGCCGATGATGCTTACACCAATAACTACAACGAAGGACATCATCAGTTGTCGCATGTATCATTACCATACGGAGAGGGGTTTGATGCTTCGTATCCGACAAATTTTATTCATGCCAAGGATCACTTTTACCGCATAAAAAAGGGGGGGCGCCGCCTGGAAACGGTTGCTTACGAGGATAACACTGCATTTGTTTTTGCATCGACAGAAAGATTGCAGGGGAGAAAACTTTTTGTTTGGGGACAGCATCCGGGTGGACAGCATTGGCAGAAAAAACTCGTAGGAAAAAATTGTCCGCCTTATATCGAGATACAGGGAGGGTATACCCATACGCAGATGGAGTGTCTCCCGATGCCGCCTGCAACTGCATGGGAACACGTGGAAGCGTATGGTTGTTGTAAGATCAAATACGATGATTTTACCGGTGATTGGAATGAGGCATGTGCTAGGATGTGTGATGTCGTTGACCGCGAACTTCCCGGTGAGATATTGGAAAAAATTCTTTGCGAAGGCAAAAGTTTTGCCTGCAAAAAAGGCCGGGTGTTGCACTCTGGTTCCGGTTGGGGAGCGTTGGAAAGAATTCGTCAGCAGAAGTCTGGCGGCAAATTCTGGCCGGAACATCTTGATTTTGGTGAAATTACTGAAAAGATCAAACCGTGGCAGGAGCTTGCTGAAGGCAAAACAATCGCAGAGATCCGCAATGGCACATATATGGTGCATCCTGCGATGTGGCAGGTTATTAACAATGATGTGAATCAACGCATACATCGGGTTTTGATTGCCTTTTTTCGAAATGATTTTGCATTGGCAAAACAACTGCTGGCTACGGTTCCGGAAAATGATCCGCTTTATCTTTATGTTGCCGGCATGGTTGAGTTTGCTTCCGGTGATAAAAAGAATGCAGCGGAGTATTTACTGAAAGCCGCAATGCTGGATAAAAACGATATGTTTCTGGTTAAGGAAAGCCTCAAAATCATGTTGGAAGCGGAAGCTTTTGAATCCGCTGTAAAATTATATTGTGCGCTTCCGGAAAAGGCCCGCTTGTTGCCTATGGTCCAATTCCTTTATGCCTCTGCTCTTGCCCACCTTGGTAAGTTGAATGATGCAGAAAATATTCTGCTTGCCGATGGAGGTTTGGAAATTCCGGATATCCGTGAGGGAGAGAATTCAGTTTCAGGGCTTTATGTCTACATCAGAGAGCAAAAAGGAGATTGTGAAAGCAGAATTACTGTACCATTTGTGCTTGATTTGCGAATGCGGATTTGATATTTATTCCTGATATTTTTTTTGATGTGCAAAAAAATAGTATTTTGTGTTTTTTTAGCATTGAAATCCTGATGTGTTGTGGTATATTTATAGTGATATTATATTTATAAAATATAAAAACAAAACCGTTACAAAAAAGGAGTGAAAATTATGGCAGTAGAGCTGGAAACTATCGCAGCCGGTATTGTTGCTGGCGGACTGGAAGAGGTAACTGTTAACGGTGTTACCTACGCCGGAAGTTCTTATGACACGGTTTCAAGTGCACTGAAATCCAACGCTGTTGTTGCTGTACAGGGCGGCACCCACGACCGTGTTGCTGCGAATGCAAAAACGGTTGCGGCAAAAGATGCTGCATTCAGTGGCGGTACCAATGTTCAAAATACCGGCGGTGCAATCAGTGTGAGCAGCGGCGGTAATTTTATTGGTGAAAATGTTGTCATCACCGGCAGTACTGCCAGTACCAATGGCGGTGGTATTTACGCTACAGGTAATGTGACTCTCGTCGGCAGCACTGTTTCTAAAAATATTGCCCTCGGTACCGGTGCTGGTGGCGGTATCCGTATACATAACGCATCGGCTGTCCTCAGTGTCTCTGACACTGTTTTTGAAAACAATTCAAGCCCAAATGGTTGCGGTGGTGCTGTTTATGTTTCAAATGGCAGTGGTACAATCAGCAATACCATTTTTCGCAATAATGATGCTAAAAATGGCGGTGCAATCTATAATGCCGGTACATTGTTGCTTGATGGAGTTTCGTTCAGTGGCAATACTGCGACAAACTCCGGTTCCGCGATTTATAACAGTGGAACAATGATCATCAAAGATTCCACATTTGGTGATGGTCAATCCATTTACAGCAACAAAGCTGCAACTACCTTTACTGGAACTGTTACTATTGGCACAGCTGCGATTGGTGGCAGCGGTTTTATTGTGTCTGATGTAAATTTTGTTTTCACCAATACTGATGTTCTTGACTGGCAAAAAGCTGCTTTTGCTGTAGAAAATTCCGGAATTAAATCCATTGTGTTTAAAGGTGCTGAAGTTCAGTTTTCCTCATTAGATTTGAGTTCCTCGGTAATTACCATTGCGGATGGAGAAGTCGGAACATTTGCATCTGGAGTTGTATTAGGTGAAACTCAAACTGTTGCTTATGGCGATGCATCTGTCACCGTTAACAAAGGTGGTCTTACAGCTGATAAGAGTCAGGTGGTGCTGGTCAGTTATGCATCAAATACTCTGAGTGCTGTTTTGGCAGATACCATTACCATTGATGGCATCGGTGGTGCATTTGATACATTTGCCAGTATTTCTGCGGCAGGATTTGCCTATACCGGATATACCGGCAGTTACACTGTTACCGGAGAAACTGCTTTGAGTGGTGAGGTTAATAATGAGATCATCAACAACAGTACCATTACTGTTGATGGTTTGTTGACTCTCGGCACCGGTTCAATTGCAGGTGGAGATATTGTTATTGACGGCAGTAAATTCTCTGCCGGAGATACTGTCATTGCCAACTATGATGCGTCCAAGATCACTGGAAACATTTTGATCGATGGTGATTTTTATGGTTATATTGATGGCTCCGACCTCAAACTCGGTGAGGCCGTTTCCGCAGCGATCATGGCAAACGGCAAAACATTGGTTACTGTTGGTGATGTTGTTTATTCCGGTACTGCATATAAGACATTCTTTTCAGCTTACAATTCCTCTGGTGCGGATGTTGTTGTGGTTCAAGATGAAAACCTCACTTCTCTTCCAATCAATGTTGCTGACAAAACTGTTGTGTTGGATGATATTATTGTCAGTGGCAGTACTGCAAACGGAGCTGCCGTAAATGTCAGTGCCGCCGGCAACACTGTGACAATGACCGGTTCCACTGTTTCCAACAATACCGCCGGAGCTGGTATGATTTATACCAATAAAGCCAGTGTTATCAATATCAAAGACACTGTTATAGAGAGCAACACAGCTACCGGCAGTGGCGGCGGAGCGATATATATCAGCGGCTCCAGTACTATCAAGCCGGAACTTAATCTGGATGGCGTTACTGTACGCAACAATGACAGTACCCGTGGTGCGGTTTACATTTATCAGGGGCAGGCAAATATCGCCAACAGTGTTTTTGAGAGCAATGAGGCGACAGGATCTTCTGCCGGTGCGATTTTTATTCAGGGTACATCATACAAAACAACCATAAGTAACACTCTGTTTAAAAACAATTCTAGTGTCGGCGATTCCGCTGCCATTGAAAATCGTGGTGTCCTTGAAATTATCGGGGGAACTTTTACCGGAAACACTGCTGATAAAAATGCTGGTGCTGTTTATGCATACGGTGGTACAACCACCATTCGCAACAGTTATTTTTATGACAACACAGCTGTAAATGGCGGAGCTATCTTTAACAACTCCACTCTCGAGCTGGAAAATGTCACTTTTGCCGGGAATACCTGCAGCAATGCCGGTACAGCTGTTTACAGCAACGGTACGATGACTGTTAACGGTGCTGTTTTTGGCGAGAAACAGACTATTTACAGTAATAGCGGTGCAGTTACGTTAAAGGGAACGATTTATCTTGGCGGTAACTTGAGCGGCAGCTCTAATGGCGTATATCAATATGCCGGTGTCAATTTTGTATTTACTAATGCCGCAGACATTTCTATCAAAGCCTTTACTGAAGTCGGCTCCGGTTTACTCAGTGTCGCTTTTAATAATTCCGGGATTGTCAACTTTGAATCTGCTGATTTGAGCGATGTCGCCGTCACTATCGACGGAAATGCTTCCGGTACTATCGCAACTGGTGTTGCTATGGGTGCTGATCAGAAAGTTGTTTTTGGCGGCAATACTGTGAGTATCAATGATGGATTTGTTGGCAATGATACGGACACTGTCAGTGCCATTACCTGCGTCGATGGAACACTTGCATTCAGTACTGCAAGTACCATTACCATTGATAGCGTCGGCGGTGCATTTGATAGATTTTCCAGTATTTCTGCGGCAGAATCTGCCTATACCGGATATACCGGAAGCTACACCGTAACAGATGAGATTGCTTTGAGCGGTACTGTCAATAATGAGATCATCAATAACAGCACCATTACTGTTGATGGTTTGTTGACTCTCGGCAGCGGCTCAATTGCCGGTGGCAATATTGTTATTGACGGCAGTAAATTCTCCGTTGGTGATACTGTCATTGCTAATTATGATGCATCCAAGATTACCGGAAATATTTCGGTTGACGGAGCATTTTATACCTATACCGACGGCAGCGACCTCAAAGTCGGTCAGGCCGTCGCTGCGGGTATTGTTGCAAACGGTGCAACAGCTGCTGTTATCGGAGGTGTGCATTATGCAGGCACAGCCTATAGTACGATATCCGCCTCACTCAACGCCAATGCAGTCACTGCTGTTGTTGGTGGAACTCATAGCCGTATCAATACTGCAAAGACAGTAGCAGCCAAAGATATCACTATTTCCACGGGCAGTACGACTACTTTCAATGGTGGTGCTTTGAATTTGAGTGACAATGCAGTGTTTTTTGGCGAAAATATTGTTCTCAGCGGAAACACTGTTACAGGAAGTGGCGGCGGTATTTATCTCACAGGGGATATTACCCTGACCGGAAGCACTGTCTCTGACAATACAGCTGGTAGTGGCGGTGGTATGCGCGTAAATAATGCCGGTGCTGTTTTCAATATTTCAGATAGTATATTTTCCGGCAATATTGCTACCGCGAGCAATGCAACTGGTGGTGCTATTACGATCAATTCCGGCAGCGGTACCATCACTGATACAATATTTACAAACAATACTGCTGTCAACGGCGGAGCGATCTACAACGCTGGCACATTGGTACTTGAAGGAGTTTCTTTCAACGGTAATACTGCGACAACAGGTTCCGGCAATGCCATTTATAATGCAGGTACTATGACTGTCAAGGATGCTGTATTTGCTGCCGGTCAGACCGTTTACAGTAACAATAAACCTCTGACTTTTGCCGGTACAATCACTATCGGAGACAGCATCGGTGGTAACGGTTTCGGATTTGACAACGCCAGTTTGATATTCACCAATACAGAAACCATTGACTGGCGTAAAAATCAATATACCATTGTCAACGATGGTATTGTCAGTATCAAATTCAACGGCAATGAAGTGCGTTTCGGAAATGCCACCGGTGCGACTTCGTACCTCGACCTTTCTGCAACAGCGATCACTATCGATTGCGCTCTGCCGGCGGATGATGTGACCCTCACCATCGCCAGCGGTATTACTCTTGCCGACGGTCAGGCGATCACTGTCAACGGAATTGCAGTTACTGTCGGTACTGCCTTTACTGTTGATGACAGCAATTATCTCGCTGCATATACAGCTAATGCTTTGACCTTGAGCAAGATCCCCGCAGAAAATGCCGATATCACCGGTACCGTTACCGGTCTTGATACGATTGCTTCTTCGACCAATTACAAAGGCAAAGTTTTCGGCGGCGAAACTGTTACCGGCGGTACTGTTACCACTGCTTCGGCAGTGACAGCCAATGCCGGCGACAGCAATGTCAATGCTCTCTTTGGCGGCAGTAACATCAATGCAGACAGCACTGCGATTGTCGCGGCTGACAGCAGTGTGAATGTTTCCGGTATCGAGAGTGCCAACTTCGTTTTCGGCGGTCACTATGTGGCTGGCGGTACGGTTGCATTGACCGGAAATACCGAAGTTACAATCAGCGATGGTACTTTCAACCGTTTTGTCGGCGGCGGCAACATCGTCAACACAGGTGCGACTATGCGTATCACCGGTGATTCCACTTTGAATATCTCCGGCGGTGTTTTCAACGAAGTCGTGGCTGGCGGTTCCAATAGCCAGGGCGGCAAAATCACCTATCGCGGTGCAACTATCACTACCAATATCTCCGGCGGTACATTCAACAAGCGTGTCTTTGGCGGCAATATTGCCTCCAAACAGGTCTATGCTACCAAGAATGCCGCATCGGTGACGCTTATTGATATTGAAAACAATTCTGACATCAATCTCAATATCGACAGCGGTTCCAATGATATTTATTTCGGCAGTGACATTGTTGCCGGCAGTTATACCAATGGTAAAGTTATCGGTACTACCACTGTGACTTTCACCGGTCTCGGCGAAAATCTTGACTTTACCGGAGTTCTGACCGGTGACAGCACCAGCGCCGGTGAAGCAAATAAATATGTTACCGGTACCCGCACTCTTGTCTTTGATGACTTTGATGGAGATTTCTCTGCCAGCGGTATCGTGGCGTTTGATGATGTCAAATTTATCAACGGCAGTGAAATGACTTTCACCACTACCGATTTGAGATTGTCGCCTGTCCGCAACTGGACCTTTGAACTTGGCAGTACCCTTAATTGGGAAATGGGTACCAACAGTTTCTTTGGTGATACATTGACCATTGACTTCGGTGGTGCATCACTTGACAGCAATTGGACAATTATCAACGGTTGTGAAACAACCTTGACTTACTGGGACAACGGATTTGCTTTGAACGGAGTTGTTATTAATGGTGAAACTGCCGCCTGGGACAGCGCTCTCGGCTGCTACACCAGCGAAAACTACAAACTTTTCAGCGAAAACAACGATCTTATCGTTGGAAAACTTGCCTAATATATGATCAGTGAGGAATATCTAAAATGAACAACGAAAAGATCGAATACGTGGCTCCGGAATTGCTGGATTACTCTTTTGTCGTTGCCGAAGGCGCATTGCCCACCAGTTGCTTTATCAACTGTATGAGCGATGAACTGTGCAGTGACTCCAGCAGTTACGAGATCTGATTGCATCATAAAAAACATGGACATACTGTCAATGCATTTGGGATGCGTTGACAGTATGTTTTGTAAACAGACTCTTGAAATGGTGTTGTAAACACATCTTTGAGCAGGAAAATATTATGTCTGAAATTTTGAAAGTAGCATTCGCAGGATTGCGCCATATCCACATCACTGCCCTTTACAACCGGATGAAAGATGATCCGCGTTTTGAAATCGTTTCAGTATGCGAATCTGATGCCGGAGCTATTCAGCGGGCAGAAGAAAAATGGGGGATATCCGTTACCCACAATGATTTTGAATCTATGCTCCGCGATACGGAGTTTGATATTCTGGCAGTGGGTGATTATTTTGCCATCCGCGGCAGTCGGGTGATCGCCGGTCTGAAAGCCGGAAAACATATCATCTGTGACAAACCGCTTTGTACTTCTCCCGCTGAACTGGTTGAAATCCGTCAACTGGCAGACAGCCGGAATCTTAAAGTCGGAGTTATGCTGGATTTCCGTAATCACGGCAATGTCGCCGCCCTTAAAGAACTTATTGACAGCGGCAGAATGGGCGATATCCACGCTGTAAGTTTCGGCGGTCAGCATCCTCTGATGTACGGTACCCGGGATAATTGGTACTTTGAGCCCGGTAAGCACGGCGGTACGATCAATGATATCGCCATCCACGGACTTGACGCTGTGGAATATCTCACCGGTAAAAAAATATCTGACCTTATCGCCGCAAGGACCTGGAATGCTTTCGCTGACAAAGTGGAGTATTTCAAAGATGCGGCACAGCTTATGTTCAAACTTGATGATGGCTGCGGTATTATGGCGGATGTCTCTTATTTTGCACCTGACAAGTGTGGATTCACCACACCGCTCTACTGGCGTTTTACCGTCTGGGGCAGAAAAGGTGTGGCTGAATTCAATTACAACGAGTCGGGCGTGACTTTTTTTGCCAATGATGCCGAAAAAGCAGAAATCATCCCCGCCGCCGAAGGCAAGAGCGATTATCTTGAAATCTTTATGAATGAACTTGACGGCAAAAGTGAAGCTTTTGGTCAGCAGCATATTTTTGATGTCACAGAAACCGCTCTGAAATTTCAACAGGCGGCGGAAAAATAACTACCAAGTTTCTTATGGAGAAATGAAAAATGAAAAGTGATTTGAAAGGTAAAGTAGCAGTTGTTACCGGAGGCGGCGGTATTCTTTGCAGTGTTATGGCAGAATCCCTTGCCCGTTCCGGTGCAAAGGTCGCTATCCTCGATCTCAAGCTCGAAGCTGCACAAAAAGTTGCAGATAAAATTATTGCTGACGGAGGAGAAGCTGTCGCTGTCGCCGCCAATGTCCTTGATATCGCAAGTTTGCAGCAGGCCGAAAGTGAAGTTGCCGCCAAACTCGGCGACTGCGATATTCTGGTCAACGGTGCCGGCGGCAACAATCCCAAAGGTACTACCAGTAAAGAATTTCTTGTCAAAGATGATTTGTTGAAAAAAGCAGAAGGCATCACTACTTTTTTTGATCTCGATCCGGCAGGTGTCGGTTTCGTTTTCAATTTGAACTTCCTCGGTACACTGCTGACCTGTCAGGCCTTTTGCAAAAAAATGGCTCTCAAAGGCGAGGGGGTCGTGATCAATGTTTCCAGTATGAATGCTTTCACTCCTCTGACCAAAATTCCGGCATACAGCGGTGCCAAAGCGGCAATCAGCAATTTCACCCAATGGCTGGCGGTGCATTTTTCCAAGGTCGGTATCCGGGTCAATGCGATCGCACCGGGATTTTTCCTTACCGAACAGAATCGCACTCTGCTGACCAATGCCGATGGTTCGCTCACTCCGCGCGGTGAAACTATTTTGAGCCATACTCCTATGGGCAGATTCGGAACTCCCGAAGACCTTTCCGGAGCATTGCTTTTCCTCTGCGATGAGGATTCCTCTTTTGTCAACGGTATCGTGCTGCCGGTCGATGGTGCTTTTTCGGCATTCTCCGGCGTATAACAGAGAGGGATGAAGTATGTATAATATGGAACAAACCTTTCGCTGGTACGGAGACAAAGATCCGGTGCCGCTGAGTTATGTCCGTCAGACCGGGGCCACCGGAGTCGTTTCCAGTTTGCACCATATCCCCTATGGTGAAGTCTGGAGCGTGGAGGAAATCCGCAAGCATCAGCAGAAAATAGCCGATGCCGGTCTGGTTTGGAGCGTGGTGGAAAGTCTGCCGGTACATGAGGATATCAAAACCGCCAGCGGCAGATATCTGGAATATATTGAAAATTATAAAATCAGTCTGGAAAATCTCGGCAAATGCGGTATAAAAGTTATTACTTATAACTTTATGCCGGTGTTGGATTGGATCAGGACTGATTTGCGATACAAACTGCCGGACGGCTCCGAAGCCCTTTATTTCAATCAGGCACAGTTTGCGGCATTTGAGGTTTTTATCCTCAAACGCGAAGGTGCCGAAAAAGAATATACTCCGGAAAAACTCGCCGAAGCCAAGGCTTTTTATGACAGCATGACTCCGGAGGAAGTGGAAAAGTTCACTACCGGTCTCATCGACAATTTCCCCGGCTTCAAAGGTGTTACATTGAATGATATCCGAGAAATGCTGGCAAAATATAAGACTTTGAGCCGAAAAGATTTGGAAAACAACCTCAAATTTTTCCTTTCCGAAGTCTGTCCGGTCGCCGAAAAAGCCGGGTGCATCATGGTCATCCATCCGGATGATCCGCCGTATTCCATCCTGGGACTGCCCCGCATATTCAGCGATATCAATGATGTCAGAAATCTGTTGAAAATGGTTGACAGTCCTGCCAATGGTATTTGTTTTTGTGC
Organism: Victivallaceae bacterium; assembly: GCA_045654745.1. Classification (GTDB taxonomy): domain Bacteria; phylum Verrucomicrobiota; class Lentisphaeria; order Victivallales; family Victivallaceae; genus UBA1784. Next base: position 16,596 of record JAZONW010000004.1, on the reverse strand, counting down.
CGGAAGTTTCAGCGGCAGACAGGATAACGACATCGTTGCTATGTTCAAAGAATGTGCTGACCGGGTGGGATTTGTCCATCTCCGCAGTACCCAGCACGACGGCAAAGGTAATTTCTTTGAAGCCAATCACCTCGAAGGCAGTGTCGATATGTACAATCTGGTCAAAGCGATCATCGAGGAGCAGATCCGCCGCAAAAATGCCGGCAGACCTGACTGGCGGATACCTTTCCGTCCGGATCACGGCCACACTATGCTGGATGATTTGAGCAAACCTCCCTGTCCCAATCCGGGATATACCGCTATCGGCAGACTTAAAGGACTCGCCGAGATCCGGGGTGTGGAATACGCCATTTTACGGGCAATGGCAGAAAAATGACCATTAAAACGCTGTGCTTACTGCACGGCGTTTTTTTTTACCTTGCCGCCGCAGAAAAAAACAAGTTGCAAAAGAATTGTTTCAGATTTATATTATGTCACGGACTTTTGTTTATAATCAGCGGAGAAAAAAATGAGTATTCCAAAACCTTTACCGTATGTGAGAAATTTTGAAAAAATGGGATTTGGTCTCTTTGTCCACTGGGGACTTTATTCCCAGCTTGGGGAAGGGGAATGGGCAAGATATCTGCATCCTTACAGCCTTGAGGAATACGGAAAACTTTTTGATACTTTTACCGCTTGCGATTTCGATGCCGAAAAACTTGCCTGTACTGCAAAAAATGCCGGGATGAATTATATCACCCTGACGACAAGACACCACGATGGATTTTCGCTTTACGACACTTGCGGACTCAGTGATTTCGACGCTCCCCATTCTCCGGCAGGCCGTGACTTGATCGCTGAATTCGTCACCGCTTGCAGAAAGTATGATATCACTCCTTTCTTTTACCACACAACTATTGACTGGCACTGGAAAAACAGTATAACCAAAGACCTCAGTGCCGATGATTTCGATTGCTATCTGGATTATCTTCACAAGTCTGTGGAAATACTTTGCACAAACTACGGCAAAATCGGCGGACTCTGGTTTGACGGCAACTGGTCCCGCCCCAATGATGACTGGAAAGAAGATCGCCTCTACGGTATTATCCGCAAACATCAGCCGGAAGCGATAATCGTCAACAATACCGGTTTGGAAAACCGCGGCAGACTCGGTCATCCGGAAATTGACTCAGTTACTTATGAAAACGGTGCCGCAGTCCCTATGGATCGCGAGGGACAACCGAAATACGTTGCCGGTGAAGTGTGCAAAACGATGAATGATCACTGGGGTATCGGTAAAAATGATTTGAATTTCCTCTCTCCGGCAAATGTTATTGAACTTCTGGCTCACAGCCGCGGTTGTGGTGCCAATCTGCTTTTGAATATCGGTCCCGAAGCACAGGGAGCGATTCCCGCATACGAAAAAAGCGTGCTGGAAAAGGTCGGTGTCTGGTGTAAAATGTATCAGGAAGCCATTTACAACCCGGTACCCGTTGCCGGAGTGAAATGCAAAGGCAGGGATTTTATACTCAAAGATGGCAAAAACTACTATTATTTTGTCTTTGATCTTGGCGTATTGGGCGACAGTAACGTTACCGCGGCGGCCCATGGGCTCGGCAGCCGTGCCATTGATGGTTTCGCCGAAAAAGTGAAAAGTGTCACTTGGATGGATAACGATGAAAAATTGACTTTCATCCAGAAACAGGAAAATGGAATGTTGGCGATTTTCTGTACCGGTTATCCTTACGGTAACAACACTGTGGTCAGAGTGGCAAAAATCAGTGTTGAGTAAAACTGACAGTCTATAAAAAAACACCGGGTAAAACCGGTGTTTTTTTTATCTTATTTTATATCAATATCAGTGAAAATCTGTTTTGTCGCTTGCGGGATGAAAACTTCAGTTCCCTGCGGGACTTGCAGACAAAGCGAACTTTTTTCTCTGTCCCAACTGATTTTGACAATACCCCGGGCGGTGCGGACTTCCCCGGAAGCCCATTTTCTTTTGCCCGGCCAGGGGGCTACGGTTATTTGGCTGCCGCCGGGAGAGGTGACTGTTACCCCCAATATACAATTCTGGAAAAAGCGGGCAAAAACCGAACTCCACCCGTGGCAAAGACTGCCGGCATTGTCAAAGGCTTCAGCTCCGTCTGCGGTTTCCCACAAGGTGTCTCCCGTTTCGAGCATCGGCATAAATGTCTGGAAAAGTCTTGACTCAACATATTCAAGCACTGAGTTTCTCAGATCTCCTTTTTCCCGCATAGCGGTTTCAACGAGGTAGCAGAGCATACTCAAAGTGGCAGGTTTTCCTTTGCCGTTGATGATATTCTGCCAGACAACAGAGCGTAATTCCTGCGGCACGCAATCGGTGTAAAGTGCAAGGATTTGTACTGATTCGTGGAAAACATCCGCATCGGGAACTGTTTTAAGACAACCGGATCTTTGATCATAAAAACTTGAAAACACCGCTGTTTTCAAAGCATCCCGTTTGACGGCGTATTCTCCACCCCGCAAAAATGCCATTGCGTCAAAGAAATCGATCATAAAGAGATTATACATCACATCAAGTTGCGGTTTGCCGTCAAGATGAGAGAAATCGGTACAATCACCGTTACTGCTCAATCCATCCAATCCCTGCTGCCACTCGTAAAAATTCCAGACGCCGGGATGAGAGGGCGTCAGGTACAAACCGGATGATTGATCAAAATTGGCAGTCAGGGTTTTTTCTATTTTAGAGAGTTCCCGTGCATTGTCTTTCAAAGCATCATTTTTGCCGTTGAAAAAGCACCAATCCCGCAATGCAGAAGCAAAAATCATACTGAAAAGCGGTATTTGAGGATCCATATTACAGGGAGATGATATCGCCATAAGTCCATTGGTCAGGACACTTCTTGCCAGCAGAGCAAGGTTGTGACGGACATAATCACTGTTATCCCAAATGCCATATCCGAAAAGCATTTGACTGCGGGAGTCAAAGCCGTAAAGAGCCTGTTCCCGCCAGGGACAATCCATATAATGTTCTGCCATACACAAAATGAGTGTTTTAAGCGAAGCCTGCCACAAAATTGCATCATCTGGTGTGTCAGAAGAAATTTCTGCCGCCGGAGCAAGCGGCAACTCTACCGGACAAAAGCGGATACCGACATCAGCTTTTGCCGCAGTAAGTGAAACTTGGATATACCGGCATCCCACACGCCGCGGCAGGATGAATTCACCTTTGCCGGATAAAATAAGGCGGTCAGTGAAATTACGTTCTCCGACACGGGAAGCCACTTTCCCCCCAGTCAGGTGTTCGCTGTGTGATATATCAGCAATACAGCGATGAGGAGCATCAAAAACGATTTTCAGATATCCGAGATATTCACTGCCTAAATCGTAAACACTGGCGATGCCATCCGGACAGGAGGAGTCGTAGTTGTCTTTGGCACAGATTTCCGCATAAGACCCCCGGTCAGATTCCCGGGCAAAGGTATATTCACCGATTTTAACTGCACTGACTTCGGGGAGAAATTCCAATTGGTTTACCGGAGCGGGCAGGGGGGGGCTGTCCTTGTCGATAACGATACTGTCTTGCCAACTGGAATCATCGTAGTCCAATTCTTTCCACCGGTCGGCAAGAGAGAGGTCAAAAGTGAAAACCATTCCGACTTGAGGATTTACACGATCCAGTCTGTCGTGCAATAAAGATATTGACTGCCGGGATTTGAAAGATGTATCAGATGCGATCTTTTTTCCGTCAGCAAAAGTTATTTCAAGAAACAGTCCCGGAGTTTCTGCGGCAACGGAAGTTTGAAAGTTTCTGCCGTTGAAATATACTTCGACGGCAACAAGATGATCCCCCGAATACTCCAATGTGGTATCAAACCTGTGGAATCTTTTATATTCGGGGTAATCCTGATACTGACCGCGGTATATTTCCCGGTTGTCAATATAAAGGATAAAGTCGCTTTCGGCAGAAATATTTATTGTCACCGGTTGAGCCGGAGCGTTAAAAGTCTTGCGGAATTCGCAGATCGAGTGCGGCTGTACCGGTACATCTGCCCATATCCAGCAGGGAGTGTGTTTGTTTTTTTTATGTATCATTTTTTTGCTTTCGGGAACGCCGCCTGTAACAGAAGCACGAAATGGTGAAGCCGGGATACCGGATGTGCTTTGCAAATTTGCTCCAGTCGGGTTGTCCGCCCAGGCATACCAGACGTTGCAAGGTGAATCAATGGCCGGAGAGTGGAGCAAAATGCTGTTTTTGCTGCAAAAAGTGACTTCTGCCGCCGCCGTTTCCCCCTTTGCATTGCCAATGGCAAAATAAATTTCTTTTGTGTCGCAGATATCCTCGTCAAATGTGAGGACGAGCGAGTTGTCTTTACTGCATAAGTTCACCAGCGACGGAGCCGCCGGAGCAGGGGTGTGGCATATTTCTGCGAGGATGTGATCGGCGGCTTTTTGGGCAACGAGCTTTTTGTTTACCGGATGTATTTCTGTTATATCTCCGGTACCGAGAGTGACAATGCAATTGCATTTTTCTTCTTTTGCCGCCAGATATTGTGCTTCCCGGATTTTTGCCCATTGGCTGAAAGGGGCAAACAAATGGGGAGTTGAATAATCCGGCAGCTGAATGATACTGAAACTTAAATTTTTATCGTGGAAAAGTTCCCGCCATTCTCTTATCAGTTTTTGCAGCAGACGCTGGTATGTATCTGTTGTACAAATGGCATTGGCTTCGCCCTGATAAAAAATTATGCCGCAAAAAGCAGTATCACGCAGGGGATAGATGCAATTGTCGTAAATCATATGAAACGATCCGGGCGCACCATTGCCGAGTGTACGCATAAAAGTCATACCGATTGTCCCGGCATTATAAATACTGCAAAACTTCCATTCTCCTGCCAGCGGGAATCTTGTTCGTCCGTATTGGACGTACATTTCTTCTGCCGGTCCGGTCAGACCTCCGTCGGTAGCGATGGAAACAAGCGAAGCCGCTTCGACAGCAATGATATTTTCGTTTTTTATCAGCGAAGCCGGGACATCGTAAACCCGCAAAGTATTCCAGTGGTCATACTCCCGCATGTTTCCGGTTTCACCGATCAGAACCCCGTTGAAATAAACTTTGTCGGCTTTGTCGATCGCACCTAAATGCAAACGGGCACTACTGCCGTCAATATCCGGCAATGTCAATTGTTTGCGAAAACGGAATATTCCGGCATGATTGCAGCCAGCCTGTGTCCAACTGTCCGGCAATAACATTTTTTCCCAGTTGTTGTCATCAAAATCCGGTGTGCAGAATTCAGGACAAATTTTGCTGGTGTCGGGTATTTCAGGGAAAAGTTCCCGTATCCCATTGTGGATAAGGGTATTGTTGTCCGGCAATTCTGACGGACAGGGTACAGATGCCATATCCGCTTCATATTTCGCAAGTTCGCTTGAGTATTCCGGTATCTCTGCAAGAGATTCTCGGCTGACAAAACTCTCGATATTCATCCCTCCGAGCGATACATTTACGATCCCTGTCGGGATTCTGGTTTTTTTACTGATTTCAGCGGCAAAAAATAATCCAAGACCGGATTTGTCAGCGATATTCTGCAAAGAGGCTTTCTCCCAGATGCCGGAAAATGTTTCCTGGCTGCCATAAAAACTGCTGATTTGAATGTCGATAAATGAAATATTTTTAATATCATCATATTTAAGGGAGGTGTGATCCGGGCGGCACTCCCGCAGTTTGAGTGCCATATTGGATTGTCCGGAAACAAGAAATACATCGCCGATAGCAACATCCGGAATAACGATCGATTCATCGCCGCATATTGCAGAAAGTGTTGTGGATGAAGTCCATTGCTGCGGAGGGAAAACGGCGATAAAAAATCCGGTGTCATTGCTTGTTGTATCAACGGAAACATCACCGATTTTGACTGTTACAAGCTGATTCGCTTTTGCTTTGCCGCGGATAAAGAGTTTTTTATCCCGCTGCAGAACCATGTTTTTTTGATATATGGGCGCAAATTGCAGAGCATTGGTGTCAACTGCAGGGGCAGAATAACATTTTCCTGATTCAACGGACAGCATATTTTTTCTCCTTGCCGACGGCTTTGCTATAAAAATATATCAGATATTATAATATACCGCAGATTGAAATTATATGCTATGAATGAAATATTTGTTTATATGAATATTTGTAACTCAATTCTGCGTGATTGCGATTGAATGTACAAGGGATTGAATAAATAGACCTGCGCTGAAAATGTAATAACGCATCAAAGATTATTGGTGCGATTTATATTTTCCAGGTGTATTTTTGTTTTGCCGGAGCAGGGGCGTTTGCTCTCACGATTTCAGGCGGAGTTGAATGCGTTTTTGCCAGATCACGGAATAATTTGAGCAACTTGCTTTTGTCAAGATGACGGATTTCAGCGTTAGTCAGCGCTTTCATAACCAAGTGGTATTGTCTTTCCGGTGAATCGGCGAAATATTCCATTGCCTGATTATAAAGCGTGTTAAACAGAGTATCATCCGGCATATTCAAAGCAATGGTCAGGTATGTTTCCCAGATGCCGTGATCTTCCGGATGACGGGGCAGCATTTGCTGAAAAAGTGCATTGCAGAGTTTGTGATTTTTTTGGTGAAGGAATATCACGGCTCCAGTCAATGCGGTAATGAGCCGTTCCGGGCAGGAATCCTGCTCCTGCGGAATCACACCTCTCAGTATTTCAGAAGCAATATCCGCGTGTTTTAAAAGCATATCGTGGGCCATCCACTGCCAATCATTGTCGGTGTCATCGGCAGTTTGGGTTATCTGACTTGAATGCATCCGGTAAAGAGTGCGGGGTTCTGTGCTGTCAAAAAAGATCCGGGAATATTCGAACATTCTGAAAATAAGCCAGACATCTTCATTGATACTGCCATACGGCACAGCAGTAAATCCTCCGAGTTCAATACATTCTTTTTTGCGTATCAGCATACAGTTTATATTGACCCGGGGTTGAAAAAAGGCAAGAAACGGTGATTGCGCATCGCCGTGGACTTCGCCGGTAAGACCATGATCATTGAAACAATATTTACGGGAATAACTGGCGATATATTCCGGATGTTCATCTAAAAAAGAGACGACTCTTGTCAAATCAAACGGCAGCATAATATCATCGCAATCCTGCGGTATGATGTATCTGCCGCTGGCTTGCTCAATAAGAGCATTGCGTGTCGGGCCGGGGCCGCGATTTTCCGGAAAACGGAAAACTTTTATCATCGGTGAGAGAGCGTTTAATTCATTTTCGCACTCAAACATCCCGGCGGGTGAACCGTCGTCGCCCACTAATATTTCGCATTTCAGCTGCGAATGATTTAAAGCGGTACGGATTATCGCCTCAATGCACTCTTTGAGCCATTTGGTATTCGGCTTGTACGCCGGAACGATAAAAGAAACATCCATAATAGCAAAACCTTTGGCGGCAGGAGATAAAATCATATAATTCTTGTTGTATTGGCTTTTGGTATTCTCCTGTTATAAGATACACATTTTTCTATTAAAATGCAATAAAAAAGTGTCAAAACCTTGCGTTTTTGTATGTATGTTTTGTTACGACCTTATTGCTCCGGCCAAATATTTTTGAAGCATTATGAGATCAAATATACAATTGCGCACATTATTGTAACGATCATTGTGATACCGAATATGATAGTTCCCAAAAAAACAATACTATCAGAAAATCCATTTCTCCTATCGTTGCAGCGGCTCTCTCCTTCTTTTTCTTTTCTGACTGCTTCAAGATCAATAGATCTGTTTTTGATTTTATATTTTTCTATTTCCGCTTTGCAGGATTCAAGCGCCTGATGCATTTGCTCTTTGCTGAACCTGTGAGCCCGGTAAACCGGGTGTGCTATATCGCAGGTAAAGGGACTGGAAATATCGCATTCTCTGTGCTTTTCGCAGAAAACACATTCTTCCTGCAAAGGGTCTCTTATGACCAAAATCACTTCATCTTCTTTGTGAAAGCAGCGGATAGGAACGAAAATACTGTCACACCCGGATATTCCGCAATACGAACAGCAAAACGGCCAATAGTCGCCGGGTTTTTCCAGCATCTCTGCAAAAACGTCAAAAATCAAGCCGTCAACGCCGAGAAATTCATCGTTGATACTGCACCGATTTCTATATATTCTGCCGTTTATCATAGTGATGCCGTAACTGTCGCCACCGCTGGATGGTTTTACTGAAAACTTAATGGTTTCAAGCTGGTGTTTTTCCATTGTCCGCTCCTTTGAATGTTAAATCAGCATAATTCTGCTTTTGTTGCAGTAATATACACAACGCAAGTGGACATTTTGAGTCCTTTCTCTTGAAAAGCAAAAATTTTTCAACGATTATACTTTTTATGCTTGAAAGTTTTTTGCAGCATGTTATATTATCCGCGCAACATCAAAGAGTGACCCTTGCGGGTCTGTCAACCGAGGTCGGGAACCCACGGTGAATTATTCCTTTGCGGAATTGATGTGGACTTGAATGTCAAAAAAATCCCGAAGATGCTCCCGGCTGTGCTCTTTGTGTTGTTTTATTTTGTTAACAACAAAGAAAGGCATTGCAAATGAAAGAACATCCTGTCGTCATCCACATTCCTCACAGTTCTCTCTATATTCCTGAATTTTTAAGGAAAGATATTCTGTTGAGCGATGAAGAATTGCAACGGAATTTTTATTCTTTGACTGATTGGAGAACAAAAGATTTATTTTCCCATCGCGATTTTCCTTGCCGCATTATTTCCAATATAAGCCGAATGGTGTGTGATATGGAGCGTTTCCGGAATGATTCCCAAGAGGAAATGGCTGCCAAGGGATTTGGTGCAGTATATACCAAAGATGCGTTTTTGCGTCCATTGCGTGTTTTTGATTCCGTCAAAAGGGAACTCATATTAAGATTATATTACGATCCTCATCATAAGCAACTGGAAAAGGCTGTGGCAGAGAATGTAAAAAAATTTGGCAAATGCCTGATAGTTGATTGTCATTCGTTTCCAGACAAACCTTTGCCGTACGAATCGGAGCAGAGTGCTGCACGTCCTGATTTCTGCCTCGGTACTGTCAATGGTCATTCATCCAGACATCTTGTCAAAACAGCAATAAATGTGATTCAGGGCAATGGTTATTCTGTCGCATTGAATTATCCTTTTTCAGGAAGTATGATCCCGCTGAAATATTTTGGCGACACGAGAGTTCAATCAATTATGATTGAAATAAACCGTAATCTTTATCAGGAACAAAATTTACTTTCATCCATTTCTGCTTACCGGCGTATAAAGAGGCAAATGGGGCATTTGCTATCAACGCTATCTTCTATCATTTGATTTTTCAACGGGAATTGCAGACAAAACAGCAATGATAAGGATATTTGTTGCGTAGTTGATAATAATAACTGTGGGACTAATTATATTTATAGGGTGATTTTTTCAATATATTAAGGATACAGATTTGTCTTTTTCAATAAAACTATATATATTATTTTAAGAGATAAGTGATGAAAACTTTTTACAAATAAAAAACAGGTATACATGAAGAACATACTTTATATAAATGCTAATGTCAAACGTGATGTTGATTCAAGAACAGATTTTCTTGCACAGGCATATCTGAAAAAACGTCTTGAATCAAATGATTGCGGTATATCAGCAGTGGTTTTGGAAAATATGGTAATGCAGCCGCTTTCAGGTGCCAGATTGGTAGAACGCGAAAAAGCAATTAATGCAGGAGATTTTTCAGGAGATTCATTTGCACTTGCCCGAAATTTTGCAGCAGCAGAAGAGGTTGTTATAGCCGCTCCGTACTGGGATATGAGTTTCCCTGCTGCGCTTAAACTGTATGTGGAGCAAATTTGCATAAATAAACTTACATTTTTTTATAATAAAAAAGGATACCCTCAAGGATTGACCAAAATTCACAAAGTTGTTTATATTACGACTGCTGGTGGGTATATTGGTAAAAATAATTTTGGATATGATTATATCAAAGGTGTTTTTTCTAACTTGTTTGGTATTGATGATATTGAATTTTTCAGCGCAGAGGGATTGGATATTTGCGGTAATGATCCGCAAAAAATACTTTCTGATGCTATAGAAAAAATGTATCGGAGTTTATAATTTTATTTTAAAATAAACAGTGCGGCGCTGCATCATAAAATTTGATTTATGAAGATTGAAAACAGAACCATACAGCTTATTTACCAGACTGTGTATTGTACACTTGGGATGATTGGCTGCGTTGCCAGTCTTGGTATATTTGAGGACATAAATACGATGCGTTGGGATTTTTATGTGCATTTCACAAATATCAGCAATTTTTTGTGTGTCAGCATAATGTTTGCAGCATTGATCCAAACAGCAAAGAAAAAAGAAAACAGTTGTGTCGCAATCTCTCCGTTACTGAAGTTCATCGGTATGCTTAGTATCCTACTGACTTTTATTGTATTTAACTTTATTTTAGCTGGCGCAGCCGACAGGGATCCGCAACGCAACTGGAGAATCGGTAGCCTTTGTTTTCATGTCATTCTGCCGATAATGTATGTTGCAGATTGGTTTTTGTTCTATGAGAGAAAAAAGATAAAGTGGTTTTATCCTTTGGTATCAGCTGTCTTTCCTCTCGGATATATTATATTAATGCTTCTTCAGGCAGTGATTCTGAAGTTTGACACCTCTATTCATATTCCGGGTACAGATACCCCTTTGATCTATCCATATTTTTTTATCAATATTGAGAATTTGGGAGTCTATGGTGTTGCAACGTGGATAATGATTTTGTTTGTTGCTTTTTTTTTAGTTGGCTTTATGTTTTTATGGATAGATAAACTTGGACAAAATAAGTCAAAAATTTGATTTTTCACTTGACATAAAATTTTTTATTCATTGGGATGCGAATATAAAACTCAGTGCAGATTCTTTTTTTTGTGATGGTAATTGAACCAGAATTACAGCAGTAAAAATAAATCCACATCCGCCAAAATTTGTAAAAGAATAACATTCATTTTGCAGCAGATATCCCCAAATCAGCGCAAAACGGAGGCCGTACTCAAGATGATTGAAGCAACAGCGGGATGAATGATTTTTTGAGCAGCTATTTGGATTGTACACGCAAGGCCAATGGCAATTATGCCACAGAATAACAAAGGGCTGGCGGTTTTTGTAATACTGGCAAAATTGCAGCTGTTACGAATAGTAATATTATTGCCAAACGCTTTAATACATTCATGTTTTACTATCTTCTGTATTTTATTACTGTTCAAAACTTATCGGTGTGGTATATGCGGTTCTTTTGTGGGACCGAATATCTCTACTGGGGCAATCCCCCTTAAAATAGATGCAATTTTTTCCATTTTGTCTCTTTGGAGCGGTTTTAACCCATCTAAAATACCGCGCCTATCAAGTGTATTGAGTTGAATCAAATCAGGATTGATACATTTGATTGAATCACTGAAGCGACTGATACTTGCATCAGAATCATTTATTCCAGGAATCAGAAATATTTCCAATGCCATTTTTATCGGAACATTTTTACGGAATGAGCATATTCCAGAAAGAAGTTTTTTCAGTGTTTCGCCCGGATATGGACGGTTGATATATAAATACTCCTCTTCTGATGATGCATCCAGCGATGGAATTACCATATCAAGTTGAACAAGTTCTTTTTGAAGTTTTTCTTCTCCCAATAAAAGACCGTTGGTCAAAAGACATATCCTTTGTTCAGGATAATGTTTTTTGATGTGAGCTATGATTCTGCCAATACCGGAATTGATGGTCGGTTCTCCTGCCCCGGAGAAAGTAATATAATCCGGTGGCGAAATTTTATTTAATGTCACTTCAAGTTCAGAAATTACATCATCGACAGGTACATATTCCCGGCGTGTTATCGTTAAATTTGTTGTAGCTCCAGCTTCGCAATATATGCAATCCAATGGACAAGTCTTGGCAGGAACAAGATCAATACCTAAAGAATTCCCTAATCGTCTGGATTTAATAGGTCCGAATACAAATTTTTGAGTTTTATCAAGATTTGAAAACTTTTCCATAAACAACTTTATATCGATATGAATTTAATTAAGTTTGAAACAGACTTTTATCCCTGTCAGGATCATTTGCATTGCAACTGCAGCAATGACTAATCCTGTCAGGCGGATTAACGGTCCAAGCATATGGGTACGGGTAAGAAATCTGTTGATACTGCTTGAACAGACCATCAGCAGAAAGTTGATAAAAATGGCAATCACCAGAGATATCGTGGTATAAATAAATCCGATAGCAATACTGCTGGCAATTGCAGCAGCAATCATTCCCGGTCCGGCAATCAGCGGCGCTGCCAGAGGCACAAGAGATATATCCGTGATATTCCCACCCTGTTTTTTTGATTGTGTTTTTATAAATCGTCCTTCGTTGACAGCTGCCCATCCTATGATAAAAACCACAAATCCGCCAGTGATTTGCAATGAATAAAGTTCTATCCGGAATATTTTGCTCAACATAAAATGTCCGGCTGCAGAGATAATCATCAAAATTATTAGTGCTGCTGCTGAAGATTTCCAGGAAAGTTCAAAATTTTGTTTACAGGTAAGTTGAGGTTTATAGGCTGACAGAAACATGATTTTGCTGGCAGGATTGAGCAAGACAAGCATATAAAAAGCATTTTCAACGATTTGCATCATAATTGTGTTTCCTAAAAAAACAAAAACTCTTCACTCTGTCTATAATATATAATGATCAGTGATTTTTACAAAGTTATTTGTTTATTATTTCTTGTTTTTCTGAATCATAATTATCGTTAATGATTGCTCCATTCAACCTCAAACTTAAAATGTTCGCAAGTGCTTGAAAAAAATTGGAACAATGGTATATTTACTTGCCAATGAAGTTTTGAGTTTTAAAAACACACATTTTATAGTTCTGATACGAAACTGGATATGATATGTGTATTTCCGTACCGGCAGAAAAGTCGGAGCGGCAGTCTTGAAAACAGGAGAATAAAACTGTGAAAATCTATGCAGTCAACGGAAGTCCGCGCCACCAGGGCAACACAGCAATCTTGTTGCAGTATGCACTCGATGGTGCCGCCTCAAAGGGGGCAGAAACAGAATTGATCCATTTGGCTGATTATCAATTCAGCGGATGCAAAAGCTGTTTTGCCTGCAAATTGAAAAACTCTCCAACCTACGGCAGGTGTGCGGTCAATGATGAATTGACACCGGTTCTGGAAAAATTGTTGACGGGGGACGGGATAATTTTTGGTACACCGATATATTTCGGTGGTGAAACAGGGATGTTCCGCAATTTGATAGAGCGTCTTTATTTTGCAAAATTCCGTTATGATCAGGCGCACTCCTCTTTGATCACCAAAAAAATCCGGTCGGCATTTGTCTATACTATGAATGTCACAAAAGAGGATGCGGAGCAACACCATTACTCTGAACGTCTGCGTATGCTCCGGGCGTTTGGCGGACATCTTTTCAATACAGAAGAACCACAGGTCTTAATGGCTTATAACACCAAACAATTTGATGATTACAGCAAATACGATGCACCGCTTTTTGACCCGGAAGATAAATCCCGCAGCCGCGTGGAGCAATTTCCCGCAGATTGCCGGAATGCCTTTGGGCTTGGAGCTGAAATGACAGTGGAATTTTGAGATAAAAGCAGTTTTATCTCATTTGACCGCGAAACGATGGGTCGTTTCTGCGATTCTGCGACCGTACCGGAAAGCCGTTTCCAAATCTCCGGCAGGAGGTGCATCAGGTACCTTTACCTGAAAACTTGACGCCATTACTCCGATGGAGGCACTGTTTCTGTTAAGTGCCCGCGAGGTCGGACCCTCAACATTTTTGGATGAATCCGGTTCATTGGCTCCGGCGAGGTCAGCAACGCCGCACCAGATCATACCCATTTGCATGGCAAAAATCACCAGTTCCTGCATGGTCATAAGTTTGTCGCCGCTGAAATTGGAAGAATTGGTAAAGCCTCCGGCAATTTTATCGCACCAGGTGCGTTTGAACCAACGGCCGACGGATTCCTCCATAAAATGTTTCATTTCGCTTGCCATTGACCCCATATAAGTGGCGGTGCCGAAAATAATTGCATCTGCACTATCCAGCTGATCAAGGTTTTTTTCTGCATCAGCGACGGCGTAAAGTACGACATCGGTATCAGTGATGCTGCCTGCGCCGGATGCGATATGTTCCGCCAGAAGTTTGGTGTGTCCGTAACGGGAAGCGTAAACAACAGCAATCTTTTTCATATTCCGGTCATCCTGTTTTACTTTGTTTCAATGGCACCGTTTCTACATAATATTATATGATAATTTTTTACTTTTTCAAGACATATAATTCCTAAAATCGGCATTCTTTAAAAATTGTTTGTTGCGTCTTGATTCATAGTCGCAAATTTAACTGTCTTGCACAAAGAACAATAAACCTTTTTGAATACAATAGAGTATGTCATTGTTTTAAATTTTGCAACAGCTTCCAACTCTGCATCTGAAAATTTCCACGAGCAATCAGTCAGGTAGTGTCCTTGCGGGAAAGATCAATAAAAAACATCAGTATAGAAAAACTCAAACTGTCATTACCAATATTACGGGAAGTTCGTAAAATATGTTCGGTATGGAGTAACGTGGGTATCCGTTTGGCGGCAGGAGAAATCTTGTCGCCTTTTTGCGCGTTTACAGAGGTGTGTCGCGATGATTGGTGGTCAGGATGGGTAAACGCTTTTCTTTTGCCGTATTTGTAGAGGTTGACCTTGCCAAAAGAGAGCTTTGAGAGAATTGATGCAAAACACTTTTCTTTTCAGAGAATTTGCCGTTCTCTATTTATTCTCTGTTTGGGAGAGTTTACGCTATAAGTGCCTGTCATTCATTGGGTAAAATCAAGATACAAAAAAATCCAGCCATAAAGGACTGGATTGTAGAGAACAAAAAAATGGTCGGGGTGAGAGGATTTGAACCTCCGGCCTCTGCGTCCCGAACGCAGCGCTCTAGCCAGACTGAGCCACACCCCGACTTGTTGTCGTATTTCTTAATATAGCCTGTGTTGTTGTTTTTTGCAAGCGGTTTTTCAGCTAATTTCAGGCAAACATAGATGAATTTTCAACGTTTGATAAAAACATTGTCCGAAAAAAAAGCAAGGGGGCCGCAGCCCCCTGCATTTTCTGCCGCAGTTTTACTTTGTTTTTTTCAGCAGGATAATACTGCGCTGCGGAATGGTTATCGGCATTTTGCCATTGAGTTCGATGTTTTTATCTTTTTCGGTAATCATTTTTACCGGAGTCATGCCATCGGGCAATTTCGCAGAGAAATCGTTGACGGCATTGTAGAAAAACAACGCTCCGCCTTTGTCGCTGATCCAACTGGTGCCGAAATCGGTTTCGCGGATAAAAGGCATACCGCAGGTATCCAGCACTTCACAGATAAAAGGAGTGTAGTGTGCAACATCGTTAAGCTGTTTTGCTTCACCGGTGACTCTTTCAAATTTCTCTCCATAGTTGTCAAACAGCACTGCACTGTAAAATGTGCCGAACATACTGCTGCGGATGTAATCGAAGTCAAAACCGTCGCCGCAGGGAAACGCTCCGATAAAGGCAAACTCTTTATTTGCCATTGAGGTGTAAACCCTGGCACGATACCAGAAACCATCCAGCACCAGCGGATTCTGTCCCTCTGTTGCGATCCAGCCGCCCTGGTTGTAAAACAGCGGATAAATCGTATCGACCAGTACTTTCAGACCGGTATCATCCTCGTCTTTGGCGAAGTTTCTGGTCCCGGTGGCAGCTCCGCCCATATCAAACCAGAAACCGCGCAGTCCGGCATCGATGGATTTCTGCACTTTGGGCAGATACCATTTCAAAAAGTCAGGATTGCTCTGGTCGATAACCGGGAAATTGCCGCCGAAATAGGTAAAAGGTTTGCCGTCAACTTTATAAGCAAGCCAGTGCTTCTGAGCTTTGATCCAGTCGCTGGAACCGTGGCTGTGACCGCAGGGACTCCAGGTGTAGGGGATCATCCCGTTGTCAACGATACGTTTGATAGTAGCCAATCTTCCCGGTGAATCTATTTCATCCATGGTGGAAGGGCAGGTGGGGATGTGGAAATAACGCATTCCCGCCTTGCCGGCTTTTTCAATAGTTTTGTACCGTTCTTCTTTGCTGTCGGCAGAAAAAGTCACAGCCGGATATGCCGGAACTTCTTTAATGTTAGCTTTTTTGCGCAGATAATGACGCTGGAATTGATACATTGCCATCCAGCCGTTATTATCGGCGACCTCTGCAGGACCGACCAGATGGTAGAACCAGGCAGATGACTGCGGAGCTTTTTTGAATCCGAAAATATTATTGATAATTGTATCGCACTTTTTACTGTTGGCTTTTTGTTTCAATTGCAAGGTGGCATTTTGGATGTCTCCGATAAAAACAGTGTACACGCCGTCGGCACCCTCGACCCAGCCAAAGGGCTGGCCGCTGGAAAAGATACCCCATTCACGGGTGTCGTCATCTTTTTTGTCAGTAAGATCGTATTCTGCATAACCGCGCGGGGGCTGATAACAGGCAAAACGACGCATTTTTTTGTTGTTGACATCAACTTTCTGCTCGAATTTGAAACCGGAGACCATCTTTG
>JAZONW010000003.1:0-1620 GCA_045654745.1 Victivallaceae bacterium | reverse complement strand
CCAATCCTTTCTGGCCGTTTATTCCGGCAGGGATCACCTGGTTTATCGGCTTACTTTTTCTGCAGGGAATCGATCACATTTTTATCTGGTGGACTATGGTGTGCGGATGGTTTCCTTTATATTATGCGATGAAGCGGAAATATCCCGCCGCCAAAAAGAAATGGAATATTGCAAATGGTTTTGCCGTTACTTTTTTGCTGATCCTTCCGGGCATTTTTTGTCTTTTGTATGTTCTGATGGCACCTTTTATTTAAGAAAAATAACTGCTCAGGATAGTAACTTATGACTGAAAAAATATTAAAATGGGGAAAAGTTGTACTGATTTGTTACTGTGCACTGTATTGTTTGCGTTTTGTGCAACTCAATTTCAGCGGGAACCGGTTGATTGCTGCACAATATCTCCCGTATGCCTTACTGGTTGAGGATTATGAACTGATGTTATACAATAAGGACAACTTGAAAGAGATAACAGTAACAGTACGATCAGTTGACTTGAATGGAGACTTGAAAAAAGAATTCATCATCAATAAGGATCCTTTTGGGTTTTATTGTGATGAAATTTACAGTATAGATGAGAATGGTAATTATAAAAAGATCGCTTCTTTTTATACAAGGGATTGTCTTGTTCTTTATTGGCCGCCGTTGACACTGTGGGGATACCCTGAAATTGTCGCTGAAGAAATAGTCTCTCATAATTACGGCACTCATCAATGGAATTGTGCAAAAAAATGTTATGAAATGCAGAAGTAAGCAGACAATGAATAAACACCGGAAATTATTTTGTGAGATTTCTTCACTTTGCTATGAGATTTCGGTATTCAAATGCTGTATGTTGCGGCGTTTGCGGGATCTTTTCAGCAGAGAGCGTTTCTGTCGTAAGGAACCCGAAAAACTGCTGCCGGCCCCTTCGCCTGGCATATCGTTTTTTGAGTACGGTCCCCTAGTTAAATTTTTCGACGAGCGCGGATGTGAAATACAGCTTCCAGTGGTGATTTATAAACATAAGTCGCTAATCCGGCGGCAACTTGGCGATGTGGATATGACATTGCAGAACAATAAAGCGGTCAATCTTTCTCTTGCAGCTCCGAAGATTTCGGGAGTGTGGATCCTGCCCGGAGAAACTTTTTCCTTGTGGCATCTGGTGGGCAAAACATCCGCTCGTAAAGGTTACAAGGAAGGTTTGATGATCAAACGGGGAAAGCCGGATCGGGGCATCGGCGGCGGCTTGTGTCAGTTGAGTAATCTCATCCACTGGATCATTCTGCATACGCCCTTGGAAATAACGGAACATCACCACCATGACGACGTGGATCTGTTTCCGGATTTCGGTCGGCAGGTTCCCTTCGGCGTGGGGACGAGTATCAGTTACAACTACTTGGATTACCGTTTCAAAAATAATACGGAGCAGACTTTTCAGCTGATTGTTTACACCGATGAAAAGTATCTCAATGCCGAATTGCGTGCTGAAAAACCGTTGCGGGTAAAATATCATATTGAATGCCGCAATGAGCATTTCACACAGGAAAACGGCATCTGGTATCGCAACGGTGAAGTCTGGCGGCAATGTATAGACAAAGCATCCGGCAAAGTAATTAAGGAAAAGTTGATAAAGACCAATCA
>JAZONW010000002.1:0-14618 GCA_045654745.1 Victivallaceae bacterium | reverse complement strand
GTACTGTTTTGCCATTCGGCAAGTCTATGTATTGTACAGACTGCGGATAGTGCGGAGCATCAAAATAAACGAACTCGATATCTGGATTTTAGCCCAGTGTTTTTACTCCATACTAAAATTGGGAAAGACTTCAAGTATTTGAACCGTAGTCGTTGGCCCCAAAGCAATATATTGTGCGGGGAAAGGATAATGTAAGAGCTCAAAAAAGTGTGCTCCGTCAATATTTGGATTCATTTCTGTCGGCTCATACAATATGTACATATTTTCAGCAGCCCATTTTTCTTCGTTAATAATAGCATTAGCGACATCTTGCAGAAAAGCTGCAGGACACCACCCTCCTTGAGCAAAAGAACTTTTCTGTTCAAGTAAATGTGGCGAAAGCGTCAGCATAATTTCAATTCTATCAGTTATAAGACCAACCATATCTTGGGGGATTTGCATTTGTTCTACTCCAAGCCCACACGTAATCAAACGGTAATTAGGATCAAATTGATTGGGCGGAATTGTATAAACGTTAACAATTTTGAACGCAAAGTAATCATAAATAAGACGTTCGCATTGCCCAAAATAGTTTGTGATGTGATTTTTATAAATACCATAATCAAAATCCGAATAACGAAAAGTGTTGAAAAAATTGCTATGCATAATTTTTACTCCTATCTTGAGATAATTTGATTTTTATGTGTGTGAAATCTAACGAATACTGTTTAGTTGTAACAAATATTTCTTCCGTTTTCGGGTATTGAATTTCCGAGCTTTTGTTTCCGTTTTCTGCGTAAAGCGGAAACGGAAAACCGCAAAAACGGAAGAAATATACCTCTGTCTGAATTTCTCTTCTGTTTGTAGTATTTTCACTCTCCTTTCTCATCTAACCAATTTCTGATTGTACGGCTGCTTACATCAAACAGCTTTCCAATTTCATCTTGGGTTAATTTGTAATATTTTTCATATCCCGACAACAGAAGCTTTCGCATTTCTTTTTGGGAACGTATTGAATTAACAACAACGAAATTATTGTTTTCATCCAGAACGACCTCAAAACTCTCGCCATCCTCTGGAATCTTGTTTGTATTGAACTTGTCTATTTCGATTGTAAAGGGATCTGTCAAAGTAGGTTTTCTTTCTCCGATTGATTCTGTTTGCTCATTGGTTCTGAACAATTTAATAATAGCCCTTGGGCCCATCGTGGCAAGAGTTCCCCCATAGGTGTTATTGTTGAGATTCAAGTGATGAATCACAACCAATGCCATATCCGGGAACTCCCGATTCAACTTAGTGAATACTTCAAAAGAGGCATTACTTTTATTGTGAGTAAACGCCAACAATGTATCAATTACGAGGACATCGACCGGTTGTCCTTTGACTCCGTGATTGTCTCGAATATCAGAAAGCAACTCGACAAAGTCATTATAGTTAGCCTCTTTGGAATAATCAATACTTTTTCCAGCCATATTCAGTTGAATAAAGTTAATATCATTCTCTCCGATATTTCGAGCAAAGTCATTACGATGCTCGGTAATGGCAGATTCGCCGTCAGCATCGAATACGAGGTATGCAACTTTGTTACCTCTGCCGCTGGGCGTGGAACAGCGTGTAAAGCAGCGTTCCTCAAGAAACGGTGCATTACTTCCTGCGATTCTTGCACAAAGAGCTGTTGTGAAGCAACTTTTACCCATTCCGGGAGTACTTTCAACCAGAATTGTCGTACCTCTGACAACAAGAGGACGAAGAATCATTTTATCTGATATTTTTCCTTTGTTTTGTTCAGACAGTGAAGCTACTTCAGTTTTTGACTTTTTCCAGAACGGAAAGTCTTTGTTTTGTTCAGCCTTTCGGACAATTTCAGCCTGTGCAGCCTCAAATCTTTCAAGAAATTCTGTTTCTGAAAATTCTTGTACAGACTCTTCGATAACAACCGGTTTCTGCGACCGGTGTGCAGCGACAAGATCTTCAAGGTCAGAAACATTACTGTATAACGGAAATACTACTTCACGCTGAATAAAACTGATTTCAGAGAAACTTTCTTCATTGCGGAGCCAATAGTATAACCATTCAGCATCTTTATATGCCTCAGCCAGACTAACTCCATCACTGTTCGAGATCAATATTTTAATATTTTTGTCACGCAAAGGGACAAAATCAATATTAGTACAATTGATTTCTCCAGGAATAAAAGCGGTAAACGCAATTTCATCTGTCGGAGTATCCCTTTGTAAAGCAACCGCATCTTCCATTGTCGGACAGATTACCACGGTTTGCGCTTGAGCAATTTGCGGCAAGTGCATAAATATCTGCTTGTCCGGCAAGCCTACTGTTGCCCGAAAGTCGCAATTATGTTCCTTCCAGAACCATTGCGTCAATGGGAGATATGTTTTAACTAATGTTCCATTGAATTGTTTGAGATAAATTTTTATCGCTTGCATCATCGTTTGATTGCAAGAGTTGACAAAGTCAAAGATTTGATAGAAATTATTGGCAGGATGCTTTTCAAATCCTGTCACTTCATTCTGAAGAATTTTATTGGGGAACTTGTGAGTATACCACTTATGCAATCCCCTCTGGATCGCTTCTTCATAAAGAAATCCCTCTTTGATTTTGTCATTATAAAGATCTTCTGAGAATGGTACATTGACAAAATGATTTTTGTTCAATTTGAATGATCCAAACGGTTGATTCGGTTTGATACCGAAGTGATTTTCGGTTGCCGCAAGACCCTTATGACGGGCTTCTTTTTGCAATAATGAATATAAAGAGAAGCTGGGATAATGGGTACTGCATTTATTTATTGAAGGATAGATTCCTTTGACAAAGTCAATCTGCTTTGTATTGATTTCAAAGCAGTTAAAGAAGTATCCATCCTTTTCTGCTCGATCGCAGTTATAGACATTACTTGAACGCGTCATGAATACGCCTTGATTTTTGGCAAGGAACAAGTCGAGCAGCAGCAGTGATGCCCGTTCTTCCCGGATGCGGTCAGAACTGTCAATGGTCGGAATGTTGTCTGTGACAACAGCGGTTTTTGAGATAAGATCTGTAACTTTACTCATTTTTCACCTTACTTAGTTAGAAAATTGTTTGATTTTTACTGAAGATAAAAAACATCTTTTGTTTTATCTTCATCCTTTTTGTTGCAATCGTTTTCGATGTATCTGATTACATCTGTATTCCTGTAACGTACGGTCTTGCTGCCGATCATCACCCGTTTGAATGGAAATACATTTTCTTTCTCCAAGGCGCGGAACTGCGAATAAGATATCGCCAGTAATTCAGCCACTTCCTGTGGAGTCAATAATTTCGGTTCGATCGGCAAGGCAAGTTCTCCTGTTTTCGCCAGCGAATTAAGATTTCGTCTTATAACATCATACTCCGATTGAGATACCGTTCCGGAATCAATAAGAACAGTCAGAAGACGGCACACCAAGCGTACCGTCCCCTGTCTGATATTTTTTTTATTGAATTCTGTCATGGTAATCTCCTTGCTTAACTGCACAAAATATACCACGTCAATGGATCAAAATAAATTGTTTTACTTTTATAATTTTTTGCTTGATTTATGTGATGACAAAGAGTAAATTATACTAAAATCATATACTCTATTTTTATTAAAAAATTCAAAAAAAATGGCATTGGAACACGATAAAATGGAACAGAAGAAGAATAAATCATTTGACAAATACGGGAGTTCAGAGTTACGAAATGATCAAACTGCACGGGAGTTACTCGAAAAGAGTCGTAAACTCTACGATAATAACTTGAAAATTCGAGATCTGCTGAAAAAAAACAAACAGGGGCATAAAGAGGGATGGTTCATAAGCACAATCGCCTGCTTTATGCGAATGCCTTTAATCAGCTATGAGGAAGTCATGCGATTACAGGGAACTATCATCAAGATGCTGGAATCCAATATAGATTGCTCTTTATTACTTAAAGCTGGGTTATTGACTGGTGGATCATATGACCGGATTTTATATAAAAAAGAACGCCAAGCTGAAGAAATATGGCGTAAACCGGATTACAAAACCCAGATGTATGAACTAAAACAAATGAAAACAACGTTGGAGCAGAATTTCTCTAAAGGGTGTTATTCAAAAATAAACAGCGATTTAAATGGTTATCCGAACTTATGTATTAAATTAGGCGCAGATGTTTTGGGCTTACAAAAAGCGATTATTGATTCAGGCGAAAAGCAAGAGGTTACGAGTTATTGGAGCCTTTATTGGAATAGGCTGCCACTTTCCTTACAAAAGAAGGCTATAAAATTGAGGCCTATCAAAAAAATCAAAAGTATTCAAAAGCTAATATCAAAAGGATGGTTAGATTCTGAAATTTATAAATGTGCTATTTATTATCGGAATAAAATTGAAGAGATTTTAAGTATTTCTTCTGATGAATGGGATTTGTCTTTAGCGCCTTATGGAACATCAGATGACACATTCATCTTCACCATTGCCTCCTCTGAGAAAAATTATGCTTGCAAAATAATCAATTCACAAGGCCTTTTCGATGACTATGTTGATCAGCCTTTTGGAGGGAATGCCGGATATATTATAAAAAAATGTAATGATTCAAAATACATACAGTTTTTAAAAATTCACAATAAATGCCTGATGGATCATGAGGTATTCAAGGTCAAAGAAGAATTAAAAAGAATTTTAGTGGCAAAAAATGGTTATAAACCCACCGATGCTCAATTTAATTCACTTAAGCAAGAATATTATACTTTCATTAATAAAATATATCCAACTCATTCTGCTTTGAAAGAATTAGATTTTGCGCAATATTCCTATTTCTTACCGGAACAAGAAAAAATTAATCTATTTGGTTCTATCGACCCAACACTTTCATTATTTGCTTTGGAGCATCCTTCTGATCACGGCTTGCTTGTCGGCCGGTTGCTATATGATAAAAGAACAAATAAATATAAGATCCGCAAAGGGTCAACGATTTGTTTCAAAAAAGCAAACAGATGCAATTCATCTGACAAAACAATAGATAATTTTTTTGGGATTAAATATAAAGATGATAATCCCATGGAAATAACACGTAAACATCTAGAAAAAAAAGAGATAGATGATGACAATTTTTGTTACTATATAGTGAAGAGAGATGCCCCTGTATCATCTTCCACGCTTGCAGCCCATTTGGTTTTGGGCTACAAGCGTAATGGTTTAGATTGTTGGAAGAATTATAACGGAGATACCTTGCGAAAATATCTTAAGTCAATAAAATGTCCTCCAAAGCGTAGAGTTAAGACAAGATTTGTATCAATTGCTCCCGCAGATCAGAAGTGATCTCCGTATTATTGTTCAACAGAGCAAGTGCAGCAGTGATCTTTTCTTGTGCTGATTTGCCGTTGCGGATATCGCTGATGGCATTGATAGCCAACTGCTGGGCATCTTCGCCAACATGAGTGTAGTACTTGTCGGCAATGTCGCTGTCTGTACCAAGAATGGATAGCAATACCGCTTTAGGTACTCCTGCTTCAGCGCAGAAACTGGCAAAACTGTGGCGCAATGAGTGGAATCCGTACACCGTCATCTTTTTATTACGTCCGGGGACGGATATCGACGGTTCAAGTCCGATCCAGCGGATTACCCGTAATACATCTATATTCACAAGGTTATTACCGACATTTTTTCCTTCACGGTTAAGTTTATTGTATCTGGCAGCTGATTTGGGACATACGTATTGATTCTCTCGCCATCCCATGGCTTCTGTCAAGAGTTGAAATAGCTCTTTGGCCATCGGGATAGTCACTTCTTTGCCGGTCTTGAATTGCTTGACATAGATGCGTTGATGTTCCATATCTATATTCTGCCACTGCAGCAATACACAGTCCTTTAACCGTTGACCGGTGAACATACCCAAGTAATAGATCACCCGTATCTCCGGCTTATTCATTACTTTATATTGAGCATCTGACAGAACATCTCTTAACTGTTGTTCCTGTTCTTTAGTGAATGCCTGGCGTCTGACGATTGTATCCTGTTCTTCTCGAGTGCTTCTCAACAGAGTTTTAGACTTAAAAGGGTTGTCTCCGGAATAATAATCCTTCAAACAGTCGAATATCTTGCGTAACCGTTTGATTTTACGATTATGCGTATCTACTGCTTGAGAAATAGTACGCATATAGGCGGCGTATTCTTCGGCGATGTCACTATTAAGTTCTGCTATCGAGGTTATAACCGTATGCTTGCCCGGAGTTGTTACATAAGAAACGAACTCTTCATAAGTGGTTTTATACGCCAGCTGCTCACTTACGGTATGTGGAGTTGCCCGTTCCGGATGAACTTCGTATTTCTCCCATCCGTCAGCAAGCGACAGCATCTGAGCTTGCTTTGAAAATCCTTTGATAGCGTTGATCTGGGCAACAGCAACTTCCATGTTGGGAGCAGCGTAAATAGAATCCAGTTCTTCTGCCCGTTGGATTGCTTCAGTTTCATCTGCTGTTTTTAAAGCAAACTCTTTGCGGATGCCATTAGCGATAGTAAGACGATAGTAATAGTTACCGCCTTTTGCTTTCTGTCTGAGTTTGCCTTGAAGTTTTTTCATGCGACTTTTGTTCCTGCTTACAGTTTTCATCTCATAACCTGATTTTACAGATTATGGCACAATATAGCACACAAAAGACTGTTTTACCAACTTAACGGGGAAGAAACGGGGAAAATACCCGGAATTTGAGCATAAAAATGGCGGAGAGAGAGGGATTCGAACCCTCGGTACGGTATTACCCGTACGACGGTTTAGCAAACCGTTGCTTTCGGCCACTCAGCCATCTCTCCGCTTGTGGTATTTCTCAATATACTCCCTGTGTTTGAAAAATGCAAGCCGATTTTTGAAAAAAGTCTGATATTATTAATCTTGTAAATGCCGGTAAACCGGTATATATTATTATAATGTAATAAAAGCATCTGCCTTTGCAGTTGCACTTCACAATAAAATAAGGAATTTTTTTTATGATTACAGCCGCTGAATTACGCCGCAAATATATCGACTTTTTCATCCGTCACGGCCATGTGGAAATCAAAAGTGCATCTTTGATTCCGGAAAATGACCCCACCTGTCTTTTTAATACTGCTGGTATGCAGCCTCTGGTGCCTTATCTGCAGGGGGCCAAGCATCCCGCAGGCAGACGTCTGACTGACTGTCAGAAGTGTGTGCGTACCGGTGATATCGACGATGTCGGCGATCCCGTGCATCTCACCTTTTTTGAAATGCTCGGCAACTGGTCTCTGGGAGACTATTTCCGCGAAGATGCTATCCGCTTTTCGTTTGAATTTCTTACTTCACCGACTGAACTCAATATCCCTGTTGATATGCTGGCAGTGACCGTTTTCGGCGGCGATGAAGAAGTCCCGTTTGATGATGCCGCCTACAATCTCTGGGTAAGTCTGGGGATTTCTCCCGACCGCATTGCCAAATTGGGCCGCAAAGATAATTTCTGGGGCCCCGTCGGCGAAACCGGCCCCTGCGGTACCGATACAGAGATGTTTTACTGGACCGGCCCGAAACCCGCTCCGGCAAAATTTGATCCGGCAGACAAACGCTGGGTGGAAATCTGGAATGACGTCTTTATGCAGTTCAACCGCAAAGAAGACGGCACTTACGAAGAACTTTCGCAGAAAAATGTCGATACCGGTATGGGGCTGGAACGTGTTACTGCTGTTTTGCAGGGTAAAAGCAGCTGCTATGATACCGAAATTTTCGGCGGTATTTTCGCCGGGCTGGATGAAGTCAGAGGAATCACTGCTCCGGCTGAACGCACTGCTTCAGAGCGCATCATTGCCGATCACTTGCGTGCAGCATCCTTTATCATCGGTGACGGAGTCGTCCCCGGCCGCGTCGGTGCTCCCTATGTGCTCCGCCGCCTGATCCGCCGTGCCATCCGTGAAGGACGCAAACTTGGTATCCAGGGTGCGTTTACTTCCCGCATCGCCCGCATTGTTATCGATCAGTACGGAGATTTCTATACCGAACTCCGCAAAAATGCCGAAACGATCATTTCCGAACTTGACCGCGAAGAAAATCAGTTCGCCGCCACACTGGATCACGGCACCAAAGAATTTCAGAAAATGATCGACCGGGTTCCCGCTTTTGTGGAAAAAAAGGTCATTTCCGGCAAAAATGCTTTCAACCTCTACGAAACTTACGGCTTCCCCATCGAATTGACGGTGGAAATGGCTCACGAGCAGAATTTTGAAGTGGATATGAAAGGTTACGAGGAGGCTTTCCGCAAGCATCAGGAGCAATCCCGCGCCGGCAGTGAGCAGAAATTCAAAGGCGGTCTTGCCGACCAGTCCGAAGCCACCGCCAGACTTCACAGTGCCACCCATTTGCTTCAGGCGGCTCTCCGGCAGGTGCTCGGTACTCACGTCGAGCAGCGCGGTTCCAATATCACTCCGGAACGCCTGCGCTTTGACTTCTGCCATCCGGAAAAAGTAACTCCGGAAGAACTGAAAAAAGTGGAAGACATCGTCAACGATGCCATCCGCCGCGATCTCGAAATCACTTGTACTGAAATGGCTCTCGAAGATGCAAAAGCTTCCGGCGCTATGGCTGTTTTCAGCGAGAAATACAACGACCGGGTCAAGGTTTACCGTATGGGCGATGTCAGTTGCGAAATCTGCGGCGGACCGCACGCCGCCAGAACCGGAGAACTCGGTTCTTTCAAAATCAAAAAAGAGGAAAGTTCCAGTCGCGGCGTGCGCCGTATCAAAGCGGTACTGGAGTCAAAATGAAAAGTTCCGATTTACTCATATCCAATCGTGACGGGATATACTCTATAAAAGTATCCGGCAGAGCGAATTTTGAGTACGCTGTGCCTATGCGGGATATCGCCAAAAATTCCGTTGCGATCAGAGGTGTGAAAATAGATCTGGGCGATTGCGTCGCTATGGACAGTACTTTTATGGGAGTCCTGACTATGCTGGCTCTTGCAGCCCGGCGCAGTAATGCCGCTGTGGAATTGCTCAATGCTTCAGACGTCCTGCAAAAGTTATTGCAGGGGCTGGGGGTGAAACGGCTTTTTGTTTTCAAAAACGGTTCAGTGGCATCAGGCGGCAGCGGTACCGGAATGTCATCTATGCTCAAAACTGCCGAAACTGTGGCAGAGGCTCACAAAACTCTGGTACAGGCAGATCAGCTTAATGCCGACAGGTTTGCCGATGTCATCCGTTTCGCCGACGAAGATGTGAAAAAATTGCGGGAAAAAGACGCCGAATAAAAAATTTTTGATGATTTTTATTTAATGGCACTTGAATTTTTATTTACGATTGCTATAATATCCATGTGGACGGTCTCTTATGGCCGTGAAGTTTAATCCGTAACAGGGAGAAAATAGTATGGTTACTGGTATCGTATTGGTAAATGTCGAGCGTGCTATGATCAATCAGGTCATTGACAGTATGATGGCTATCGATGGCGTGACTGAGGTTTATACCGTTGCCGGTGAATATGACCTCGTGGGCGTGATCCGGGTCTGTGACAATGGTAAACTCGCGTCGATCATCGCTACCGAAATGACGAATATTTCCGGTATCATCCATACCAAAACTCTGGTTACTCTTGCCGCAAATGCCAAAGTGGATCTCGCCAAGGCATTCGGCTGTTGATAAAACTCTATTTCAGGGAAAGTGTATCATGCGTTGTTTGAGGTGTTTCAAGTACATTGCCGCATTTGCAGTGCTGGCATTTTTTGCCGGATGTGCAGAGCCGCTTGTCTTTTCAGAAGTCTTTCAGCTCCGTGAAGGGGAAAAGATATATACCAGATACAATCTGTGGTACACTGACCCGATGAATATCAGTTCGCTCAATATCCAGCAGGGGGATATGATCCCTGTCGGTACTGAAATCGAACCGGTCAGCACCTCTTACTGGGATAATAAAATCACCTTCAAAGACAAATCCGGCAAAACCTATGCCATCAACTTTGATCAGGGTTACCGTATTTGCACAATGCGTGATTTTGTAACTGCGACATTTACAACAGTTCCTCCGGATAAGCTTTTCAGCGGTATCCCGGCGAAAAATCTTGCCCGCGTCAAACGCGGAGAAGTCGTACCCGGTATGAATCATGCCCAGGTGTTGCTGGCTTATGGCCCGCCGCCGGCGATCCGAACTCCCAACCCCAAAAACGAGACTTGGATCTACTGGATATCGCCATCGGAAACAGTAAGACTGATTTTCCGTGGCGACGTCGTGCGGCAGATCATCAATATCAATGAGTGAAAAAAATATGCTGACTTTAACGCCGGCGGAGATAAAAGAGGCTCTTGCCGGCTCTTTTTTTTACAGAGAAATCCCGGAAATTTGCGGGGTCTGCACCGATTCCCGCATTGATTGCCGGGGCAGAATGTTTATTGCCATTGCCGGAGAAAATTTCGACGGTCATAACTTTGTGGATAAAGCATTGGCAAATCACGCTGTCGCCGTCTGCATCAGCAAAAGCAAACTGGATTTGGCTGACCGCATCCCCGTACCGGTAGTGGCAGTGGATGATACTGTCAAAGCGTATCAGCAGTTGGCACGGTGTTACCGGTGCAAAATTGACGGTTTGCAAGTTGCCGGAGTTACCGGCAGTGTCGGCAAAACCAGTGTCAAAGAGATGCTCAAGGCGATTTTTTCTGCGGCTTTCGGTGAAAAAAATGTCCTCGCCACGCTTGGCAACACCAATAATCACATCGGCGTACCGCAAAATCTTTTCCGGTTGCAGGGTCACGAAAAAGCCGCAGTAATTGAAATGGGGACCAGTGCCCCCGGGGAAATCTCTCCGTTGAGTATTTGTGCCATGCCGGATGTCGCAATCGTTAATTCCGTTGCCCCCTGCCATCTGGAAAAACTCATCGACCTTGCTGGTGTCGCCGCAGAAAAGGGTACTGTCGCGGCAGGTCTTGCGGCAGACGGTTACGGTATATTGCCCGCCGATGTTCCGGAAAAAGAGATCCTTGCCAGAGCCTTTGGCGACAGGAAAATCCTCTGGTTCGGGACAGCTCCCGGGTGTGATACCGTGGTGCGTTTTCTGGGCGGTACGCTTGACGGCTCTGCTTTTGAACTGACTTTGCCGGATGGCGGAAGTTTCGTTATCAACTGGCATCTTTCCGGAGCGCATCAGGCATTGAATGCGGCGGCGGCGGCTTCGGCGGCCTGGGCGTTGGGGATCAGCGGAGAAACGATCGCCGCGGCACTTCCGGATACCACTCTGCCGGGAATGAGAATGAAAAAAAGCATTATCGACGGGATTACCTATATCAACGATGCTTACAACGCCAATCCCGCCAGTATGAAAGCCACTTTGCAGCAGTTGAAAGATTCCGGTATAGATGACCGGAAACTGGTGCTGGTGCTGGGCGGTATGAGAGAATTGGGTGAAAATTCAGCGGCATCTCACGCCGGAGTGATGGCTCTGGCAGAAAAGTTTTTTCCGGCGGCACGCATTGTGACTGTCGGCAGGGAATTTGAACTTTCTCCCGGTAAATATCACTTTGAAAAAAGCCGGGCAGGCATCCTTGATGGAATCACAGAGCTGGGGGATGTCGTTTTTGCCAAAGGTTCACGGGGGACGGCAGTGGAAAAAGCCCTGCCGGAAGCAGCATGGTAAAGAGTTTCAGAACTCTGCTCGGTGATTTGTTGCTGCCCGGTCAGACCGCCGCTGATATGCCGGTGCCGGAGGAGTTTTTTTGCGATTCCCGCAAAGTGACTCCCGGCTCTCTTTTTGTTGCTGTCAACGGTGCTTCCTGTGACGGACACTGCTATATTGCCGAGGCTATGCGGCGCGGAGCAGGGGCGGTTATCGGCGAAAAAGACGGTTTCCCGTTGACACTCAAAGTCCGGGACAGTGTGGCGGCATTTGCGGCAATGGTCAAAAATAAATATGACAATGCCGATGAAAAAATAAAACTTTTCGGAGTTACCGGTACCAATGGTAAAACCAGTACCGTTTTTATCCTCCGGCATTTGTTGTCAGAAATGGGGGAACTTTGCGGATTGGTTTCCACAGTGGAAACCTTTGACGGCAGAAAAAACTGCCCGGCATCTGCGACGACTCCTGACATCGAAACACTTTATCAACTGTTTGACGGTATGGTAAAAAACTCTGCCGGATTTGCCGCTATGGAGTTTTCCAGCCATTCGCTTGCCCAACGGCGCAGCGGTACGGTAAAAGCGGCTGGAGCGATCTTTACCAATCTTACCCGTGATCATCTGGATTACCACCGGACTTTTGATGATTATTTTGCCGCCAAACGCAGGCTTTTTTGCGAACATCTTGCTCCTGACGGGGTGGCGGTAATAAATATTGATGATCCCTGCGGCAGGGAACTTTATGACAGTTTGATTTGCCGCAAAGCCGGTTTTTCCGTCTCCGGCGGGGGGGATTGGCGTATCAGTGAAATTGCGACCGGCTTTTCCGGCAGTTCTTTTGTGTTGTCGAAATCCGGTGAAGCGGTCCGTTTCGATATACCGCTTTCCGGAATACACAATATCCGCAATTATGCCGGTGCAGTAATACTTCTGGCGGAGAGCGGCTTCGATTTGACAGCATTGGCAAAAGCCGCGGCTCAACCGCTTTTTATCCCGGGAAGATTGGAAAAATACGATTTGCGTTCAGGGCAGGTCGCATTTGTAGATTATGCCCACACTCCGGATGCCCTTGAAAATGTCCTCGGGTTGCTTTCTGAAATGAAAAAAGGCGGCAGGATATTCACTGTTTTTGGGGCAGGAGGCAACCGCGACCGGGAAAAACGCCCGGAAATGGGCAAAGTTGCGGTAAAATTTTCTGACCACGTGATCGTGACCAGTGATAATCCGCGGAATGAAGATCCGCAGGAAATCATTTCGCAAATACTTGCCGGAATGGGCGGTTTTACAGAAGTGACTGTGGAAGTTGACCGGGGCAGGGCGATCGCTCAAGCGGTTGCACTTTCCGGGGTAGGGGATATCATCCTTGTCGCAGGCAAAGGGCACGAAACGACGCAGGAAACTGCCGGAGTCAAATATCCTTTCAGCGATGTGGCGGAAATCAAAAAGTATATATAATAATATAATATATGATATACAGGGTTTGAAAATGGACGGATTTAATAAAAGAGGTTCTGTTTTTTTACAAAATGTCATTCTCGACGGCAAAAAGGTCAATATAAATATATCTGACGGCAGATTTACTGCCATCGGTGCGGATATTTCTGCACCTGAAAACGTCAGGATCATTGACGGCAAAGGCGAACTTGCAGTGATACCGCCTTTTTACAACAGCCATAATCACGCGGCAATGACTCTTTTCAGAGGCTATTCGGACGATATGAAAGTCCTGGAATGGCTGGAAAAATACATCTGGCCGGCCGAAGCAAAAATGGATGCCCATGATGTTTATATCGGTACAAAACTGGCAATCATCGAAATGATCCGTACCGGCACGGTGTTTTTTAACGATATGTATTGGTTTCCGGCAGAAACTTACCGGGCCGCTGTCGAAATGGGAATGCGGGCTCAAATCGGTATTATGGTTATCTGTGCGCCGGGAGGCGAAGTTTTGGACAGAGCGCAAGTCGCCAATGACCAATTATGGCAAATGGCGGCAGATATGCCGTCTGACAGAGTGAAAATTTCTGCTGCACCGCACGCTATTTATACCGTGCCCGGTGAAGCGTTGAAAAAACTTGGCAAAATGGCGGCAGAAAAGGATATGTTTATCCATATCCATGCTTCGGAATCTATGACAGAAGTGGAAAACTGCCTCAAAGAACACGGAAAAACTCCGATCGCATATCTGGATGAACTCGGTGTCCTCAACGAGAGATGCGTGCTTGCACACTGCACCAATATCACCGGGGCCGATGCGGAATTGATTTCTTCCCGCGGTGCAGTGATCGCACATATGCCGGTTTCCAATATGAAACTTGCCAGCGGTATTTTTGATTTGGAAATGGCGCTGGCGGCAGGCTGTAAAGTGACGATCGGTACCGATGGATGCTGCAGTAACAACAATCTTTCTATGTTCGATGAGATGAAATGTGCTGCTCTGGTAGCAAAAATCAAACATATGCAGGCAGATGTCGGCAATGCCGGAAATATTTACAGGTGTGCCACCGGAAACTGTGCGGCGGCTTTTAATATCAATGCAGGTAAAATAGCAGTCGGTATGGATGCTGATGCTTTGCTGGTTGATTTGAACAGCCATTTTATGGTGGCAGACTACGAAATGGTTTCGAATCTTGTTTATGCGGCGGATTCCAGTATTGTCAATACTGTTATCTGTGACGGAAATGTTTTAATGGAAAACCGTGTGATTCCGGGTGAAAAAGAAATTATTGACGAGGCACGACGCCTCTGCGATAAGTTCCGGTGCTGAATACCGTTTTTTCGTGTTTTTTCTGAAAAATCTAAAAAAATTCAAAAAAATCGTTTATTTTGATTTGCAATGCCCCTGAAACGGGCATATATTATAAGACCGTTTTGCTTCATTGGCTGGTTTGACACCGGTCGGGGGAGTTAAAAAAAGCGGTGTTGATAAAAAAACTTAAAAAAATCTGAAATTTCGGTTTGACAAAGCTGAAAATGATGATATATTAAGAATCCGTTGACCGTTTGATTGGTTAACGGATGGCTGATTGAAAATTGAATAG
>JAZONW010000001.1:0-2944 GCA_045654745.1 Victivallaceae bacterium | reverse complement strand
TCCCAAGCCAAACGTCTGAAAAACCCAGTCTTTCCACCTGCAAGATAATATGAATTACCCATTGCTTCCGGCTGTATTTCTACAGGTAAATCTTTCCAATATTGTCCTGGACCGAGTAACTTGAAATATTTTAATCTTTTTTCAGGTATTTTGGCTGCATGGCACTCTGTGAGTCCAGACACTGCATCTCTGAATGTTACCCATGGTTTCAAGCCATTTGCTCCATGTTCTGAATGAGTCGGCGGTATTAACGGAATTTCATAACCGTCCCGGCTTCCGAGAATCACAACCCGTTCGCGTCGCTGAGGGACACCATAGTTTGCCGCATCATACAAAGTGAATGTTGCACTATATCCCATTTCCTTAATTTTGCCCAATGCATATAACAAGGCTGTACCTTTTTCCTCTTTGGGAGTAGGCAAGGCATATCCATTTTTTTTCTCTTCACTGCCTTCTGGCGCACGAAAAGAGGCAGACAATAGTCCGCGCACATTTTCAATAAGAAAATATTTGGGGCGGACTTCTCCGATCAATTCAATGTACTTCAAGAATACATTGCCACGGGCATCATCAAAACTTTTTCTTTTCCCCGCTGTGCTAAATGCCTGACACGGAGGTCCGCCGCACATTAAGAATACATCATCACTTTCAGAAAGTCCAGCTTTTGCACGAAGGTCTGCTCCTGAATAATTGCGAATATCATCATCTATCAAAGCAAGCTCCGGTTTATTCATACGAATTGTATCAGCCATTGCTTTTTCAATTTCCACGCACAAACGAACAGACAAGCCAGCACGTTCAATGCCATTGTCTAATCCCATAGCACCAGAAAATGTAGATATTACTATTTTTTCGTCCATATGTTTTACTCAACCTTCGTTTTTGTAATATATCGCATTTTATATTTTTTTTCAAGTTGAATTCCGTGAAATACCATACATCCCACCTACAAATACAGTATTTCCGTACAGATTAGGTGACTTTGAACGGGGTATGATTGACCTTATGCACTGGTAATCAAAGATTGTGAGACTAAATACAGTATTGCTGGTTTTGGGATTTGAAAAACAGTTGTTGTTTTTATTTGTGTAAAAACGGTCGGGAATTTGTTTTTCTTCAATCAGAAAAAGGATTTTTTAGCATATTTGAGTATAAAAACGGCGTCCGCGGAAATCACAAAACGTGAAACTCAACGCGGAAAAAGCCAGCCGGTTTGACTGGCGCAGATACAAATAATTGATTTCAGCAGGATTTTTACAGCTGAAAAACTGTTTCCGATCACTCCCGTGACGTTTGTTATGCTGGAACAGAATAGCGTGATTTTATAAAAGATTGCGACAAAAACATATCTTTTGCACTGCTGACGTTGTTGAATATCCTGAGCGTAAAATATATATTATGTTCCAGAGCTTACAATACAACAGGAAACAGTATTATGAAAAAGGTTCGTTTTGGAATTGTCGGCATCGGCAATATGGGCAGCACACACGTCAAACTCATCGACGCGATGAGTGATGGAGAGATCACCGCGGTATGCGATATAAATCCGGCAGCTTTCGACCGTATTCCTGACTCCATCCGCCAAAATCTGGTCTGCTGTACCGACCTTGACGAATTTCTTTCCCTCGACAATATCGACGTCGTTGTGGTGGCGGTTCCGCACTACGACTACCCCTATATCGCCATCAAGGCGATGGAACACGGAAAACACATCATCGTCGAAAAACCGATAACCGTCCATAAGAAAGCGGCACAGGCACTCATCGACGAGAGCAGAAAATATCCGCACCTCATCCGCGCCCTGATGTTCTGCCAGCGGACACTTCCGGCACACATCAAACTGAAACAGCTTATCGACTCCGGAGAACTGGGAAAAATCACCCGTATCAACTGGATCATCACCGCCTGGTTCCGCACCCAGCACTACTACGACTCCGGCGACTGGCGTGCCAGCTGGAGAGGTGAAGGCGGCGGAGTGCTGTTGAACCAGTGTCCTCACCAGCTCGACCTTATGCAGTGGCTCTTCGGAATGCCTGAAAAAGTCCGTGCCACCGCCAAACTGGGCAAATACCACGATATTGAGGTCGAAGACGAAGTCAACGCCTATCTGGAATACGCAGACGGCAAAGTTGCCAACTTCATCGCTTCCACCGGAGAGATGCCGGGAACCAACCGTCTGGAAATAACCTGCACCCGGGGCAGAGTAGTGCTTGAACGCGGAAAAATCGAGTTTATCCGCAACGAGATCCCCACCGATACCTACATCAAAACCAGCGACCAGTCTTTCGTCAAGAGCGAAAACTGGGTGTGCGATGTAAAGGTTCAGGAGGATAAAGGCAGTCAGCACCAGCGGATCTTCCAGAACGTTGCCGACGCCCTGCTGCGCGGCAAAGAGCTTATCGCTCCGCTGGAGGATGGCATCCGCGGACTCGAACTCGGAAACGCGATGCTGCTTTCAGGATTGAAAGATAAAACCGTCACACTTCCCATCGACGCCGATGAATACGCTGAAATGCTGGGCAAACTGGTCGCCACCAGCCGTTACACCAAAAAGAGCGTTTCATCCGGCAGTGCAGATGACTTCGGCAGTTCATTTTAAGGAGTATTTACTATGTATCTCACAGGATTTGCCGACGAGGCAGGAGCAGATTTTTCCAAACAGATAGCGGCAACAGTTGAGCTGGGCTGGAAATACATCGAGAGCCGCAACATCAACGGCAAGACCCTTGCCACCTTGAGTGAAGAGGAGTTTGAAACCGTCTGCGGACAGCTTGCCGACAGCGGTATCGCCATCAACTGTTACGGCAGTGCGGTCGCCAACTGGTCAAAGGCTCCGAGGAGCGATGAAGATTTTGAATCCAGCAAGGCGGAGCTTCTGGCGGCGATACCGCGTATGCACAAGCTCGGGATCAAGATGATCCGCGGAATGAGTTTTGCCTACGCC